>NZ_JBHTSV010000030.1:0-44804 GCF_042794925.1 Brachybacterium sp. NPDC056505
CCGCCGTCGTGGCGGGCCGGGGCTTCCCCGTTCGACCCTGCGGTGCTGCGGCGTCTACGCCGACCAGGACCGGCGCTCGTCGCCGTCCTGCCCTTCCTCCCCGCCGTCGGCCTCCGGCTCGGAGGCCTCACCGACGGGCAGATCGGTGGCCGTGCCCGCAGCGCGCCCCTTGGGCTTGGGGCGGCGCTCCTGGCGGCCGGACTCGTCCTCGTCGCGCAGGCGCTCCAAGAGCCCCTCGTCGGCCCCGTCGACCAGGCCCTCGACGAAGGCCAGCAGCCGGGAGGAGCGCAGCTTCTCGTCGCGGTCCACGGCGACCTCGCGCTCCTCGCCCCTGACCCTGCGGACGTTGGGCACCTCGGGCTCGATCCCGAGCAGCTCGTACAGGCCCAGCACGGCCCTGGTGTGGGCGTCCCCGGCCAGCTTCTTGGCCTTCTCGATCTCCTTCTGCTCGGCCCTCTCCTCGGCGCGGGCCTCGGCCTCCGCCTCCTCGAGCCGGCGGCGCAGCTCGATGATCTTCGCGTCGCGCGCGTTGGTGCTCTTCATGATCAAATCTCCTTGTTCTCGTTGTTCTCGTTGGTGGTCTCGTCGTCCTTCGCCTCGGCCTCCGCAGCGGCAGCGGAGGGGATCACGCCATGCTTCTCGAGCAGCTCGGCGTACCAGTCGTCCATGTCGTCGTGGACGAACTCGTTCTCGCGCATCCAGTTCTTCAGCGGCGCGGTGCCGAACACCGGGAGCGGCGACGTGCGATGCTTGCTGACCCAGTGGATCGTGCCGCCCTTGACGCCGGACCTGGCGGTCACGAACCGCACACTGCGGTGCTCGCCGATGACGTACCAAACCTGCCCGACCTTCGGCCAGACCGTGTCGTCCTCGTAGGGATCGGGCCCGCGCACCTCCCGCTCGTCCGGAGCGGGAGCGGAGGGCGTGCGGGGCGTCGCCGGAGCGGCAGCGCAGGCGGCGGCTTCCGCCGCGAGGTGGCGGGTCCAGCCGGTGTCGTTGACGAGGCCGTCGTCGCTGACGCGGAACCCCTCGTCCTCGGTGGTGGCCATGGTGTTCTCCTTCGTGTTCGGTTCGGTGGTGGTTCGTGGTGCTCAACCGGGCTCCGCGCTCCGCGCGGGCCATGCTTGGCCGAAGGGCCGGAAGGCCCCTCAGGGGGTGGGGACGCTCGGGTGGGCGGCGAAGGCCTCGGGGTGCTGGGCGCGGGCCTCGGCGGCGCGCCTCTGGACGGTCCTCTTGCTCATGAGGACCCCGGCGTCCCGGAAGAGCCCGACGCGGTCCGCGGTGCCCGTCTCGCGGCCCTCACGGGCCCGCTGGGCGATCCAGTCGACCTGGCCCTCCCGGTCCCGCGGGAGCGGCTCCGGGGCCGTCAGGGGGCCGTCTGCGGCCTCGCGGTCGATGGTTCCGGGGTCGGCCAGCCCGGCGGGGCGGATCGTCCGTGCGGCGGCCTCCTGCGCACGGAGGCGGCGCAGCGCCTCGGCCCGGGCCTCCTCCTGCTCGGCCGCGCGGAGGATCTTGAGCTCGAGGCGGGCCTGGCGCGCCGCGTACCGGCGGCGGTTCGCCGCCATGCGCTTGAGGATCGTGGAGGGGCTGGTGCTGAACATGGTGGGTTCCTTTCGCTGGGGTTTCGGGTGCTCAGGCCGCGAAGGCCTCGGGGTCCTTCTTGCGGGCGGTCGTGAGCCGGTACTGCGCCGTGCGGTCCGTGAGGCCCAGCCGCTCGGCCACGACCTTCCAGGTGACCTCGCGGCCGGCCCTGGCCTCGTCGAGGATCCAGGCGACCTGATCGGCCGGTTCCGTCGGCGTCGGGGGCTCGGGGCGGACGACCTGGAGTCCTGCCGCGCGGTCCGCACCCTCGGTTGCGACGGGATCGTCCGCACCGGCCTCGTGGGTGCGGATGGCGTCCTCGCAGGCTGCGAGAGGGGCCTGCGAAGGGCCTTGCAGCAGGGCCTCGTCGAACCGCTCTTCAACAGCGGGCTCGCCAGCGGCCACCGCGGGCCCTGCGAGGGGCTCCGCAGCCGGTTCCGCAGGTTCCTCGACCAGGGTCGCCACGGGATCCGGCGCTGCGACCGGCGCGGCGGGGGCTGGGAGCGCCGACGGCAGGGCCTCGGCGGCCTGCTCGGCCTCTTCCTGCTCCTCGGCGGCCTCGTCCGCCTCCTCGGGCCCCGAGCGCGTCAGGAGGCAGACCAGGGCCTCGCTGGTGGTCAGCAGGGCCAGCGGGGGCAGCGTGCCGAGGAAGATCGCGAACGGCAGGCCGAGCCCGCGGGCCGGGTCGAACACCACGGCGATGTGGACGCCGTTGCAGACCAGGGAGACCGCCGCGAAGCCGATCAGCAGCACCCATGCGACGCCCTTGCTGCGGCGGTCGTGCAGCACGAACAGCAGCAGCATCCCGACGACGATCGCGCCGTCGACGATCACGGGCAGGCCGGCTGCGACCGCCGGGTTCGCACCCGTGCGGCCCATGAGGTCCTGCAGTGCGACGAAGGACATGCCGAACGCGGTGACCGTCAGGACGGCCACGAGGAGGATCGCAAGTCGGGTGGCCCACCTCGGGGCGCGGTTCGCAGTCTCCATCACAGGTCCTCCTGGTCCTTGGCCGGGGCGTCGAAGAGGAACTGGGCTCCGCGCAACCATCGGGTGACCTCCCGACGGCGGGCCTCCAGCCACGGGCTGTTCTCGCGGTCGCGCGGACGAGGACCGGTCAGGCCCTCGGCGATCGCGCACTTAAGGCAGCGGAGGACGTGCGTCTCGCGGTTGACCCACCACGACCCGCTCCGTACGGCCCCGCAGGAGTCGCACACGAGCGAAGGCGACGGCAACCGCACCTCTCCGTCGCGCCAGATCGCGACCCACGTAGTGCCCATGCCGTACCACCCGCCGGCGTCGTCGATCTCCACGCGCAGGCCGGGCTTGGTGCCGAGCTTGAGGAGCCCCTCGCGGTACTCGTCGCAGAGGCCGTACGGCTGGGCCACGATCGCGGCGGGGCTGCCGCCGCGCGTCCAGAGCGTCACGTGGTCGAGCCAATCCGACGTCGCCGTGTTGCCGAGCTCGATCCCCGCGGCGCTGAGGTCACCGAACCCGTGGTCGGGCGAGATCGCAGTGAGCTGATCACGCAAGTAGACGGACTTGCAGGCCGTGTCGGGGCACCGGACGCCCACCAGCCAGTGCAGGCACCAGTCGCGCTTCCTGGCCAGGCGCAGGTCATGGCCGATGGCCCAGTCCAGCAGGCGGTCCCGGGTGAACAGGTTGTTGTTCGCGCCGTAGGGCCACGTCTCGTTCGTGATGCCCGCCGATGCCGCGCGGGCATCGACACTGGCCCGGAGCTCGGGGTTCTCGCGGAGCTGGCGGTTGATCGGGATGTCGCGGATCTTCATGTCGATTCTCCTTCTCCTCGCCGCTCAGGCGGCGTTCGTGGTGGTGTCGGGGGCGGTGTGCCAGGTGCAATCGGCGTCGTCGCAGGTGGGCTGCTGGCGGTGCTCCCAGGCGATCTCGGGCCAGCCGGCGTGGTCGGTCCGGTAGCAGTCGGCCCAGTCCCTTCCGCGATCGCAGAGGCCGGCCAGGACCGGCACCTCGAGCGCCCCCTGCTCGATGAGGTAAGGGAACTGCAGGGCCCCCAGCACCGCGGTCTCGGCCTCGTCGGCCCGGGCCTCGGGGACGGAGAGGATGATCTCGTCGTGGATGATCGCCCTCAGGCACCGGAGCAGCCACGTCGGCAGGCGCAGGATGCCCTCCATGAGCAGGTCCCGCGCGGTGCCCTGCCCCATCGAGGCGGGGGCCTTCGTGTGCTCCTTGCCCGGCTCGACGCGCATGCGGCGTCCGAAGGCGTTCTCCAGGACCTGGCGACGGCCCTCGTCGCGGATGAACCGCTTGTAGGCGTCCAGCTTCGGGAACTGCACCGCCAGCGCCGTCAGCTGCGCCTCGGCCTCCGGCAGGGTGCAGCCGGCGTACTTGGCGAGCCCGGCGGCCCCCATGCCGTAGGAGGTCGCGTGCGTGATCGCCTTGGCCTCGCCCCGGCGGGGGTGGTGGCCGGCGCTGCGGTCCCAGCCGGACTCCCCGAAGACGGCGGCGGCCATCTCGTCGTGCAGGTCCTTGCCGGGCTCCAGGGCGGCGATGTAGCCCTCGTCCTGGCTGTGCACGGCCATGGCGCGGGCGTCGATCTGGGACAGGTCCGCCCCGATGAGCACGTCGCCCTCGTCGGGCAGCAGCAGCGCCCTCTCCAGGCCGTTCTTCCGGTCGCGCTTGCCGAAGACCGTCAGGCCGGGCTTCGTCACCGAGATCCTCCCGGAGCCCTGCTCGGCGCTGATGTGCGGGTGGACCCGCCCGTCGGCCTTCGTGCAGTCGTGGATCGTCCCGGCGACGGAGCGCTCCCCGTTCATCGAGCGCAGCACCATGCACAGCGACGCGAGCCTCTCGTTGCCCGGGTTCTCCTCGAGCACCCGGTCCAGCAGCTCCTTGCCGGTGCCGAAGTTGCCCTTGTCCGTCAAGGGAGGCTCGACACCGCAGTCGCGGAACGCCGCCTCCAGCGCGGTCTTCCCGGCCTTGGACAGCTGGGGCTTCTTGCCCGTGAGCGGGAGGCCGTAGCGCTCGTGCAGCTCCTGCTTGAGCGCCTCGACGCGTGCGTCCTGCTCGGCGATCAGACGTTCCGCCAGCGGCACGTCGACGCGGAACCCGTACTTCGAGATGCGGCTGAGCCGGTACATCACGTGGGTCTCGCGCCAGCAGTAGTCGTCGACCGCGAGACGCTTGCACAGCTCGCGCAGCAGTTCGACGTCCTCGAGCGCGTAGGCGAGGTAGTCGGGGTGGTCGACCGGGATGCGGTCGTAGCCGCCGTGCTCGCGGGCCAGCTTCTTCAGCACGGAGCCGTCACCGGAGGCGAGCTTGCCGCCGATGCCCATCCGCTTGCACACCGAGTCCAGGTCGTAGCGCTTGCCGTCGACCTTCGCCGGCAGCGGAGGGTCGTTCTGGCGAACCACGAGGAGGGTGTCCAGCACCCGGCCCTCCTCGACCAGGCGGGCCAGGTCGAGGCCGTGGTAGCGCTCGAGGGCGAGCAGGTCGAAGCCAAGGCCGTTGTGGGCCACCGCGAGGTCGGCGCTGTGGAGCAGCTCCACGAGACCGTCGATGTCGGTGGTCGTGTAGGCGTCGCCGCCGTTGACGGCCACGGAGGCGATCCGGACGAAGCCGGGGCCGTAGTCCCACAGCCTCTCGGCGTCTGCTGTCTCGAGGTCGAAGTAGACGATCGTCTTGCTCATCAGGCGTCCTCCTCTCCCAGCTCGGCGATGGTCTTGCCCCTCATGGGCGGCATCGCCCGGGGCACAGTGAGCTTGAAGCCCTTGCGGTCGGTGAACTCGATGACCTCGCCGGGGGCGGCACCGGCGGCCGGGCGCAGATCCGAAGACGGCGAAGGAGCGGACGTCGGCGCTGAGGCGACGGTGCTCGGGATCGGGGCCACGTTCGAGGGCAGCACGTCGATGACGTAGGCCTTGCCGCTGCCGTGCAGCTTCCCGTCGTGGCGGATCCGCAGGTCGCCGTACCACTTGGGGTGCTGGCCGTAGTAGGCCGACAGCCCGCGGGCGTCGAGCTCGTCCCAGGAGCGGCCATACGGCGGGGGCGCGTCGGGGTCGAGCTTGGCCTGCTTGATGACCTCGCCCGCGCCGAAGCGGGTGCCCGCCGGGAACGCCGACTCGACCCAGGTCCAGTGCTCGAGGTTGTCCACGGCCTCGCTGTCGGCGCTCTGCCGGACCTCCATGACGTTGCCGAGGAAGCCCTCCACGCCGGCCAGGTGGAGGATGCCGCCCAGCACCCGCTGCCACGTGGAGAACGAGGCGAAGCCGAAGGACCGCGGAGCCTCGGGCTGGCCGCGGTCGAACCAGGCGCGCACCATCGTCAGCACGGCGGCGAGGAGCTTCCCGCGCATCTGCGGGATCCAGACGCCGAGGTCGTGGCGGAAGTAGTCACGGTTCTCGAGGTCGGGGCGGTCGGAGGAGAGCCGGATCGGGACGACGCGGCGGGCCATGTCGCGGGGAACCTGGACGTTGTTTCCCAGGCCGAACCACGTGGCGAGGTTGGGCAGGCTTAGCATCCGCGTCTTGGCCAGCTCCCGGCCGCTGTAGACCTCCGCGGTCAGCGCCGCGCGCAGGGCGGCCGACTCCAGGCGGCAGGTGCCGTCCTCGTCCTGCACCTCGTCGAGGATGATCGAGTCCGCGCTGTCCAGCAGCGCCGCCGAGATCCGCTTGTCCATCTCCTCGTCGGACTTCGGGGTCGCCTGGGGCTTGGCGTGCGTGCCGAAGCAGATCTTGGAGATCGTGTCGACGGCACCGCCCTTGCCCACGCCGGGCTGGAGGCCGTCGAGTAGGAACAGCGGGGCGGGCCCGGTCATGGCGCGCACGGTCGGCGTGATCAGCGCGGCGAGGGCGTTGGCCTGGTCGGAGACGTCCTTGAAGACCCAGCCGTCATAGCCGCCAGCCCCGTCGGGGGCGAAGAGGTCGTCGCGCAGCAGCGACACGGCGTCCTTAAGGTCGGAGTCCGAGGGGTGCTCCGGGACCTCCAGACCGAGGACGTCCTCGGTCAGGTCGAGCACCATGCCGGTCTCCGCGTCGTAGCCGTTGGCGGCGTTGACCGTGCCGTCGGGGCGGACGACGGGGGTGCGGGTGACGCCCTGGAGCTGGGGGAGCTCGTTCCAGTGGTCGGCGACGATGCCGAGGAGGGCGTTGCCGAGCACGACCCGCTTGGGCTCGTTCTTGACCAGCGTGTAGGGGCAGGCGACGTTCAGCAGTTCCTTGTGCAGCCCGTGCATCCCGAGCTCGTTGGAGACCAGCGCGCCGGCGTCGTTGCGCTCGAGGCGCACCATGCCGCTGTTGCGCTTGAAGACGGTGGTGCCGCCGCGCTTCAGCGACAGCTCCTCGAAAAGGTCGAGCGTGACCTGGCGGGGGTCGGACCCGACGTCGATGCCGCGCCGGCCCTCGAAGGCACCCTCGTCGCTCAACACGGCCTCGAGGTCCTCCTCCGCGCGATCCTCGGCAAGCCGGGAGCGCAGCTGGTTCAGCTGCCGCTTGTCGAGGTCGGCCGGCTTGGCCTTGGAGTTCTTCACCCAGGCCTTGAGCAGGTTCCGCCGCTTCTCGTCGTCGGCGCACGCGGCCAGCAGGTCGTCGACCCCCTCCTTGCCAGCGCCGGGCAGACGGGCGAAGCGCGCGCTCTTGGCACCGAAGTCCTTGCACGCGTCGCCGAGGGCCTTCGCGCCGTCGAACACGCGGGGGTTGGACTTGGCGTCGGCGTCGGGGACGATCACGACGTCCTGGTCCAGGACCACGGACAGCTGCTCGGTCGGGGATCCGGGCTCGTCGCCGTCACCGGCGACCATCCACGACCAGATGCCGGCGATCCGGTAGATCGACCAGGTCTCGGGTGCCCAGGCCAGCGCGGCCAGGGCCTGCTTCACGCCCTCGACGATCAGCACCTTCTCCGGCGCGTCGACCTCACGCAGCGCGGAGAGCTTGACCGGGTTGTCGTTCCGCCCGGGAGAAACGTACTTGAGCACGTGCCCGTCGGCGTTCGTCACGCTGCCGGGCGCGGGCTTGACCTGGCCGGTCTCGGAGCCGTCGGGCTGGGTCATCGGGTAGACGATGGCGGGAAGCACGGCGTCGCCGTTGGCCTCGTAGATCCAGCGGGCCCATGCGGGCAGGTCCTCGGCAGCGTAGGCGGTGAACACGCCCTGCTCCGCGGCCACAGAGGCCGGGACGGCGCTGTCGGCGAGCTCGCGGGCGTGCTCGTCGGCGAGGTCGGAGTAGTCGCCGAGGTCGTCGACCTCGGGCTCGGACCACACGGGCTCGGCGTCGAGCTCGTCGTCGTATTCGAACATGGCGATGCCTTTCAAGCGTGCCTGGCGTACGAGCCGCTAACTCGCCAGGCGGATGGAAATGATCTGAAGGTCTAAGAGGGGGCAGAAGCCCTTTTCACGCGCTGACGGCGCGGTGGGCCAGCTCGGCCGCAGGACGCTCCTGAGCCGCCAGCCAGGCGAGCACGGTGCTCCGGCGGTACAGCACGGTGCGACCGGCCTTGATGTACGCAGGGCCCTCGCCGTTGTAACGGTCGAGCCGGAGAGTACGGACGGCCCGACGGAGGAGCTGTGCAGCCTCGGTCTCGTCGATGAAGTCGTCTTCGAACTCAAGATCAGTCATGGCGTTCCTTGTCGTGTCAGCGGTGGGAATGACTCCACTCTACACAAGATGCGCAGTAATGACAACACTAGGAACACCGAGTGCCGTGAACTGCCGCTTCGTACCTGTGTCAGAGCCGGGTAGTAGGCTCCCGGCCATGCCGATCACACCGATGACCGACCTCGCCGAGCGCGGGTGGTCCGTGACGCCAGAGCCGACATGGGACCTCCGCCTGCCCGATGGCACCGACACCGTCGAGCCGATCCCGGGCGTCGTGATGCCGACCTGGGTGCGGGCCGAGGGGCCGCTACAGTCCCTGCCCGCCGAAGCCGTTCAAGGAGCCACCGACTCCGAGGTGGAGGGGGTCCGGGTCGAGGTCGAAGCGGTCTACGACGCCAAGGCGGGCCGGTACAGGTTGCGCGGACTCTCGATCACCGCTTCGGACGCAGGGGAGGTCACGGGGGTGCTGCTGCGCCGCATCGCGCCGCTGAGCATCCTGCGCTGGGTGCTACCCAGGGTGTTCGACACCGACGACGCGGCGCTCACGCCCTCGGTCGCATCGTTCGTCGCTCCCGAGATGGACACGCTCAGGGAATCAGCAGAGCAGGAGCGGCCAGCCCCGACCGTCCAGGACGCGGCCACCATCTACCGCCTCGCCGAGGTCGTGAGGGAGCCGCCGGCGAAAGCCGTGGCCACCGCGCTCGGGCTGCAGGCACGCACGGCCACCAACTGGATCAAACGGGCGAAGGCGCAGGGACTCCTGTAGCTCTCCGGACGGGAGAGCAGGAGAGCAAGGGCGACAGGAAGCTCTCCGCGTGCTCTCCAGGCGTCTGGCCCGGAAGTCCGGGGATCGCAGCGCGTGGGGAGAGTCGGGAGAGCAGGAGAGCATGACCCGGCCGACGGGCCCCACACGCGTGTGCGTGTTTTTTTTTGGGGTGTGTGCGCCATCCGCGTATGCAGAAAAAACACACACGGTCATGCACGTCGGACTCTCAAACGTGCTCTCCGTGCTCTCCACAGGTCGTTCGCCCCGGAATCTCATGGATCACGGCGGAGAGCAGGGTGCTCTCCGTCTGCTCTCCTGCTCTCCGCCGGCCGACCTCAGGCCGCACGAGCGAACGACCTCGGTCTGCCCCTGGGCGGATGCTTCGGTCCACCCCGATTTTCCGTGATCTACCTCGATTGACGCAGATAGTCGCTACCTGGTAAGCTGGTCGCTGGAAACACTTTCAAGTTCACCTGGTATATGAGCCGCTAACTCGCCGGGTGGATGGGAATGATCGAGGTGGGCCCCGGCTGCGAAGCCGGGGCCCTTCGTCTGTCTGCGCTCATCCCTCCCGCCGACCGCCGGGGACGAGAGGTAGAAATCCTCTGTGCTGCCTGTGGCCCGCGCCACGCCGCTCCGCCCGGCCTCGCCCGGCACATCCCTCCCGCCCCTCCTCCCTGAGGCAACCCGCGAGCGGAGCGAGCGGACTGGCCTTCCCCGGCCGGAGGCCGGGCCTAGCCTGAGGGGCTGCAGGCCCCGGCGGCCGGAGGCCGATCGGCGGCCCCGCTCCACCGGTCGGACCGTCCTCAGCCCTCTTGCCCGCCGCCTGCGTCGCCCTCTTCCGCGTCCGGGTCCACGCCCAGCATCCTCAGCCGCTCCCGTGCCAGGCCCCTGGAGAACGGCGTGCTGTCGGGCGCGCGCAGGTCCTCCCAGGACCCTTCGATGAACTCTTTGCGCTTGACGGGGTCCCGCACCTCCATGAACCGGCGCGGGCGCGCTTCCGCCTCGATCCTCTCGACGTCCTCGCCCAGCATGCGCAGGATCTCCCGCGCCCTCTCCTTGGAGGCCTCCGTGGCGTCCGGGTCGCCCAGCCGGCTCCGCGCCTTGTCGAAGAGCCGCCAGTACGTAGCCTGATCGACGACGATCGGGTCGTCGCCCTGGTTCGTGGAGCCCTCGTCCGTGGTCACCGCTCCTCCTCGTCGATGGCCGTCCGCACCTCTTGCACCAGGATCCGCGTGACGCGGCCCCGTGCCTGCGGCGTGGAGTCGTCGCCCGCCCTGCGCGCCGCCTCGGCGTCCAGGGCGTGCCCCCACAGCCGCTCGGCCCATCGCTGCAGCCGCTCTGGCGTGATCCCCAGCCTCTTCGAGGCGCGCTGCTCGGCCAGGCTCGGCTCGCCCTCGTCCGCTCCGCCCTCCCAGTCGGACGCCTCGGGCACGTCGTCCGGGGATAGCGCGAGCTCCGCGCCGGCGAGGACGCGGTCGAACCACTCCCGCCTGACCGGGTTCCGTCGGCGGTTGCCCAGGTACACGGCCTCGGCGTCGCCGAGCAGGTCGGAGAGCGTGTGCGGCCTCCCGGTGAGGCCCTGCAGGGCCAGCGCCAGGTGGAGCAGCGTGGTCAGGCCCAGCGAGGCGGTGCCCTGCTCGATGTTGCGCACGCTCGAGGCGGACCACGTCGCCCCGTACGGGCGCGCCAGCCCCGCGACGCGGTCCAGCGTCGCCCCGTGCTCGGCGCGCGTCCTGGCGGCGTAGGAGCCCACGGCCTCGTTCAGCGTCACGGTCGTCATCCCCACAGATTACAGCGTTTGCAAAATGATTGGAGCAACCCCTACTATCGTCCACAAGTGCTAGAACGTGTACATCAGGAGGTACGCATGACCACGACCGCCGCGGCGCTCACGCCGTCGAAGCTGCTCACCGTGGACGACCTGTCCGAGCAGCTGGGCATCTCCGCCTCGTCGATCTACCGCATGAGGTCGCTGGGCGAGTCCCTGCCCCGCGCCCTGAAGATCGGCTCCTCGGTCCGCTGGCGTCAGGCCGACGTCGACGCCTGGGTGGAGAGGTGCCTCGAGGAGGGGGCCTGATGCCCCGTCCCAGGCAGGAGATCGGCACCTACGGGAAGATCAGCACCGTCGAGCTGTCCGGAGGGGGGCGCTGGCGGGCGCGCACCCGGTACCGCTTCGCCGACGGCAAGTCCCGACTGGTCGAACGCACGCGCCCGACGGCGGCGAAGGCCGAGGCCGCGCTCAAGAGGGCCCTGCTGGACGTGGAGGCGGCGCGCGGCGACATGCTCAAGCCGACGACGACGCTCAAGGCCCTCGGTGCGCTCTTCTTGGACCACAAGCGCGACATGGGCCGCTCCGACGGCACGCTGGAGACCTACGGCTACGCCGTCGGCGCGCACATCGTCCCCCGACTGGGCGACCTCACGATCGCCGAGGCGACGCCGTCGCGCCTGTCCACCTTCCTCAACGCGACCAGCCGCGACTCCGGGCCCGGAGCGGCGAAGAACTGCCGCTCGGCCCTGTCGGGGATGATGGCACTGGCGGTGTCCAACGGGGCGGCCGACCGAAATCCCGTCCACGACGTCGAACGGCTCTCCCGGCCGAGGGGGAAGAAGGGGTCCTCCGCCATCGCGCCCGAGGATCTGCCCGCCCTCATGCGGGCGATCCGCGCGACTCCCTCCCTCGTCGAGCAGGACACCGTGGAGCTCTTCGAATTCATGCTCGCCTCCGCATGGCGGGTCGGAGAGGCGTGCGCCCTGGACGTCTCCTCCGTCGACTTCGAGGCGTCCACCGCGACCGTCGAGGCGACCAACGTCCGCGTGAAGGGCAGGGGGATCGTCCGCCAGGGAGTGCCCAAGACGGACTCCTCGGCGAGGACCACCCCGCTGCCGAGGGCCACCACCGACCTGCTGGCGCGCCGCCACGAGCGCCTGAAGGCCGAGACGAACCTGCTGTTCCCGACCGTGCTGATGCGCCTGCGCGACCCGTCGAACACGCAGCGCGAGCTGCGCGAGGTCCGCGAGGGCCTGGGATACCCGAAGCTGTCCACCCACACGTTCCGCAAGACGGCGGCGACCATGCTGGACCGGGCCGGGATGTCGGCCACGGAGATCGCGGCCTACCTCGGCCACGCGAACCCGTCCCTCACCCAGGACGTCTACATGAACACTCTGGCGGGCGACACCCGGGCCGGCTCGGTCATGGCGGAGGCGCTGTCCGGCGTCATCCAGTCGGGCTGAAAGTGATGGGTAGATGATGGGCCGCCAACCTCGTCCCGGCCCACGGAACGACGAAACCCCCGGCTGACCGGGGGTTTCGTGTCCTGCTGGTGGCTCCGACCGGCGTCGATCCGGTGACCTTTCGATTTTCAGTCGAACGCTCTACCAACTGAGCTACAGAGCCGTGATCGCCGAGGGCGACCGACGACAAGGCTAGCAGTCGGCGTGCGGTGCTCCCAACCGGACGGCGCGGGTGAGAGGCATGCCACGGGGCGGCGCGTCAGGAGACCTGCACGATCGTCTTCCCGAGGTTCGCGCCGCGCAGCATCCCCAGGAAGGCGTCGGGGGCGCTGTCGAGTCCCTCGTGGATGTCCTCGAGGTAGCGGACCTGCCCGCTCGCGACCCAGCCGGTCATGTCCCGCAGGAAGTCCTCGAACATCGTGGGCGCGAACTCGCGCTGGATGAAGCCTCGCAGCGTCAGGCTCTTGCGCAGCACCGCTCCCATCAGCTCGCCGCTGCGGTCCGGCCCCTCGGGGAGGGCGGTCGCGTTGTAGCTCGCGGCGAGGCCGCACACGGGCACGCGCGCGAACTCGTTGAGGTGGGGGAGCACGGCGTCCCAGACGGCGCCGCCGACGTTCTCGAAGTACACGTCGATGCCGTCGGGCGCGGCGTCGGCGAGGCGGGCGCCGAGGCCGGGTGCCCGGTGGTCCAGCGCGGCGTCGAATCCGAGCTCCCGCATGCGCTCGACCTTGCGCTCGCCGCCGGCGATGCCCACCGCGCGCGCTCCGAGGACCCGTGCGATCTGTCCCACGGCCGAGCCCACCGGTCCGGTGGCCGCGGCCACAGCCACGGTCTCCCCGGGCTGCGGCCGGCCGATCGCGAGCAGCCCCGCGTAGGCGGTGAAGCCGGGCATCCCCAGCACGCCGAGCGCGGTGGTGACCGGTGCGCTCGCGGGGTCGAGTCGACGCAGGCCCTCCGCCGCCTCCACGCTGTACTCCTGCCAGCCGCCGTAGGAGAGCACCGTGTCGCCGGCGCTGAATCCGTCGGCGGCGGACTCCACGACCTCCGACACGGTCGCGCCCACGATCACGTCCCCGATCTCCATGGGGGCGGCGTAGGACTCGGCGTCGCTCATGCGCCCGCGCACGTACGGGTCGAGCGAGAGGAACCGTGTGCGCAGGAGGACCTGTCCCTCGGCGGGGGAGGGGACGTCCACCATGTCGTGCTGGTAGTCCGCGTCCGTGGGCTCTCCGTGCGGGCGCGCGGCGAGGCGGATGCGGTGGTTCTGGAGGTGCGTGCTCATCCTTCGACCCTAGGACGCGCGCGCCGCTCGTGGGCCACCAGCGGGTGACGGCGGGAGATGGCTCTCGACGTCCGGATGCGGACGTGACGGCCGAGACGGCGAGAGGCCCCGGAGCATCTGCTCCGGGGCCTCTCGTGCGGGGCGACCCTGACCGGGCTTGAACCGGCGACCTCCGCCGTGACAGGGCGGCACTCTAACCAACTGAGCTACAGGGCCATTCTCGTCGTCCGCGCTCTCGCGTTTCCGACCTGGACAACTCTACCGGACCTTTTCCGGGCCCTCGACCACTCGGCCTGTGAAACACCTCGCAGTGCCCGTTCCCGGTGCTCGCGGCGGTGGTCCCGACCCCGGATCCGGAGCCGTCCAGTCGTACCCCCAACGGGATTCGAACCCGTGTCGCCGGCGTGAAAGGCCAGTGTCCTGGGCCGCTAGACGATGGGGGCCCGGGGGAAGCATACCGATCGCCCCGCGACGGCCGCGACCGCCTTCCGGGGCGATGCGGCGTACGCGACATCGAGGGTGCTGAGGGAAGAAGCGGCCCCGCGAAATAGTTGACCTCTCAACGAACCGGCATCAGGTTGGGATCCCGCGGCACGAGGAGGAGAGCACATGGACCGGATCACGCTCGGCGTCGACACCTTCGGGGACGTCATGGTCGATGAGAAGGGACGGACCCTCGGCGAGGCCGCGTCGCTCCGGCACGTCCTCGAGGAGGGGATCATCGCGGACCAGACGGGGCTCGACGTCTTCGCCGTCGGCGAGCACCACCGCGACGACTACGCGATCTCCGCCCCGGAGACCCTGCTCGCGGGCCTCGCCACGCGCACGCAGGACATCCATCTCTCGAGCGCCGTCACGGTCCTCAGCTCCGACGATCCCGTGCGCGTCTACCAGCGCTTCGCGACCGTGGACGCCCTCTCCGAGGGACGCGCCGAGGTCATCCTCGGCCGCGGGTCGTTCACCGAGTCCTTCCCGCTGTTCGGGTACTCCCTGGAGGACTACGAGGTGCTCTTCGAGGAGAAGCTCGGCATGTGGATCGAGCTCATGAAGGAGCAGCCCGTCACCTGGTCCGGTAGCACGCGTCCCGGCCTGCAGGATGCGCAGGTCTATCCGCGCACCGACCACGAGGGCGGCATCCCCACTTGGATCGGCGTGGGCGGCTCCCCGCAGTCCGTCGTGCGCGCCGCCGCCCACGGCCTGCCGCTCATGCTCGCGATCATCGGTGGCGAGCCCCAGCGCTTCGCCCCGTACGTGGACCTCTTCCACCGCGCGGCCGACCAGCTCGGGGTGGCGCGGCAGCAGGTCGGCATGCACTCCCACGGGCACATCGCCGCCACCGACGAGCAGGCCCGCGAGGAGTACTGGCCCGCGTACCGGGCCCACAACGCCCGCCTCGGCGCCGAGCGCGGCTGGCCGGCCATGACCGAGGAGCACTTCCTGCAGGAGGTCGAGCACGGGGCGCTGTACGTGGGCTCTCCCCGCACGGTCGCCGAGAAGATGGTGCGCAACATCCGCGCCCTGGACGTCCAGCGCTTCGACTTCATCTACACCGCGGGGCAGAGCCTGCCCTCGCTGCGCCGCCAGTCCGTCGAGCTCTACGGGTCGCAGGTGGTGCCGATGGTCCGCGAGATGCTCGCCGGGTCCGAGCGATCGGGCGAGGACGGGGCGGCATGAGCGCGGACAGCGCAGGGTCCTCCGCGCCGATCCGCACCCTCGGGATCCTCGGCGCGGGGAAGGTGGGCACGGTTCTCGCCCGCCGCGCGCTCGAGGCCGGGTACGAGGTGCTGATCTCCGGATCCGGGGACCCGGCGGCGATCGCCCTGATCACCTCGGTGCTCGCCCCCGGTGCGCGTGCGGTGCGCCCCGAGGAGGCCGCTCGCGACGCCGACGCCGTGATCCTCGCCCTGCCCCTGGGCAGGTTCCGCGAGCTGCCGGCGGACGCCCTGCGCGGCGCGCTCGTGATCGACGCGATGAACCACTGGTGGGAGACCGACGGCATCAGCGAGGAGCTCGGCGGACCGGCCGCCTCCACGAGCGAGCTCGTCCAGGAGCATCTGGCGGAGTCTCACGTCGTGAAGGCGCTGAACCACATGGGCTACCACGACCTCGACGAGAGGGCTCGCCCCGCCGGGGCACCCGATCGCCTCGCGATCGCGATCGCGGGAGCCCCGGCGGACGCCGACCGGACCGCGCGCATCGTCGACGCCCTCGGCTTCGACCCGCTCCTCATCGGCGACCTGCGCAGCGGCGTGCGGCTGCAGCCGTTCGCCGGTGCCTTCGGCGCGGCCGCCGACCGGGAGGAGCTCGCGCGCATCGTCGACGAGTTCCCCCGCACCGAGCGCGGACGCGAGGTGCTCGCCGCGCTCGATGCCGCCGCGCTCGATGCCGCAGCGCTCGATCCCGCCGCGCTCGATGTCGCCCCGGGCGGCACGGGCACAGGCCGCAATGGTTCGATGAGCGCATGATCGCCATCACCCGCGAGGACTTCGAGGAGGCCGTCGACGACGCCCTCGACTCGCTCCCGGACGAGACCGCGCGCCTGATCGCCGAGTCGAACGTCGTGATCCTCATCGAGGAGGAGCCCGATCCCGCGCGCGACGGCCGCCAGGCCACCGAGCTGCTGGGCATCTACCACGGCATCCCGCTGGACCAGCGCAGCGTCTTCGACAGCTACATCGAGCCCGATCGGATCCTCATCTTCCGCGGGCCCCTGCAGCGCGTGAGCGCGAGCCGCGAGGCGCTCGTCGCCGAGATCCGGGTGACCGTGCTCCACGAGCTCGGCCACCTGTTCGGTCTCTCCGAGTCGCGTCTGCACGAGCTCGGCTGGGGCTGAGCCGTCGGCGCCGCTCTCGGGCGGAGCCCTCACTCGGGGGCGTCGAGCCCGTCGCTCAGCCCGGCCTCGTGGGCGATGATCGCGATCTGCACGCGGTTCGAGCAGTCGAGCTTCGCGAAGATCTTCGACACGTGCGCCTTCACGGTGGCCTCGCTCATGAACAGGCGCTCGCCGATCTGCGCGTTCGACAGCCCGGCGCCGACGGCCCCCAGCACCTCCGTCTCGCGCTCGGTGAGCTGATCCAGGCCGTCGTGCTCGGCGCTGCGCGTCCCGGGATTGGACTGCGAGAAGTGCGAGAGCATGCGCCGGGTGACCGTGGGAGCGAGCATCGCGTCCCCCTGGGCGACCACGTGCACGGCGCGGATCAGGTCCTGCGGGGGAGTGTCCTTGAGCAGGAACCCGCTGGCCCCGGCCTCGAGCGCCTCGAAGACGTACTCGTCCATGTCGAAGGTCGTGAGCATGATGATCTTCGGCGGCTCCGACTGCGCGCACACCGCCCGCGTCGCGGCGATGCCGTCCATGCCCGGCATCCGCACGTCCATCAGCAGCACGTCGGGCCGGTGCTTCTGCACGAGCGTGACCGCCTGATTGCCGTCGGACCCCTCGCCGACGACCTCGATGCCCGGATCCGCGCCCAGGATCATCGCGAGGCCCGCCCTCACCAGCGAGTCGTCGTCGACCAGGGCGATCCTCTTCACCCCGGTGCTCGCCGGGCTCTCGTTCATCCCTGCGGAATCGGCCACGGGATCACCGCCTTCACCTCGAAACGTCCGTCGTCCGTGGGGCCCGACGTGATCGTGCCGCCGGCATGCGTCACCCGCGTCTCGATGCCCGAGAGACCCATCCGCGCCCCGGGCAGATCCGTCGTGAACCCCTTCGGGAGCACATTACTGATCTCGATGAGCAGGTCGTCGCCCGGCTCGCCGATCAGCGCGATCCGCGCCCGCGTGTGCCGGGCGTGCTTGTGGATGTTCGTCAGCCCCTCCTGCACCACCCGGTAGGCCGTGCGCGCGAGGGCGTCGGGGACCGGGTCGTCGATGAAGTCGAACAGCTCCACCTGCACCCCGGCCTCCTTCGTCGACTCCACGAGGCGCCGCACGTCCTCCCAGGTGGGCTGCGGGTTCAGCGGGGCGGCCTCCTCCTCGCCGCGCAGCACGCCGAGCACCTCGCGCAGCTCGGAGAGGGCGTCGGCCGCGGTCTGACGGATCAGCCCGGCCGAGCGCGAGACCTCCTCGCGCTCGAGGTTCTGGTTGACCTCGAGCGCGCCGGCCTGCAGCGCGACCAGCGAGATCTTGTGCGCGACGATGTCGTGCATCTCCCGGGCGATGCGCGTGCGCTCGGCACGCCGGGCGTCCTGCTCGGCCGTCGACCGGCGGTGCTCGGCCTCCTCCGCGCGCGCCGTGAGCTCCGCGAGCAGGTCGGCGCGGGCCCGCAGGTACATCCCGACGACCGCCGCGATCGCCGCGACCAGGCCGCTCACCAGCGCGCCCGCCACCGCGGGGCGCAGCGGGTTCGCGAGGTGGGGGAGCACGCCCGTGAGCACAGCGAGGGCCATCGCCCCGAGCGGCTGCCAGCGTCCCCGCAGGCGTCCGGCGAGCGCGAAGGAGGCGATCGCGAGCACCACCTGGGAGGCGCCCAGCACGTTGACCACGAGCACGAGCGGCAGCAGCCAGCGCCAGGTGCGGCGGCGCGCGAGCAGCGCGAGCCCCGCGAGGACGCCCACCCCGATCGCGACCGGGTCGTCGCCGTGGCTGAAGGGCACGTGCCAGACGGCGCGCCCGACCCCCTCGGCGAGCACGGCGATCACGAGCACGACATCGACCCAGACGTGCCCGATCCATCCGGCGCCGTCGCGGTCGCGGACCTCGGCCCCGGCCCCGCGCGCGGCGCGCTCGTCCGATGCCGCCCGCCGCCTCATCCGCACTCCTCCATCGGGCCACTGTAACCAGGGCCGACGGCGCCTCCGGCCGGGAGCGCGCCGGTCCGACCGGCTGGGGAGCGACGGTCCCGTCCGGCCGTACCTTCGGTCGACCCCGCGCCGTCGTGCGAGGCGACCAAAGTCGGTCGCCGGCGGACCCGCGGGAGGATCCGCGCCCGGCCCCTCGACCGACAGGGTGGAGCCATGACCACCACCAGCACCCCCACCGAGGCTCGCGGCACCGAGCCCGCAGGGACCCGTCGGAGCGACGCGAGCGTCGACCTGCGCATCGAGTCCCTGCGCAAGACCTACGGAGAGCAGACGGCCGTCGACGGCCTCGACCTGCTGTGCGAACCCGGCACGGTGACCGGCTTCCTCGGCCCCAACGGCGCCGGGAAGTCCACGACCCTGCGGATCCTCACCGGCCTCGCCGAGGCCGACTCGGGCACGGCGCTCGTGGGCGGCATGTCCTTCCGGACGATCCCGCAGCCCGGCCGCGTCATCGGCGTCATGCTCGACGCGCGCACCCTGCACCCCGGCCGCACCGGCCTGGAGACCCTGCGCCTGGCGGCCCGCACCTGCGGCATGCCCGCCTCCCGCGCCGACGAGGTCCTGGAGATGGTGGGCCTGTCCGGGGCCGGCCGCAAGCGCGTGCGCGGGTACTCCTACGGCATGCGGCAGCGGCTCGGCATCGGCGTCGCCCTCATCGGCGACCCCGCCGCGCTCATCCTCGACGAGCCCGCGAACGGCCTGGACCCCGAGGGTATCCGCTGGATGCGCCGGCTCCTGCGTTCCTTCGCCGACGCCGGCGGCACCGTGCTGCTCTCGAGCCACCAGCTCGCCGAGGTGCAGGCCACCGTGGACCGCGTCGCCATGATCGCCCACGGCCGGCTCGTCGCCGAGGGCAGTCTCGAGGACGTCACCGCCCAGGGCGGCACCCGCGTCGCGGCCCTCGACCCCGGGGCCCTGGGCCGCGCGGTCGAGGCCAGCGGCGTCGGCGCCACCCGCGGCAGCGACGGCTCCTTCACCCTCGCCCTCGAGCCGGCCGACGTCGGCCGGCTGGCCCTCGAGCACGGCCTCGTCCTCACCGAGCTGCAGCGTCTGAGCGACGGCTCCCTCGAGGACGTCTTCTTCTCCCTCACCGAGGACGGCCAGGCGCCGCGCCCCGCCCCGGCGACTGTCGCAGCCGCCGCACCGACCACCTCCCAGGAGGCCTGATCATGACCACCGCATCCTCTGCGCTCGCCACCGCCGGCACCTCCGCCGGCGCCTCCGGCCCCGGCACCTTCCGACCGCTGCTCGACCTGCGCCAGGTGCTCGACACCCTGGCCATGCGCATCCTGCTCATCGTCAGCGCCGTCGCCGTGCTCGGCATGGCCCTGCTCTCGACCGCGCTGCAGCCGCTGCTCCTCGAGGACTCGCCGGTGATCGCCTACGGCTCGATTGTCGCCGTCGGCCTCGTCCTCGGCGTCGTCCTGCCCGTGCTCACGGTGCTCACCGTGGTCGGGGAGTGGCCCGGCGCGATCCAGCAGACCTTCCTGCTGCGCCCGCGCCGCACCGGCGTGCTGCTGTCCAAGGTCGTCGCCGCGCTGATCATCGCGCTCGTCGTCACCGCGATCGGCCTCGGCGCCGCGCTGGGACTCGCCTCTCTCGTGGGCGCCATCTCGGGTGATGGGTCCACGTTCGAGAACGTCGGCAGCATGCTGCGCAGCACCGGCCTCGAGCTCCTGCTGGGCACCCTGTTCGCCGCCGGATGCGCGGCCCTGCTGCAGGGCACCGCGCTCGCGATGGTGATCTCGGTCGTGCTGCCCTTCGTGGTCACCGTCGCGACCTCCATGGTGGCCGTCCTCGGCTCGGAGACCGTCGCGGAGGTCATGCGCTACGTCGACCTCACGAGCTCCGCGGACACCCTCGCCCGCGGCGACGTGACCGCCTCCGCGATCGGCGCGATCGTGCTGCTGATCCTCATCCCGCTCGTCGCCGGCGGCGTGCGCTGGGCCCGCCGGGAGATCGGCTGACCCGGCGTCCGAAAGGCCCGTCTGAACGGGCTTCCGCGGGTGCCCGCCCCTAGGATGGGCGGGCACCCCGCACCCCACCCCAGGAGCTTCCCCATGCAGCGCACCCGATCGCGTCGAGGCGCCCTGCGCGTTCTCGCCGGCGCCGCCGCGACGGCCCTCCTGGTCTCCGGATGCAGCCTGCTCGACGGGGGAGAGGACGGGGCCGACGGACGCTCGGGCGCCTCGGACTCGGGCGCTTCGAGCGACGGCGGCTCGGGGAGCGGTGGTTCGGGCGACGCGACCACTGCGCTCGCCGAGCTCGGCACGTCCCACGCGCAGGACCTGCCGTCGGACCCCGCCGAGGATTCCGCCTACGCCGACTTCTACGGCCAGGACGCCGTCTGGGAGGGCTGCGGGCAGGACGTGCTCGACGAGGCCGCCGTGCAGGGCCTGCAGTGCGCGACGGTGAAGGTCCCCAAGGTCTGGGACGACCCGGGCGCGGGCGATGTCGAGATCTCGCTCGTGCGCCTGCCGGCGACCGGCGAGGCGAAGGGGTCGCTGCTCACGAACCCGGGCGGCCCCGGCGGCTCGGGCGTCGACTTCCTCGCCCAGAGCGCGGACTACCTGTTCAGCCAGAAGGTCCGCGAGAACTACGACCTCATCAGCTTCGACCCCCGGGGCGTGTCCCGCTCCGAGGGCATCGAGTGCCTCGACGACTCGCAGACCGATGAGTACCGCGCGGACACCTACGACGGCGGCACGCCCGAGGGGCTGCAGAAGTCCCTGAACTGGATGCAGAAGATCTCCGACGCCTGCGAGAAGGACTCCGGCGATCTGCTGCCGTACCTCGACACCTATTCCGCCGCGCGGGACATGGACGTGCTGCGATCGGCTGTCGGCGACGACTCCCTGAACTACCTGGGCTTCTCCTACGGCACCTACCTGGGGGCGACCTACGCCGACCTCTACCCGGACCGCGTGGGCCGCTTCGTGCTCGACGGCGTCATGGATCCGAGCCTCACCGGCGACCAGATCGTCGAGGGCCAGGCGAAGGGCTTCCAGCAGGCCACCGAGCAGTTCGCGAAGTTCTGCATCGAGCGGGACGACTGCCCGCTCACGGGCTCCACGCCCGAGGAGGCCACGAAGGAGCTCACCGCCCTCCTCGACTCGATCTCCGACGACCCGATCAGCACCAAGGACCCCGACCGTCCGCTCACCGGTGCGCTCGCGACCGCCGGCGTGCAGATGATGATGTACAGCGACGAGTACTGGAGCCTGGGCGTGCAGGCGCTCAGCGACGCCTCCGACGGCGACGGCTCGACCCTGCTCGCGCTCGCCGACCTCTCCGCCGGCCGCCAGGACGACGGCAGCTACAAGGGCAATGACCTGTACGCGATCAACGCCGTGAACTGCCTGGACCACCCCGGCGTCGCCTCCCTGGACTGGCAGAAGCAGGAGAGCGCTCGGCTGCTGAAGGAGTACCCGGCCGCGGGGATGACCGACTACTCGCAGGCCATGTGCGACACCTGGCCCGTCAAGCCGCTGCGCGAGCCCGCCGAGGTCCACGCGAAGGGGAGCGACCAGATCGTCGTGATCGGCACGACCCGCGACCCCGCGACCCCGTACGCGTGGGCGAAGAGCCTCGACTCCCAGCTCGACAACTCGACGCTCATCACCTTCGACGGCGACGGCCACACCGCCTACGGCCGCAGCGGCGGCTGCGTCGAGGACGCCGTGGACGCCTACCTCGTGGACGGCACCTCGCCGGAGAAGGGTCTGACCTGCTGACGGGCGACGTTGGCGCGCCGTCAGTGTGGCGCGTCGCTCACGGCTCCGCTTTGCGCCGGTGTGCGCCGGTCTCGTAGAATAGCCGGGTCCGCCGCGTGCGGCGGGCAGGCCGCCATAGCTCAGTCGGCAGAGCGATTCACTCGTAATGAATAGGTCAGGAGTTCGATTCTCCTTGGCGGCTCCGCGGTAGCACCCCAGATCGACCCCCGTCGCTTTCGAGCGGCGGGGGTCGATCTCATGTGGGCACGTGCGTGTGCCCCGGCATTCACGATCCACGGATCGCCCGACCTGTCCTTCTGACGCAGGCGTCGGATCCGAGATTCGTCATGGCGCCCTGGCAGAGCGAATGCAGACACGCATCCCGCATCACCGGCGTGAGAAGCGCGCTGGGGCTCTTCGAGCACGACTGCCAGGCTCAGCCTCTCTTCCTCGGTACTCCGCGGCGTGGTGTTCGCAGTCATCGACGAACTCGCCGCTGACCTGCGTCTCAGTTAGGTCACGGCGGGTCTCAAATGCGTAACTTCGCCCGAAACGACCGGTTGGTAACCAGATACTGAGCGAGCATCGTCCCCATCTCCTCGAAGGAACCGCCATGACAGAGAATTCGACGCCCCCGCCGGCACCGCAGTTCGGGTCTCAGCCCGATGGGCAGACCGGCTCTCAGCAGCCGGTACCGGCCAAGAAGGCCGGGAAGGGGAAATGGATCGGGCTCGGCTGCGGCGGTTGCGCTGTGCTCGTGCTCGTGATCGTCATCATCGCGGTCATCGCCACCGCCATGAGCGGGGGAGGCTCCGATGACGAGTCGTCGGCGGAGCCGAGCGCCGCCACCAGCCAGGAGCAGACAACGGATGGCGACGAGAGTGCCTCCGAGGAGAAGGCCGAGAAGACGACTGAGGACGAGACGACTCAGGACGAGAAGGCCGAGGACGAGAAGGCTGACGACAAGTCGGGCGATGTGCCCGCGGAGTACGAGGCGGCGCTGAACCAGGCCGAGAGCTACCTGGAGACCTTCCCGATGTCGAAGAAGGGACTCTTCGACCAGCTGACGGCGGATGCCGGCGGCCAGTTCCCCGATGACGCTGCGCAGTACGCGGTGGACAACGTCGATGCTGATTGGAAGGCCAACGCTGTGAAGTCGGCGAAGAGCTACCGAGAGACCATGTCCATGTCCAACGAGGAGATTCGCGACCAGCTCACCTCGGAGTATGGCGAGCAGTTCACCCAGGAAGAGGCGGATTACGCCATCGACCACCTGGACGACTGAGTAGTATCACGCAACGCCCCTGGCCCGAGCAGGCCGGGGGCGTTGCCCATTTGTGCGTGGTGCGTCCTGCGTCCTCGCCCTGGGGCGGTTTGCTTACTGCCTCCGATGGGGAGCGGAGACGAGCCCCAGCTCGAACGCGCGCACGGCGACCTGCAGGCGCGAGGAGCAGTCGAGCTTCGTCATCAGGGAGCCGACGTGCGACTTCACCGTGGACTCCGAGAGGCTCAGGCGCTCGGCGATCCGCGCGTTGGACTCCGCCTCGCAGACGAGCTCGAGGACGTCCCGCTCGCGGTCGGTGAGGGCGAAGCGCGCCGCGGCGGCGTCGGCGTCGGTGTCCTGCATCCCGTCCGCGTCGTCCGACGTCGGGGACGCCACCGGCAGGGGCATCGAGCCGCCGGCGGCGTCCGGCGAGGCGCCGTCCTGCGGGTGCGTGGACGGGGAGGGGGAGCGCTCGGCGCTGGCCTGCGGGGCGAGCGAGCCGTCGCCGCTCTCCTTCGACGCGGTCTGGGCGAGATGCGCAGCGAGCTCCGGGGTGATCACGGTCCCCGCGCGCACCGCCGCCGCGCGCACGGCCGCGGCGAGGGCCGCAGCGGTGGTCGACTTCAGCAGGAAGCCCACGGCGCCCGCGCCGATCGCCGCCGCGACCTGCTCCTCGGTGCCGAAGGTCGTGAGCACCATGACGGCGGGCGCTCCGGGACGGGCGCTGATCCGACGCGTCGCGGCGATGCCATCCATGCCCGGCAGCACCAGGTCCATGAGCACCACGTCGGGCGCCCCCGCGTCCAGGACTTCGAGAGCTGCCTCCGCGCTGTCGACCGACCGCTCCACGTGCACGTCGTCCTCCCGGGCGAGGTAGCCCTCGAGGGCTGTGCGGACGATGGGGTCGTCGTCGCAGATCAGCACGGTGATCATAGGGGCGTCGTCCTCTCGGGGCGATGGGGCGCGAGGGTTGGGTCGGGCCGTCACCGGTCGGTATCGGTGGGGAGCTGGATGCGAGTGAGGAAGGTGTCCCCGTCGCGCTGGGTCTCGATGGATCCGCCGGCGGCCTCGAGCTGCTCGCCGAGGCCCCGAAGACCGTCGCCGCCGTCCACGCGGACGACGGGGTCGTGGTCGATCGTATTGCGGACCAGCAGTTCCACACCATCCGACATGCTCGCGGACATGATCGCGACGGGGTACTCGCTGTCGGCGTGGCGGATCACGTTGGCCACGATCTCCCACAGGCACCGCGAGAGCACCGGGCTGGCCGACGGCGGCACCGGCGCATCGGACTCCGAGCTGAGATTCACGGTGAAGTCCGCGGCCTGCAGCCGATCGCGCGCGGCCTGGAGCGCATCGTCCCAGCTCGCCGCGTGGACCGTGACGCCGTAGGTCGTCGGGCCCGTGGCCCCGTCGACCGGCACGTCCGTGCGCAGCGACTCCATCAGGCTGCGCAGCTCATCGGTCGAGAGGCGAGCGGTGCGCGAGATCCTCGCGAACGCCTCGGCCTCCGCGGGGGAGACGCCGTCGGCGTGCTGCGCGGTCTCCGCGAGCAGGATGACCTCGGTGATCGCCCGGACCCCCGTGTCGTGCAGGTCGCGCGCGATGGCGCGGCGCTGCTCGGCGAGGTCGAAGGCGTGACGGGCGCGCTCGGCGGCGAGATGGACGATCATCGAGCGCCACATGGCCCCCAGCAGATAGGCGGCTGCGAGCAGGAAGATCCACACGAGCGCGTTGGCGAACAGCTCGGCGTTCGTGTGCGCCGTCCGCTCCGAGGCGATCGTGATGACGCCGGTATGCCACACCCCGATCGCGATCGCAGGGAGCAGTCTCCCGACACCGGCGCAGGTGGCGAGTGAGATCGGCGAGACGAGCACACCGAGCCCCGGGGTCGAGCCCGGATCGATCAGCGCGAGGCTGAGCACGATGCCGGTCAGAACGCCTCCGGAGACGGGGCGGACCAGGGCGAGGCCGCCGGCAAGGCTGAGGCCTATCCCCATGAGAGCCGACGGCGCGCCGTAGGGGAACGTGGAGGGAACGATGAGGACCGCGAGGAAGAGGGTGATCGCGACGGTCGCTCCGGCGCTGATCCTCAGTGACCCCGACATGTCGCCCGAGGGTCGGAACAGCCCGTTCAGGGCGCGCGCCCACAGGGCGTGGAGTCGACCGGTCTTCACCGTCGACTCGACGCGTCGTGTCTCAAGGGTTCCCTGGGAGCGCATCATGCTCAGCGTAGTGTGCGAGCACGATCGCGGCTCCTCCTGTGTCAGGAACCGAGTGCGGTGCTCAGGCGGCAGGTGGGCCATGGTCGTAGGGCCGACGACGGCCCGTCCACCTGGTTGATCTGCTGAGGAGCCCTGCCATGTCCCGTTCACTTCGTACCCTCTCGCGTCCCACGTCCGCTCTGCTCGCCGCGACGGCGCTCTGCATCGGTGGCCTCGCCATCCCGGGAGCGGCCTCCGCAGCCGAGTCCCAGGGTGCCGTCATCGCCGGTGACGGGCAGCAGGTCCAGACACCCCGGGAGCGCGCCCTCGAGGGCGGCGTCGCCGCGTCCGATCCGCTGCACCAGGAGGCAGTGATCTGCTGGATCGCTCCCGCGTTCCCGTGGATCTGCCGCCAGCCCGGGAAGTGACCCCGCCCGTGCGGTGACAGCTCGCATGATGTCCGCGACCCGATCGCAGATGGCGGTCGGGTCGCGGTGTGTCAGAAAACCATCGATGGTTGTGCGTGACACAGGCTTGACGCAGTCATCTTCTGGATCTGGTCCAGAAAACGTAGTAGCCTGGAGACATGACGACCGACATGGCTGAAGACCTGCGTTCCGCGGGTCTGCGCGTCACCGCTCCGCGGCTGGCGACGCTCGCGGTCGTCGCCGAGTGTCAGCATGCCGAGGCGGATGACATCGCCGCCGCGGTGCGCGAACGACTCGGCACGGTGTCGCGCCAGGCCGTCTACGACGTGCTGCACGCGCTCACCGATGCGGGCCTGCTGCGCCGCGTCGCCACCGGTGCCCGCAGCGCAGCCCGCTACGAGATCCACCGGCACGACAACCACCACCACATGGTGTGCCGGGTGTGCGGTCGCCTCGAGGACGTGCCCTGCACGATCGGCGAGGCGCCGTGCCTGACGCCCTCCCACGACCACGGTTTCGAGATCGAGGTCGCGGAGGTGCTGTTCCGCGGCGTGTGCTCCGCATGCCGCACGGCATCGGCGTCTCCCGGGGCCACGGTCCCGAGCGGCGCCGGAGCCGGCTGAGATCTGCTGATCAGAGTTCCGTCGATCCCAGCGACATCCGTCGAACACTGCGAAGAACTGCGAACCCCCGCACCGCTCTCGCCCGAGCGGTGCGGGACCCCCAACGTCCCGGCGAACGCTGCCGGGGCTCGCCCCGAGAAGGAGAGATCGTGACCACGTTCGACCCCACCGGCGACACCACGCCGACCATCCCCTCGTCCACCGAGAACGGCGCCCCGCGCGAGAGCGATGCGAACTCCCTCTCCGTCGGCCCCGACGGTCCTCTGATGCTCCACGACGTCGCCCTCGTCGAGAAGCTCGCGCGCTTCGATCGCGAGCGCATCCCGGAGCGCAGCCCGCACGCCAAGGGCTCCGGCGCCTTCGGCGAGCTCGAGATCACCGAGGACGTCTCGCAGTACACGAAGGCCGGCCTCTTCCAGAAGGGCGCCAAGACCCCGATGCTCGCGCGGTTCTCAACCGTCGCCGGCGAGCTCGGCTCTCCCGACACCTGGCGTGACGTGCGCGGCTTCGCGCTGAAGTTCTACACGCAGGAGGGCAACTTCGACATCGTCGGGAACAACACCCCGGTGTTCTTCGTCCGCGATCCCATGAAGTTCCCCGACTTCATCCACTCCCAGAAGCGTACCCCGGACTCCGGCCTGCGCGACAACACGATGCAGTGGGACTTCTGGACCCTCTCCCCGGAGAGTGCCCACCAGGTCTCCTACCTCATGGGCGACCGCGGCCTGCCCAAGAGCTGGCGCCACATGAACGGCTACTCCTCCCACACCTACCTGTGGGTCAACGAGGCCGGCGAGAAGTTCTGGGTCAAGTACCACTTCCTCACCGAGCAGGGCCTGGAGTTCCTCACCAACGACGAGGCCGACGAGCTCGCCGGCCTGGACGGCGACTACCACCGCCGCGACCTCTTCGAGTCGATCTCGAACGGCGACTTCCCGTCCTGGAGGCTCGAGGTGCAGATCATGCCCTACGAGGACGCGAAGACCTACCGCTTCAACCCCTTCGACCTCACGAAGACCTGGTCGAAGAAGGACTACCCCCGCATCCCCGTCGGCCGCTTCACGCTGAACCAGAACCCGGTCAACCACTTCGCGCAGGTCGAGCAGGCCGCCTTCAGCCCCTCGAACCTCGTGCCCGGCACCGGCGTCTCGCCCGACAAGATGCTGCTGGGCCGCGTGTTCTCCTACCCGGACGCGCAGCGCAACCGCCTGGGCACCAACTTCAACCAGCTGCCCGTGAACCGTCCTGTCGTGGAGACCAACTCCTACGACAAGGAGGGCTCGATGGAGTTCTTCCACAGCGGCAACGCCCCGGTGTACTCCCCGAACTCGTTCGGGCGCTCGTACCAGGACGCCCAGGGCCCGGTCGACAACGGCTGGGAGTCCGACGGCACCCTGGTGCGCCAGGCCTACACCCTGCGCTCCGATGACGACGACTTCGGCCAGGCCCACACGCTGGTCCGCGAGGTCATGGACGAGGGCGAGCGCGAGCGTCTCATCGAGACCGTCTCCGGCGGCCTCGCCACCGTGATCGAGCCGGTGCTCTCGAACGCCTTCCAGTACTGGAAGAACATCGACCAGGAGGTCGGCGAGCGCATCGAGAAGGCCGTGCGCGAGAACGGCGGCGACCAGATCCCCGGCGCGGACCCGCGCTCCGAGTGATCCCACCGGCGGCGTGAGAGCACGCCGCCGCACGGGCGAGGCCCGGACCCGAGCGATCGGGTCCGGGCCTCGCTGTGTCCGGTGCGCGCGCGGACGCGCGGAGCACCCTCGGACGAGGGGGAAGCCCCCGGAGGAGGGGGAAGCCCTCAGACGACGAGCACGTCGCAGGGGGCGGAGAGGAGCAGCTTCTGCGGGGTGACGCCCAGGAGGTGCCGGGCGACGTCGCGCTCGCGGCGCAGACCGATCACCAGCAGCTCGGCCTTCTCACGCTCGACGGTGTCCAGCAGGACGTCGGCGATGTCATCCTCGCTGCTCTCCTGGCGGATGTCGACCCGCACGGCCGAGCCGCGCAGGCGGTCCGCCGCCGCATCGAGGTCGCCCTCGCTCGCGTGGCGGGGATCCTGCTCGTCGCCCTGCCTGACCACGTTGACCACGATCAGCGGGCCGCCGCGCTCCTCGGCCGCGGTGCGCGCCGTGTCCAGCGCGTCGAATCCCACCGGGGTGGGGATGAAGCCGACCACCACTGCCACGTTGACCTCCTGTGTCGGGCGGGGAGAACGATCCTATGCGCTCGCGCCGGTCCCCGCGCCGCGGGGCTGCGCGCCCGGGGCCCACTCCTGGCCGGAGAGACGCTGGATCTCGGTCATGATCCGATCGGTGGCCAGGCGCCTGCGGGCGCCCGCACTCAGGTCCGTCGGCAGGTCCGAGAGATCGATCGGTGCCCCGAAGCGCATGTCGGGACGGTACCGGGTGGGCATCTTCCGGCCCTTCAGGAACAGGTTCTGCGTGCCTGCGAGGCCCAGCGGGATGACGGGGGCGCCGGACTCGAGGGCGAGCCAGGCCGCGCCTGGCTGACCCTTGTGCAGCAGCCCGTCCCGGCTGCGGGAGCCCTCGGGATAGATGCCGAAGCCCTCACCGGCCTTCAGCACGTCCAGGGCGGCGTCGAGCGCGCCCCGGCCGGAGCTCAGCGCCTCGCGGTCCAGCGGCACCGTGCCCACCGAGTTCATGAACCACTTCTGGATGCGGCCCTTGAGGCCGCCGGTCTTCCAGAACACGTCCTTGGAGACGAACCGGACCATGCGCGGGGACACCACGGGGATGAGGAAGCTGTCCACGTTGGCGAGGTGGTTGGAGGCCACCAGGAACGCGCCGGTGCGCGGGATGTTCTCGATCCCGGTGATGCGCGGGCGCCAATAGGCGGTGAACATGGGCCCCAGGAACGGGCGGGTGAGCGTGTAGAGGAACGGCACGGGCACCACGATAGCGGCGCTCGGTCGCGCCTCCCACACCCTGTGTCGGCGCCCTCGCCGCGCGGGCCGCGCGAGGGTCCGGATCAGCGCGCTGTGGTAGAACAGCGGCACGTGCCGACGGCGGTGGACGCGGAGCCCGAGCACCTCGCGCATGCCCGCGCGCGCCCGTGCACGCTCCGGCTCCTGGTCGGCCCGCTCCGCCCGTGACCTGCCCGTCCCGCTCATCCCGCGAGGAGAACCGCCCGCATGCCGAGGATCCTGAACATCGCCGTCATCGGTGCCGGAACGATGGCGCAGGCCGTGCATCTGCCCGTGCTGCGCCGCCGCTGGGACCGCTTCGCGGTGACCGCTCTCGTGGACCACTCGCCGCGGCGTCGGCGCGAATCGGCCGACGTCTGGGGCGTCGAGGAGGAGCATCGCTTCGAGACCGTCGCCGACCTCATGACCGCCGTGCGCGCGAAGGACGTCGCCCTCGATGCGGCGGTCCTCGCGACCGACGGCCTGCACGTCGAGGATCTCCTGCTGCTGCTGCGGCGCGGGATCCCCGTGCTCGTCGAGCCCCCGCTGGGGTACTCCGCCCAGGAGGTCGCCAGGATCAGCGACTTCGAGCGGCTCGTGGGCCGACGTCTGGTGATGATGGCCTACCCGCAGCAGTACGACGAAGTGCTCGAGGAGGTGGTCGAGAACATCCGCGCGCGCGACGTGCGCATGATCGACCACGAGGTGCTGATGCCCGCCTCCGGCCCCCTCTTCGGACGCGCCCACGTGACCGCTTCGGCCTACGACCTGCCCTCCGAGAAGCGCCAGGAGCGTCGCAAGACCCTGCAGGAGGCCGTCGTCGCCGGCGCGGGGGAGGGCGCGACCCAGCGCGATCGCGACCTCTACGTGAAGGGGCTGCTCACGGGCATCGCCCACCAGCTCGCCATCACCGAGCGCATCTACGGTCCGCTCACCGAGCTCACCGCCGTGCGCCACTGGCCCAAGGGCGTCATCCCCGGTTCCCTCGAGCTGCTGGGTGAGCTCGAGGACGGCGCTCCCGTGCGCCTGGTCTGGCACTACCTCCCCTTCGCCCCCGAGTACTCGGAGACCTACGAGGTGCTCTCGGCCCGCAAGCGGATCGACCTCGCGCTCGAGCCGCCGTCGTTCGTGGACTCGCGCTCGCGCAGCTCCCTGCGCGAGAAGGAGCACGGCCGCGTGGTCGTCACCTCCCGCTCCTCCGATCTCGGTGCGGCCGAGTCCATGTGGGAGGCCTTCCACGAGTTCGTCGAGAAGGGCAAGGAGCCCCATGCCGGCGCGGCCGAGGCCCTCGCCCAGGTCGAGATCCTGCGCGAGGTCCTGAGGACCCTCGTCGAGGCCGACGGCCGATCCCTCGAGGCGGATCCGGAGGACGAGGCCTCTGACCAGGAGGAGGCCTCGGAACAGGCGGCGGACGCCGGCACGACCGAGGGCCCCGGCGAGGCTGAGGACTCCGACGAGCCCGTCGCGGCGCCTGAGGCGTCCGCCGACGGCGACGTCGTCTCTGACGCCGACTCCGTGGCCGAGCCGGACGGATCGGAAGCCGCGGCCGCGTCGACCGCATCGGACGAGGATGCGGCCGCGTCGTCGGCCGAGAGCACCTCCGTGAGGATCGGTCCGCTGACACCTGTGCCCGGCACCGGCGAGATCCCGCCCGCGGCACCGACCGAGGACCTCTCCGCGGCCGCCGATCAGCTCGAGGCGGCGCGGTCGGCGCAGCCGGAGGCGACGAGCGCCGCAGTCCCCGAGTCCGGGGACGAGCCGCATCAGGCCACCGCTGCCGGCATCGATCGCACCGAGCCGGCCGACGGCGACGCCTGGGCGGCAGCGGCCGACGACGCCGCGGAGGACGGCACGACGGAGGGCGAGGAGCCCCCGCGCTCCTGACCGGAGCCCCACGCAACTGAACGGAGTGCCCGTGCTCCGGGGTCGAGCTGCGCCCTCATGTCGAGCCGCATCGGGGTGCCCCGCCGGCGAGGTTCTGACGACACGCCGAGAGGGCGTCCGACTGTGGACGAAGGGCCCCGCAGGGGCGGTCCGGAGGCGGCGCGGCACGACACGCCGACGACACGCCGATCCGACACCGATTTTCGGGGCGCGCGCCACTGTCCGACGGGTCGGCGGGGGAGCCGTCGTCCACCGTAGGACGGGGTGCATCGGGACGTTCCACAGCGCTGTCCACAGCATCCGCGCAGACGATGCGCGTTCGTCCCCAGCTGACCCACGTCCATCCACAGTCCGTCACCATCGGATTGTGGATAACAGTCTTGTAGTTCAGTACATCTTGTGGTGCAGACGTCGGGGCACCACTAGGTGTAGTGTTGGAGAGGTCGGCGCGGATCCCGCAGGGCAGCGCTCGGCAGGCCGCGAGAACCCCTCGACGACCTCGTCGAACACCCTTCGATCCCCGCCCCACACACCCTCCTTCGCACACCGGATCCCGCAGCGCGGGCCCCGGCGACACGATCCCCACCGAGAAAGGCATCGCCCGATGGCCATCACCGTGTACTCGAAGCCCATGTGCGTCCAGTGCGACGCGACCAAGCGCGCTCTCACCAAGTCGGGCGTCGACTACGACGTCGTCGACATCACCGAGGACGCCGAGGCGCTCGCCCACGTGAAGTCGATGGGCTACGTGCAGGCACCCGTCGTGGTCGCAGGTGAGGACCACTGGTCGGGCTTCCGCCCCGACAAGATCAAGGCCGTGGCGGCCGTCGGCGCCGAGGGCGCCCGCGCCGCAGCCATCTGAGCGCTCCCGATCATGCGGAGGTGAGGAGGATGGGAACCCTCGTCTACTTCTCCTCCGTGTCCGGCAACACCCATCGCTTCGTGCAGAAGCTGGACATGCCGGCCAGCAGGATCCCACTCCATCGCACGGAGGATCCCCTCGTCATGGACGAGGAGTACGTGCTGATGGTGCCGACCTATGGCGGCGGCAACGGACGCGGAGCAGTCCCGAAGCAGGTCATCAAGTTCCTCAACGATCAGCGCAACCGGGATCTGATCCGGGGCGTCATCACCGCGGGGAACACGAATTTCGGCGAGGCCTACGGGCTGGCCGGCGAGATCATCTCGGCGAAGTGCCGGGTCCCGCACATGTACAGGTTCGAGCTGTTGGGCACGCCGCGAGACGTGCAGCAGGTCCACGACGGATTGGAAGAGTTTTGGCGACACTGACCGAGATGCCTTCGGTGGAGCATCACAAGTCCCTCGACTATCACGCGCTGAACGCGATGCTGAACCTCTACGGGGCCGACGGGAAGATCCAGTTCGACAAGGATCGTCTCGCCGCCCGTGAGTACTTCCTGCAGCACGTGAACCCCAACACGGTGTTCTTCCACTCGCTGCGGGAGAAGATCGACTACCTCGTCGAGAACGAGTACTACGAGTCCGAGGTGCTGGACCAGTACTCCTTCGACTTCGTCGAGGAGCTGTCGGAGCAGGCCTTCGCGAAGAAGTTCCGCTTCCCGACGTTCCTGGGCGCCTTCAAGTACTACACCTCGTACACGCTGAAGACCTTCGACGGCAAGCGGTACCTCGAGCGCTTCGAGGACCGCGTGGTCATGGTGGCCCTGACCCTCGCCCGCGGTGACGAGGAGCTGGCCCGCCGGATCGTCGACGAGGTGCTCGACGGCCGCTTCCAGCCCGCGACCCCCACGTTCCTCAACGCCGGCAAGGCCCAGCGCGGCGAGCTCGTCTCGTGCTTCCTGCTGCGCATCGAGGACAACATGGAGTCCATCGGCCGTGGCATCAACTCGGCGCTGCAGCTGTCCAAGCGCGGCGGCGGCGTCGCCCTGCTGCTCTCGAACCTGCGCGAGTACGGTGCGCCGATCAAGCACATCGAGAACCAGTCCAGCGGCGTCATCCCCGTGATGAAGCTGCTCGAGGACTCCTTCTCCTACGCGAACCAGCTCGGCGCGCGTCAGGGGGCGGGCGCGGTGTACCTCCACGCGCACCACCCGGACATCATGCGGTTCCTGGACACCAAGCGCGAGAACGCGGACGAGAAGATCCGCATCAAGACCCTCTCGCTGGGCGTCGTGATCCCCGACATCACCTTCGAGCTCGCGAAGAACAACGAGCCGATGTACCTGTTCTCCCCGTACGACGTGGAGCGCGAGTACGGCAAGCCGTACGCGGACGTGTCGATCTCCGAGAACTACCGCGAGATGGTCGACAACCCGCGGATCGCGAAGAAGAAGATCAAGGCCCGTGACTTCTTCCAGACCCTCGCGGAGATCCAGTTCGAGTCCGGCTACCCGTACATCATGTTCGAGGACACGGTGAACAAGGCGAACCCGATCGCCGGCAAGGTCACCCACTCGAACCTGTGCTCGGAGATCCTCCAGGTCGCGACCCCGTCGCACATGAACAACGACCTCACCTACGACGAGATGGGTCGCGACATCTCCTGCAACCTGGGGTCGCTGAACATCGCCAAGGCAATGGACTCGCCGGACTTCGAGCGCACGATCAGCACCGCGATCCGCGCGCTGACGGCGGTCTCGGACACCTCGGACATCGAGTCCGTGCCCACGATCGCCGAGGGCAACCGCAAGTCCCACGCGATCGGCCTGGGGCAGATGAACCTCCACGGCTACCTGGCGCGCGAGGGCATCTACTACGGGTCCGACGAGGGCCTGGACTTCACGAACATGTACTTCTACGCGGTCACCTACCAGGCCATCATGGCCTCCATGGGGCTCGCCAAGGAGCTCGGCGAGACGTTCTACGACTTCGAGAACTCGAAGTACGGGACCGGCGAGTACTTCGACAAGTACACCGACCAGGTGTGGGAGCCGCGCACCGCGAAGGTCCGCGAGCTGTTCGCGAACTCGAACGTGCACCTGCCCAGCCAGGACGACTGGAAGCAGCTGCGCGAGGACGTGAAGACCCACGGCATGTACAACGCGTACCTGCAGGCGGTCCCGCCGACCGGGTCGATCTCCTACATCAACCACTCGACCTCGTCGATCCACCCGATCGTCTCCAAGATCGAGATCCGCAAGGAGGGGAAGATCGGCCGCGTCTACTACCCGGCGCCGTTCATGACGAACGACAACCTGGAGTACTACCAGGACGCGTACGAGATCGGCTACGAGAAGATCGTGGACACCTACGCCGAGGCCACCAAGCACGTGGACCAGGGCCTGAGCCTCACGCTCTTCTTCCCCGACACCGCCACCACGCGCGACGTCAACAAGGCGCAGATCTACGCATGGCGCAAGGGCATCAAGACCCTCTACTACATCCGCCTGCGCCAGATGGCGATCGAGGGCACCGAGGTCGAGGGCTGCGTCAGCTGCATGCTGTGACGCTCCGCGAGCTCTGAGCCCCAGGCGCCGTCTCCGGACGGCCGACGGGCCACGACGGGCGGGTCTCCTTCGGGAGGCCCGCCCGTTCGTGCGCGCGGAGGCAGGCGAGCTCGTCCCCGCGTGGGTCAGCGAGAGCGGCTCGGTCGAGCAGCGGTGAACACCGCTCGGAACAGCTCAGTCGAGCTGGCAGGACGCAGAGCACCCTTGATGAGGATCATGGACGTGGCGCCGAGGATCCCACCGATCACCGTCGGCCCGGCCCCCGCTGGGGTGCGCCGCAATCTGAACAGGCGGCGCAACGGTGCCGAGTGCGTCCCGACAGCCCTCGGGTCCTCGACGTTGCGTGCGATGTATGCAAGAGCCGCCTCCGAGCGTGCGGGCGACTCTTCAAATACGGCATCGAGACACTCAACCGGGACCTGCCCCAAGGTGACGCTCGGATCCGGAGCTGCCGTGGGGGCGAGACCGATGAGTCTCGCGAGGATTCCTGGCAGCAACGGAACCGGGGCGACAACGGCCTCGGCGTCGTCGTGGCCGGATGAGATGCGAGCAAGGCCGTATCGGGACGGATACAGGTCGTGCCGTGTCATCAGTCCGGGCGCGGCGACGTCCAGACGAAGATGCGGGCCGCTGGCTTCACAGATGTGCCGAACGGCCGCGAGACGCTCACCTGCGTCGAACGCATCCCCGGCCTCCAAGTCGCCGCTCCGAAGAGAGCGGAGGGCTTGAGCCTCGGCAGTTGAGATGAGCGTCGGGAACTGTGGGATGGCAGTGCTCATGCATGGCCTCCCTTCTCGAATCGCCATGAGAGGGCGATGGAGTCGAGCATCTCCGAGTATGCGGAGTCAACGGTGGGGAGAGTCGTGAGGGTCAAGGTCACGCCCTGCCCATCCACTATTCGCGACCACGAGCGCACGAGAAGCGTGACCGCGCTGGGATCTGTCATCAGCAGTGCCGTGTACCAGGTGCCCCTTGGGTCGCCGTCGGCGCGTGCCGCTCGGCCTTCGAGAACCTGCAGGTCGGGCAACGTGTCAAGGCGACGAGCCAGGACTGCATCCTGCCAGGTCGCGAGGTCTGCAGAACCAAGACTGCGAACGCGGGCGAGCACGGCACTACTGCGGACGGCTGGGTCCAGAGTGCGGTCCTCCACGAATGTCGCGAGGATCTGACTGTCCGGCCGCTCGAGCTCCTGGTCACGGAATGACGCAGTCCGCTGCCAGGTCGAGGGCAGAGAGAGGCGCTGTGGTGGGAGCCCTTCGACGGAGATGAGGTGTTCGGACTTCGCGTCGCTTGGCATGGCGTTTCCTCCGTGTCGTGTTGTGCGGGCAGGCAGTGGAGGAGAGGGGGCGTCAATCGAGGAACGTGTCGACGGCTGCATCAGCGACTGTCGCTCCGACGTAGCCCCCGATCAGATCGCCGGCGATGAGCCCCACGACTCCGCCGGCGCCTCCGGTCACCACGGCGCCTGGGCCTGTCTCCGCACCGGCGACGGCACCCCCACCGACTCCCAGGAGGCCGAGCAGTCCAGAGCCGAGGGCGCCCCCGACAAATGAACCGAAGCCGTTGGCGATCCCATCCACCCCCGCGCGCCCGAGGCGCTCGGGGATGCTGAGGTCGTCGCGACCCTCGTCCTGGTTCCACCGATCAACCCCCGCGAGGAGGCCGGTGAATACGTCACCGATCACGGGGACGAACCCGGGAACTTTGCCGATGGCATGCTCGCCGAATCGCTTGGCGAAGCTGTGTGTGCCCGAGACGATGCCTCCGGTCCAGTCCTCGGGGCTGATGCCGATCCGTTCGAGAAGATTGGACCCGAACTCTCCCCAGGAGATGTCGCCGAAGTCGATCCCGAGGAAACTGGCGTTCGCTGCGGCAGAGATGGGACCTGCAGAAGGCGGAGCGATCGGAGGTGTGGTGGTCGGCCCGAACGGTTCCAGTCCTCCGTCGCTCGCCTCCGCACCCGAAGCTCGTTCCTGATCGTCCGCTTGGTCGAGGAGGTTGCCACGGAGCTGGCGCAGACGCTCCCCGGCGGCATGACCGGATCCGAGCACTCGCGAGGCCCAGGTCTCCCGGAAGTCATCAGCATCGGGGCCGCTCCACGCGCTGCCCACAATCGAATTGATCAGCTCGTCGAGAGCGTCCATGGTCGAGAGGACGGATTGAGCAGAGGCGTCCAGCTTCTGTGCATGGGCCCGAGCGGAATCGACGTCCATGCCGAAGAATGAGTTCATGACCTTGCCTCTGTGCCGTTATGGTTCCCTGGGGCGTGCAGGACAAGATCCTAAATTGGAGCGTTCCGCAGCACCATGGTGAGAACTCCCCATGGCGAAGATCTTGCGACGGTGTCAGGATGGTGCGTCCGAACGGTGTCCCCAGTGGAACCGGACGCATTGAACCCGCTCCGAGGAGGAGTTGCCGTGACCGACGTGCTGTTGTCGGCTTTGGAGCTCGCGTGCCTCCCCGTCGGAGCGATGCTGCTCGTCCTGGCGATCTGGATGCGGCGAGGTCGCACGCGCCGAGCGAGGTTCTGGGTGCGGGGGTGGGAAGCCTGGCAGCCACAACGCCAACTCGACGCAGAGATGTTCTTCCTCCTGTGGTGGCCGGTCACGGCTGTGTGGGTCCTCAGCGTCGGGTGCGCTGGGTTCCTCTCTCTGCTCGGTGTCGGCGGGTCCAACCTCGACGCGATCGTGGCTCTGCTCGGGGGGCTGGCAGCCCTCGCCGTCATCGTCGTGATGTTGCTGATTTCCGGCATTGGCATCACTGCTGCTCCGGGAAACGCCAACCTTCTGCGCCCATGGATGTACCCCCGGTGGCTTCGAGCCCTGCGCGCGACGGAGCGACGCTGGGAGAAGGAGCAGCTTCTGCCGGTCTGGGAGAGGTCCGAGGTGGGGACTCACCCCTGGACGGCGCTTGAGGAGAACGGGGCGCCCGACGGCGCGCGTGGCGTGCCACGATCGTGACCGGCGCCGTCCCGATCGCCTCGACGGTGGGGAAGTCATGCGGTGCTCTTCGGCGGATCCGCGCGCGATCGAGCGATCGCCGCTCTCGACAAGGGCCTGCGCCGCGCCGTGTGGCGCAGCGGTGCGCTGGTCCTCACGATCTCGCAGACCTCGAACGAGAGCATGCGCTGTCCTGAGCTGATCTCCACGCTGTTGGATCGGTACGAGAACGTCGACGCGACGACGCGGATCGCGCAGCCGCGTGATCGGGCCCAGCTGCTGGACCTCGCCCTCCGCGACCTCGAGGTTCCCTTCGTCGCGGCGCACATCATGCGGCGCCTGCGCAGGCTCCCGCAGGTGCCCCTCAGCCCCGCTGCTCGGTGAAGCGCCGCGTGGTCGCGAGGTCGCGGTCGCCCAGGCCCGCCTCGACGAGCTCGTCGAACGCCGCGCGCAGGGCGGGCAGGAGGGCTCCGCGGGTGCCGGTCGCCTCGGCGATCTCGCCGGCGAAGCGGAGGTCCTTGACCATGTACTTCGCGACGCCCGAGGGGGAGTCGTCGCCCGTCACGAACTTCTCGCGGCGGGAGGCCGTGAGGTTCGATCCCGCGTAGCCGCCCTGCAGCACGTCGAACAGGGTGTCCAGGTCCAGGCCGCTGCGCTCGGCGAGCACCGTGACCTCCCCGAGGGCGAGCGCGGTCGCGCTGACGATCATCTGGTTGCAGGACTTCGCGACCTCACCGGCCCCGAGAGGACCCAGTCGCACGGGTGTCCCGCAGAGCGCGAGGAGCGCCGCGGCGCGGTCGGTGTCGGCCTGCTCGCCGCCCAGCATGATCGAGAGGGTCCCGGCCCTCGCGCCGTCCTCCCCGCCGGAGACCGGGCAGTCCACGAGGCGCACCCGGCCCTCGGTGTTCGCGCGCAGCCGCTCGTCGAGCGCGCGGACGCCGATCGACGAGGAGGTCGAGCCGATCATCACGAGCAGCTCGCCCGCGCCGGCGAGGAGCCCGTCCGCCCCCTCGAGCAGCGCCTCGAGCTCCGGCAGATCGGGGAGCATGACCAGCACCGCGTCGGAGGCCTCGGCGAGCTCGCGCGGGGTCCCGACCCAGCGGGCCCCCTGGTCGACGAGCTGCTGCTTCGGGGTGCGGGAGTGGATCGTGAGCGCTCCGTGCGCCGCGAGGAGGTGCTCGGCCATGGGCAGGCCCATGGCCCCCAGGCCCAGCACGCCCACGCGAGCGGGGGAGGAGGGCTGGGCGGTCGCGGAGGGATCGGGGCGGACGGTGTCGTCGTGGCTCATGGACGCAGACTACCCAGGGACCAGTGGACGGAACAGTGTTCAACATGTTGAACGTCCGCTAGGGTGGGTGGACCGCCACCCACCGAGCGAAGGAGCTCCCCGTGCCCCGTCACGCATCCACCGACGCCGCCCCTGCCGTCCCCACCGCGCCCGGGGAGCGTCCCCGCGTCGTCATCGCCGTGGACCTCCCGGATCAGCTGTGCCGACTCATCGAGGAGTCCGAGCCGCGCGTCGAGGTCGCCTACGACCATCGCCTCTACCGGCCCCGCCGCGGTCCCGCCGACTGGGCGGGGGACCCCGACCACGTGCGCACCGCCCAGGAGCAGGCCGACTACGAGGCGCTCGTCGACTCGGCCGACGTGCTCTTCTCGCTGCCCGACGTCGACCCCGCGGCCCTCGCCCGCACCGTCCGCGCGAACCCGCGCCTGCGCTGGGTGCAGACGATGGCCGCCGGCGGCGGCTCCCAGGTGCGCGCCGCCGGACTCGCCTCCGAGGACCTCGAGCGCATCGCCTTCACGACCACCGCCGGTGTGCACGGCGCCCCGCTCGCCGAGTTCGCCGTGCTCGGGGTGCTCGCCGGCGCGAAGTCGCTCCCGCGCCTGCTCGCCCAGCAGCGCGAGCACGAGTGGAGCGAGCGCTGGGAGATGCGGCACCTCGACGAGATGACCGTGCTCGTCGTCGGTCTCGGCGGCATCGGCAAGGCCTGCGCGGCGCGCTTCAGCGCGCTCGGCGCCCACGTGCTCGGCACGACCCGCAGCGGCGAGGCGGTCGAGGGCGTCGACGAACTCGTGCCGATCGACGACCTCGCGGCCGCCGTCGCCCGCGCCGACGCCGTCGTGCTCACCCTCCCCGGCACCGACGCGACCGAGCGCCTCGTGGGCGAGGACGTGCTCGCGAAGGCGCGCCCGGGGACGATCCTCGTGAACGTCGGACGCGGCACCGTCGTCGACGAGCCCGCCCTGCTGCGCGCGCTCGAGGACGGCCGCATCGGCTTCGCCGCGCTCGACGTCTTCGCGACCGAGCCGCTGCCCGCGGCGAGCCCTCTGTGGGATCATCCCCATGTCCTGGTCAGCCCGCACACCGCCGCCCTCGACACCCGCGAGGAGGAGAGGATCGTGCGACTGTTCGTGGACAACCTCGCCCACCACCTCGACGGGCGCCCGCTGCGCAACGCCGTGGACACCGTCGAGTTCTACTGAGTGCGGCGGCGCGACGGGCCGACGGGGGCGAGCGCCCCGCGCGGCGCCCGCCGCGTCGACCGCGCAGGGAAGGGGAGCGCCGTGGCGCCCCAGAGCACGAAGACCACCCGTCACGAGAGCCCGTCGACCGAGCCCCGCGATCCCTCGCCCGCCGTGACCCGCTCCCTGCGGATCCTCGGGGCGCTCGAGCGGGCGCGGGGACCGCTCACCCTCTCCGAGATCTCGCGCGAGGTGGGCATGGCGAAGTCCTCGGCGTCCAACATCTGCCAGGCGCTCGAGAACGAGGGCATGATCGATCGCGTCGAGAGCGGATACCGGCTCGGCATCCGCACCGCCGAGCTGGGCGGCGCCTTCGCCTCCCAGTTCAACCAGGTCCGCGAGTTCTTCGCCGCCGTGGAGGGCGATCCCGTGCTGCGCGGGCACGTCGTCCAGATCGCGATGCTGGACGCCCCCGACGCCCTCTACCTCGCCCGCCACGAGGGGCGCCGCCAGCGCCTGGGCACCCCGCTCGGCTCCCGCCTGCCGCTCATCCACTGCGCGGTCGGCAACGCCATGCTGCTCGCCATGGACGACGCCGAGGTGGACGCGGTGCTCGGTGCCGCCGACTTCACGCCCACCACCGAGGAGTCGGTGACCAGCCCCGAAGCGGTGCGAGAGAAGATCGGCGCCGGCCGCGGGCGCGGATACGCGATCGACCGCGGCGAGTCCTTCCCCGGCATCCACGGCGTCGCCGTCCCGCTCGAGCCCTGGCAGCCCGGTGATCCGCGCATGGCGGTGGGCGTCGCGCTCGCCGCCTCCGAGGCCGGCGACGCCGTGGTCGACGAGCTCGGCGCCGCGCTGCTGACGCTCGCCGACGCGCTCACCAACCCCCTCTCGCGCCGTCCCTGAGATCCGAGCGTTCAACGGGTTGCACTGCGTTCGCGAATGAGTACAGTAGGGCCATCGGCCGGCCCCGTCGGCCGCGCCCGGTCCGGCCCGCTCGGGCCGCCCCGCCCGCATCGAAGGAGATGCCATGAGCTCGACGCCACGCTCCGCCCGCCCCGAGGGCGCCCAGGACATGCCCGAGGCCGAGTACGCCGCGAACCTGCGTCGCGCGACGCTCTCCTCGTCCATCGGCAGCGCGATGGAGTACTTCGACTTCGCGATGTACGGGCTGATGACCGCCCTGGTGTTCAACACCCTCTTCTTCCCCGAGGGCAACGCCGCGATGAACACCGTCGCCGCCTTCGGGATCTACGGGGTCGGCTTCGTGGCCCGGCCCTTCGGCGGCCTCTTCTTCGGCGCCCTCGGCGACAAGGTGGGCCGCAAGACCATCCTCGTGATCACGGTGCTGCTGATGGGCGGCGCCTCGACCCTGATCGGCGTGCTGCCCACCTTCCACTCCGCCGGATACGTCGCCCCGATCCTGCTGGTGATCCTCCGCCTGCTCCAGGGCTTCGGCGCCGGCGCCGAGCAGGCCGGTGCGACCGTGCTCATGGCCGAGTACGCCCCGGTGCGTCGGCGCGGGTTCTTCTCGGCCCTGCCGTTCATCGGCATCCAGGCGGGCACGCTGCTCGCCGGGCTCGTCTTCTCCCTGCTCACCCTGCTGATGCCCGAGGACGCCTTCCTCTCCTACGGCTGGCGGCTGCCGTTCCTGGCCTCCTTCGTGCTGATCCTCATCGCCCTGTTCATCCGGGCGCGGCTGCGCGAGACGCCCACCTTCGTCCAGCTCGAGAAGCACGAGCAGATCGCCGACCACCCGATCCGCGAGATCTTCACGACCGGCCGCCCGGGCGTGGTCGTCGGCATCGGCCTGCGCATGGCCGAGAACGGCGGCAGCTACATGTTCCAGTCGCTCGCCCTGGCCTTCGTGACCTCCGCGGCGATCGGGCTGGACAAGGGCGCCGTCGCCTGGGGCGTGACCCTGGGCAGTCTCATCGGGATCTTCTCGGTGCCCCTCACCGGCCACCTCTCCGATCGCTTCGGGCGCGTGCCCGTCTACCGCTTCGGCGCCGTGTTCATGCTCCTGTACACGTTCCCCGCCTGGTACCTGCTGTCCGTGGGGACCGAGGCCGTGGCGATCGCCGTGATCGCCATCGGCATCGGCGTCGCCGTGAACTCGATGCTCGGCCCGCAGTGCTCCCTGCTCCCCGAGATGTTCGGCGCCCGCCACCGCTACCTGGGCGTGGCGATGGCCCGCGAGATCTCCGCCGTCCTCGCGGGCGGACTGGCGGGCGTCCTCGGCGCGGCGCTGCTCGCCTGGACCGACAGCAACTGGATCGTGCTCGCCGTCTACATGGCGACCCTCGCCGCGATCACCACCGGCGCGACGTTCCTCGTGCCCGAGACCCGCGGCCGTGACCTGCTGAAGGAGACCGACGCCCTGCGGCTCTCCGAGGAGGAGCACGACCACCGCATGGCCGCCGCGGCGCGCTGACACGGGCGACACCCGGGGCTCCTCCGGCGCCGGAGGTGTGATGCACGATACATTGGACGCATCGCGGTCTCCTCCCGCGATCCCCTGTGCACGTCCGAGCGAAGGAGCCCGGCATGTCAGAGTCCGCATCCCTGCCCGATCCCAGATCCTCGGGCCGCGACCCGCTCGGAGATCCCTCCTCCGTCGGCGCCCGCAGCCTCGCCGTCCAGCAGTCCGAGGACTTCCAGCGGCTGCGCCGCTCGTTCCTCACCTTCATCGTGCCGATCACGGTGCTGTTCCTGGTCTGGTACCTGCTGTACGTGATCCTCGCGGGCTGGACCCACGAGTTCTTCGCGATCAAGGTCGCCGGCAACCTCACCGTGGGCCTTCTCTTCGGCTTCGGCCAGGTCATCACCACCTTCGTGATCACCATGCTCTACCGCTGGTGGGCCGACAAGCGCTACGACCCCCATGCCGAGGCGATCCGCGCCGAGATGGAGAGCGGGGAGATCCTCGAGGACTCCGCCCGCCCGGCCGACGGGCAGGAGGGCGAGCTGCGATGAGCCACGAGATCAACCCCGTCATCAACATGATCGTGTTCGCGCTGTTCGTCGCGTTCACGCTGTTCATCGTCTTCCGCGTCTCCCGCCAGAAGGCGAGCGCCGCCGAGTTCTACGCCGGCAGCCGCTCGTTCTCCGGACCGCAGAACGGCATCGCGATCTCCGGTGACTACCTCAGCGCCGCGAGCTTCCTGGGCATCTGCGGGGCGATCGCCATGGCCGGCTACGACGGCTTCCTCTACTCGATCGGCTTCCTCGTCGCCTGGCTCGTCGCGCTCCTGCTGGTCGCCGAGCTGCTGCGCAACACCGGCAAGTTCACGATGGCCGACGTCCTCTCCTTCCGCCTGAACCAGCGCCCCGTGCGCCTGGCGGCCTCGCTCACCACCCTCGCCGTCTGCTTCTTCTACCTCATCGCCCAGATGGCGGGCGCGGGCGGGCTCGTCGCCCTGCTGCTGGGGCTCGAGGGCAAGCTGCCGACGGCCCTGACCGTGGTGGTCGTGGGCGTCCTGATGATCGTCTACGTGATCGTGGGCGGCATGAAGGGCACCACCTGGGTGCAGATCATCAAGGCAGTGCTGCTCGTCGTCGGCGTCGCGATCCTCGCGATCATGGTCATGGGCCGCTATGGCTTCAACTTCTCCGCCGTGCTGGATCAAGCGATCGCGATGTCGCCCGACGGCGAGGCGATCCTCACGCCGGGCCTGAAGTACCCCAACCCCGTGGACTTCCTGTCGCTCGGGCTCGCGCTGGTCCTGGGCACCGCTGGCCTCCCGCATGTGCTCATGCGCTTCTACACCGTGCCCAGCGGCAAGGAGGCGCGGCGCTCGGTGGTCTGGGCGATCTGGATCATCGGCATCTTCTACGTGCTCACCCTGATCCTCGGCTACGGCGCCGCGGCCCTCGTCGGCCCCGAGGTGCTCGGGGATCCCGCGACGCCCGGCGGGGAGAACGCGGCGGCCCCGCTGCTCGCGCTCGCCCTCGGCGGACCGGTGCTGATGGCCGTGGTCTCGGCGATCGCCTTCGCGACGATCCTCGCGGTGGTCGCGGGGCTCGCGATCACGGCGGCCACGAGCTTCGCGCACGACATCTACGCCTCCGTGATCCGCGGCGGCGAGGTCCCCGCGGACGACGAGGTGAAGATCGCCCGCTGGACCGTCGTCGCGATCGGGATCCTCGCGATCGTGGGCGGCGTGGTGGCCCTCGGGCAGAACGTCGCCTTCCTGGTGGCGCTCGCCTTCGCGGTCGCCGCGAGCGCCAACCTGCCGACGATCCTCTTCTCCCTGTTCTGGCGACGGTTCAACACCGGCGGCGCACTGTTCTCGATGATCGGCGGACTCGCGGCCTGTCTCATCCTGATCGTGCTCTCCCCGGCCGTCTCCGGCAACGAGAAGGCGATGTTCCCGGGCGCCGACTTCGACCTGTTCCCGCTCTCGAACCCCGGCATCGTCTCGATCCCGCTGGGCTTCCTGCTCGGGATCGTCGGCACCCTCGTCACCAAGCCCGCGCCCGAGCACGACGTGAAGGCCGCCGAGATGGAGGTCCGCGCCTTCACCGGCGCTGGGGCGGAGGGCGCGTCGGAGCACTGAGGGGAGCCGGGCGCTGGGGCGGGTCGCATGCGCGCTGCGGCGGGGCGTGTGCGGTCCGCCCCGCCCCGATCCCGCCCAGGCCGTTGAGTGCTGCGCAGTGGTCGTTATGAGCGCTCATAACGAC
>NZ_JBHTSV010000031.1:0-43812 GCF_042794925.1 Brachybacterium sp. NPDC056505
CGCCACGGCGGATCGGGGGCTCCTGTGCGTCCGGCCGGCTCAGCCCGCCGCCACGTCCTCCAGCAGCCGGCAGACCGCGCGGGCCGACGTCTCGGCGACCACGTCGAGCTCTAGATGGAACTGCTCGTCGGCCGCGGGCCCGCAGAGATCCGAGATCGCGCGCATCGCGAGGAACGGCACCCCCAGTGACGAGCAGGTCTGGGCGATCGCCGTGGACTCCATGTCGGCGCTCAGGGCGCCGGGGAAGCGCTCGCGCATGGGCGCGGCGATCTCGGCGGTCACGAAGGCGTCGCCGGAGAGCATGAGGCCGCGGCGCACGCCGTGCGCGGTCGCCGTGTCCTCGGCCGCGCGCGCCGCGAGGTCCACCAGGCGCGGATCGGTGCGGAAGCGCTCGGGGCCGCCGGGCACCTGGCCGGGCGCATTGCCGAACGCGGTCGCGTCGGCGATCGAGTAGGTGAAGGACTCCCCGATCACGAGCGCGCCCACGCCGATCCCGGACGCGAGGCCACCCGCCGAGCCCGCGCTGATCACCAGACGCGGATGCTGGGTGAGGATGCCCCAGGTCGCCGCGGCGGTCGCCGCGCTGATGCCGATCCCGCTGGTCGCGACCACGGCGTCGAGCCCGCCCAGGGTTCCCGCCCAGGCGTGGGCCGGGGCCGACAGCGGGAGGTCCGCGCGGCGCGGTGAGAGCATGCGCTCGACCAGCGGCGAGGCCTCCTCGTCCATCGCGGCGAGGATCAGGACCGGCCCGCTCCCGCGCAGGACCGAGCGCTCGGCGGCGGGGGAGTGCGCGCCCGAGGGTGTGGTGGAGGACGTCATGACGTGCAGGCTACCTGCGGCTCGGAGTCGCTAGGCTGGAGGGGACCGAGCCCACCGCACAGGAGACGTGATGAGTCGTATCCGCGACGCCGCGATCATGGCAGGACGCACTCTGCGCCGGCTGCCTCTGCCGAAGGCCTTCTACACCCATACGCTGCGCGAGGCCCGCCGCCCGATGCCCGGGGGCGGGGTCCTCAAGCGCCACGCGGTGGACGTGGAGATGATCGACCGCACCCGCTGCGTCTGGCTCGACCGCCACCACGCCTCGAACGGCGTGATCGTCCACCTGCACGGCGGCGCCTTCCTCTCCGGCCCGTTCCCGGGCGACTGGGGGTGGCTCTCCCGGCAGGCCGACGCCCAGCAGTGCGCGGGACTGCTCGTCGACTACCGCACCGCGCCGGACCACCGGCATCCCGTCGCGCTCGAGGACGTCGAGGCCGTGCTCGCGCAGCTCGCCGGCTCCGGCGCGCTCGGCGAGGCGCCCTGGGTGCTCTCGTGCCACAACGCGGGGGCCGCGCTCGCGCTCGCCGTCGTGCGTCGCATCCGCGACGGCGTCGGGCCGCTGGCCGACATCCCCGAGCCGGCGCTGCTCGTGCTCATGTCCCCCTGGACGGACCTCGAGCTCGCCAACACCGGCATGACCGAGACCGGTCGGCGGGACTTCCCGCAGGAGCGGCGCCTGCTCACGCTCGCCGCGCAGTCCTACGCGGGCCGCACGCCCCTGGACGACCAGGACCTCTCCCCGGTCAACGCACACCTCCACGACCTCCCGCCGATCCACCTCAGCGTGGGCACGGACGACATCTTCCTCACCGACGCCCGCGTGCTGCGCCTGCAGCTCGAGGAGGCGGGCCCCGAGGTCTCCTACCGGGAGATCCACGGACGCCTCGCGTTCCTCTCGGGGCTGCGTCCGGGCGAGGAGATGGGGCGACTGCTCACCGAGCAGCGTGCGGCGATCGCGAAGGCGCTGGGCACGGACTGATCGGCTGGCCGGCCGAGTGGCGTGCCGGTCGGCGACGTCCCGTCCGGGGGAGCGACCCGCCGAACGAGCGGGCGACGACCCGCGGCGATCAGCCCTCGATGATCACGAGCGAGGCGCCGCTGCTGGGCTGAGGGGCCCAGCGGCGCGCCGGCACGGTGCGCAGCAGTCCCAGCACCAGCAGGGCGTTGCCCGCGATGTAGGAGCCCATCACCCACAGGTCGGACTCGGGGATCCAGGCGCCCGGCAGGAACCAGGACATGCCCAGCACGGAGCTAGAGAGCAGCAGCAGGGTGCCGCCGATCCAGGTCAGCGGGTTCACGCCGGCCGAGAGGAAGGCGACGGCGGCGAGCACCAGCGCGTAGACGACCAGCAGCGGCAGCAGGCTCCCGGCGCCCCCCGCGCATGCGAGGAACAGTCCGATGACGACCCCGCCGTAGGGGATCGCGAGCAGCAGGTGCAGCCCGTCGAGCTCACGCAGCCAGTACGGGGCGAGCGTCGCCGCGTAGACGACGAGCGCGAGCAGGAAGAGCACGGAGGTCGCGCCGTGCGCCCACGGTGTGAAGCCCGGGGCGATGTCGGCGAGGAACGCCAGGGCGAGCGCGAAGGTGAGGCGCTTGGTCATGCGCTGCGTGAGCGAGAGCGCGCTGAGGACCGCGACGATGAGCGCGGGGGCGAGCAGGGCCTTGGTGGCCAGCGCGAGGGCCCCGGTGTTCGTCACGAGGGCGATCATGTGCAGGACGGCCGCGACGATGTAGACCGCCCACGCGGCCGCATGCGTCCTCCGGCTTCTCACCACCGTCACAGGTTACGAAGCGCCGGCGCGTGATGACCAGCGACTTCTGTACCGCAGCAGGACACGGTTCGGTCACGAACGGACACGGTTCCGTCACGACGTCGGTGGACATGCACCCATGACCGGACATGCCGGATTCCCGGGCCGGTCCTCACATGCGCTGGGGCGCGCGCACCCCCAGGGCGTCGAGCCCTTCGACGAGGACCCGCTCGGTGAGCTCGGCCAGCGCGAGCCGACCTCCGCGCACCTCGTCGTCGGACTCCTTGAGGATCGGGGACGCGTCGTAGAAGGCCGTGAAGGCCTGCGCGAGGGAGAACAGGTAGGCGCACAGGCGGTGGGGCTCGTACGCGGCGCCCACCTGGACGAGCGTGGGGCCGAACTGCAGCAGCTCGAGGGCGAGCGCCCGCTCGGCGTCGTTCTCGACGCGCGGGGCCGGGCCGGCGGTGATGCCCTGCTCGGCGGCGCGCCGCGAGATCGAGCGGATCCGCGCGACCGCGTACTGCAGGTAGGGGGCGGTGTTGCCGGTGAGGGCGAGCATCCGCTCGAGGTCGAAGACGTAGTCGGAGTCGTGCGCGGTCGAGAGGTCCGCGTACTTCACGCCGCCGATGCCCACGGCGTGCGCGATCTCGGCGCGCTCGTCCTCGGGCAGGTCGGGGCGCAGCTCGTCGATGACGCCCCGGGCGGTCTGCACGGCCTCCTCGAGCAGGGACATCAGGCGCAGCGAGCTGCCCGAGCGGGTGCGCAGGATCTTCCCGTCCTCGCCGAGCACCGAACCGATCTTCACGTGCGTCGCCTCGACGTCGTCCGTGAGCCAGCCCGCCTCGCGCGCGGTCTCGAAGACCATGTTCATGTGCAGCTCCTGCGCGGAGCCGATCACATAGGCGATGCGGTCGGCGCGCAGGTCCTGGATGCGGTGGCGGATGGCGGCGAGGTCGGTCGTGCCGTACCCGTAGCCGCCGTCGGACTTGCGGATGATCAGCGGCAGCGGCTTCTCGTCGCGGCCGATGAACCCCTCGGGGAACACGCACAGCGCGCCGTCGGAGATCCGGGCGAGCCCGTCGGCCTCGAGCTGCTTCGCGACGATCTCGAGCTGGTCGTTGTAGCTGGACTCCCCGGCGAGGTCGTCGTCCGTGAGGGTCACGTCCAGCATGTCGTAGATGCGGTGGAAGTACTGCTTGGACAGCTCCACCAGTCGGGTCCAGATCTCCAGGGTCTGCCGGTCCCCGGCCTGCAGGGTGACCACGCGGGAGCGCGCGCGGTCCGCGAAGGCGGCGTCGCCGTCGAACTTCGCGCGGGCGTGCTGGTAGAAGGCGTTGGGGTCGCTCTCCAGGAGCTTCGCCTCGTCGCCGTCCTCGCCCACGTCCAGCAGGTGCTCGATGAGCATGCCGAAGGGCGTGCCCCAGTCGCCGATGTGGTTCTGGCGCACGACGGTGTGGCCGAGCTTCTCGAGGGTGCGCGCGAGGGCGTCGCCCACGACCGTGGTGCGCAGGTGGCCGACGTGCATCTCCTTGGCGACGTTCGGCGCCGAGTAGTCGATGGCCACGGTGTCGGCGTGATCGGGCGCGGGGATGCCCAGGTGCGACTCGGGGGCGGCGAGCTCGGCCGCCTGGTTCCCGATCCAGTCCGTGCGCAGGCGGATGTTGAGGAAGCCGGGCCCCGCGATCTCCGGGGTCTCGGCGAGGCCGGTGAGGTCGACGGCGTCCAGGATCTGCTGGGCCACGTCCCGGGGCTTCGAGCCCACGCGCTTCGCGAGGCCCATCGCCGCGTTGCACTGGAAGTCGGCGAACTGCGAGGGGCGGATGATCGGATCCGCGTCGCGGAACTCCTCCCCGAAGGCCTGGGCGAAGGCGGACTGGAAGCGCTCGGTGAGCGCGAGCTCGGGTGCTGGCATGCCTCCCAGCGTACCCAGGCACGCGCGGGGGAGCACGCCCGCGAGCAGGCATGCGACCGCGGCCACGCTCCCGGCCCGTCGGCCGACGGCGCGCCCCGGACGGACGCACGGCCTCCCCGCCTAGAATCGGCCCGCAGAAGGCCCTGGAGCCCGGCGTCGTCCGAGGACGACGGATCGGGCAGGATCGGGGCCGCAGGGTCGAGGAGCAGGGAGGGACCGGATGGCGCGCGACCGCCGTGGCTCACGAGGCGGGGACGAGGACTGGATCTTCTCCGCGGATCCCGGGACGGTCCCCACCGAGAAGCTCCCCGGCCGCGAGGAGGTCGAGCTGCTCGCCGCCGAGCGGGCCGGCCACCCGCGGCACCGCAGGCCCGTGCGCCCGGCGGGGCCGGCGGGCGCACACGAGGACGGGCAGACGGGCGACGACCTCCGCGACACCCGCACCGGCGCGCTCCCCGCGCTCGACGAGGACGGCGAGGTCACCGAGGACGGTGCGACCGGAGGGAACCGCGCCGGAACCGATGCCGCGGACGACGCCGGAACCGACGTCGGGACCGATGCCGGGGACGACGCGGACTGGATCCGCGAGAGCACCGACGAGGACCCCGGTTCCCTCGCCCCGCACGGTGAGGACGCCCCCGCGCCCGTCGGCGGCTCCCCGGGCGCGGAGAACGGCTCCGCCGCGACCTACGCCCGCTCCGGCACCACGCCGAACGCGGCCGACGCGCCGGGTCGCTCCCCGGCGATCCCCGCGCGCTTCGCCGACCTCGGCGCCTTCGACGCCCTGCGCGACGTCACCGCGTTCGTGTGCCTGGTCGCCGCGCTGTCGACCTCCTTCACCCATGCCGGGTACACCCCGGTGGACCTCGTCGGCCGCATCGCGGTCGGCTTCGGCCTGCTCGTGCTCGTGGTGGTCCTCGTGCTGCGCTGGCTGCCGAAGTCCTCGCCGCTTCGGCTCGTGCGGACGGTCCGCGTGATCGGCCTCGCGCCCGTGCTGCTGGTGGCCGTCGGCACGATCATCGCCGACCTCGTGACCTCGATCCCCGTCATGCTCTCCCCGCTGCCCGAGGGGCCGCCCCTCGGCCTCGGGGCCGGTGTCTCCCTGCTGCTCGCGGGCGCCGTGGTCGGCATCGAGCCCCGCGCCCACGAGGGCTATCTGCCCTCGGCGCTCGCCCGGCGGCGCTCGCGCACGGTGATCGCCGTGATCGCCCTGGCCGCCGCGGCATCCTTCGTGTTCGCCGTGGTCATGCTCGTAGGCCGCGTGTTCGTCACCGGCTGGGCGTACTCGCTCATCACCTTCGCGAGCGCGCTCGTCTCCGCGCTGCTGCTGACGCTGCTCATCGGCGCGGCGCTGCGCCGCGACCGCTCCTGGTTCGTGTTCTGCGCGGGCGCCGCCTCGGGCCTGGTGATCCTCGCGATCGCCGACAACTCCCTGCGCCTCGAGTTCGCCGCCCCCACCTCGTTCGCCACGGACTTCGTGTACCTGCCCTTCGTGTTCGCCGCCTGGGGCGTGATGGTCTCGCGCTCGTTCGTGCGCACGATGCCGCTGAACTTCCAGCGCGTGGACTGGATCGTCTACGCCGTGCGCGCCTTCGAGTTCGGCGCGATCATGCACGCCGCGGCGATCGTCTGGAACCTGATCGCGGCCGTCGCCGCGATTGGGGGAGCGGGCATGGGCGGGCCCGTCATCCACGTGATGGATGCGGTGATCTCCGCGTGCTTCGTCGCGATCTCGCTGTTCGCGCGCCGCTCGCTGCTCGAGCGTCCGGCCGACGTGGCCCGCTCGAGCGCCGTCATCGCGGGCGTGGTGATGCTCGTGGTCGGCTTCCTCGACGTCATTGTGAACTCGCTCGCGACCGGCGCCGGGGCGGGGCTGATGACCGGCGGCGTCGCGCTCGCCGTCGGCGTCGTCGCGGCCCTCATGCTCACCGTTCCCGCCCCCGTGCGCGACGAGTACGGCGCACCGGACCTCAGCCGCATGTTCGCCGACTTCCGCACCCGCAACGAGCCCGCCACCGCGGCGTCCCCGGACCTGATCCCCGACGTCTCCGCGGAGCGCGCACGGATCAAGGTCTTCCCCGGGGCCGCGCGGCGCTGATCCGGCGGTCGTCGCGCCGATCCGCCGCCCGTGCCGACCCGCCGGCCGGCCGACCACGCTGACCCGCCGACCGTCCCCGACCCGCCCTCCTGACCCCTGGAGCCCCCATGCCCGTCTGGACCCTGCACGGCGACGGCCGCTCCGTCGCCCCCGATGCGATCGTGCGCCCCGAGGAGCGCCTGGCGTGGCCGCTCACGATCGGCATCGGCGCCCAGCACGTCGTCGCCATGTTCGGCGCGACGTTCCTGGTCCCGCTGCTCACGGGCTTCCCGCCCTCGACGACGCTGCTGTTCAGCGGCATCGGCACCCTGCTGTTCCTGGCGATCACCCGCAACCGGGTGCCCAGCTACCTGGGCTCCTCCTTCGCGTTCATCGCGCCGATCACGGCCTCCACACAGGCCGGGTCGATGTCCGCCGCCCTCGGCGGGGTGCTCGTCATCGGCATCGCGATGGCGCTGCTCGGCCTGCTCGTGCAGGCCGTGGGCACGCGCTGGATCGGGCTGCTCATGCCGCCCGTGGTGATGGGCTCGATCGTCGCCCTGATCGGCTTCAACCTCGCGCCGACGGCCTACGGGAACTTCCAGAAGTCCGCGGTGACCGCGACCATCACTCTGTTCGCCGTGGTGCTGTGCACAGCCCTGTTCAAGGGCATGCTGGGCCGGGTCTCCGTGCTGCTGGGCGTGATCATCGGGTACCTGGTCGCCGTCGCCCGCGGCGAGGTCGACTTCACCGCCTTCCACGAGGCCCACTGGCTGGGGCTGCCCCAGTTCCACCACCCCACCCTCGACCTCTCGCTGCTGCCGATGTTCCTGCCGGTGATCGTGGTGCTGCTGGCGGAGAACGTCGGCCACGTGACGAGCGTGGGGCTGATGACAGGGCGGAACCTCGACCACATGGTGGGGCGCACGCTCGCCTCCGACGGCATCGCCACGGCGCTCTCGGCCTGCTTCGGGGGTTCGCCGACCACCACCTACGGCGAGAACATCGGCGTCATGTCCGCGACCCGCGTGTACTCGACCGCCGCCTACTGGGTCGCGGGAGTCGTCGCGATCCTGCTCTCGCTCTCCCCGAAGGTGGGCGCCCTCATCAACACGATCCCGCCGGGCGTGCTGGGCGGCGTGACCTTCGTGCTCTACGGGCTCATCGGCATCGTGGGCGTGCGCATGTGGGTCGACGGGAACGTCGACTTCTCCCGCCCCAAGAACCAGATCACCGCGGGCGTCGCCCTCGTGGTGGGCATCGCGAACGTCACCTGGACCTTCGGCGGCATCCAGCTCACGGGCATCGCGCTGGGCACCCTCGCCGCGCTCGTCATCTACCACCTGATGGCCGGGATCGGACGGCTGACCGGGACGGATCGGGCGGCGGCGCCGACGGATGGGCCGGCGACGTCGACGGACCGCGAGCAGTCGCGGCCCGTCGATCCGGAGCAGTGAGGAGCGACGACATGACGGCCCCGCTCACCCGCCTCGCCACCCCCGCCGACCGCGCCCTGGTCCGCACCCTGCGCCTGCGCACCCTGCAGGAGGAACCCGAGGCGTTCGGATCGACGTACGAGGGAACCCTCGAGCGCGAGCGCGAGGACCCGACCTTCTGGGACCGCTTCCTCGCCCTCGGCGCATGCATCCTGGCGACCCCCGAGGGCAGTGAGGCCCCACGGGGCATCGCTCGGGTCGTCCCCGCGACGGAGCCGGGGGAGCCGGCCATGATCGTCTCGGTGTGGGTCGCCCCGGAGGCGCGCGGGACCGGTGCGGGCCGGGCTCTCATCGATGCCTGCATCGACTGGGCCGAGGAGCACCTTCCCGGGGTGCGGCTCCGGCTGCACGTGATGCGGGAGAACCCGGCCGCCCGACGGTTTTACGAGCGCTGCGGTTTCGGGGAGATCGGAGCGGATCCGGAGGACCCCACGCAGCTCGTCATGGAGCGCCGCTCGGGCCGCGCCCTCCCCGCCGTGCTGCTGCCCACCGCGCTCGTCGCCCGCTATCGGGCCGTGGACCGGGAGGTCGTCGGCTCCCCGCACCTGGACACCCCCTCGCACCTCGATGCGATCGAGGCCGATGCGCGCGAGCACGGCATCCGCACCCCGCTCGACCTCGCCTTCAACGAGCAGTTCGCGACGCTCGACGGGAACCACCGCGTGGCCGTCGCCCTGCGCCTCGGCCTCGCCCAGGTGCCCGTGCACGTCACTCGTCGGCTGCTGAGCCCCCGCCCCGAGCACGCCCGACCGATGCGCCCCGAGGATCTCGCCGTGCTCGAGGAGGCGCTCGCGAGCGTGCAGCCCGACTGAGGGGCCGACGGGGCGCGAGCAATCGTCCCCCGCACCGACCCGTCGTGCCCCCGTCGGCCGCCACCGCCGCCCCCGTCGGCCGGCTCGCAGCGCCGGGCTGGGGAGTTCGCCGCGCCCCGTGTACGGTCCGAAGGGTGACCAGCGCGCTCAGCACCTACTTCGACCGGCAGATGCACGTCCTCGGCTCCGCCGTGCCCGACGGCGACGTCCCCGACCTCGCCCGCCTCTCCGGTGCCCGCGAGGACCACCTCGGCGTCGCCCTGTGCATGACCGACGGCGAGATCATGACCGCCGGCACCGACCACTGCTTCCCGATCCAGTCGATCTCCAAGGCCTTCGCCTACGGCGCCGCGATCGACCTGCACGGCCTCGAGTACGTGAACTCGATCGTCGACGAGGAGCCGACGGGCGAGCAGTTCAACGCCCTCAGCCTCGACGTGTGGACGAAGAAGCCCAAGAACCCGCTGGTGAACATCGGGGCGATCCGGACGCACGCGATGCTCGGCCCCACCCAGGGCGAGCGCACCGAGCGCCTGCGCTCCGTGCTCGAGGCCGCAGCCGGCCACACCCTCGCCCTCCACGAGGCGACCCGCCGCGAGGAGGCCCGCACGGCGGACCGCAATCTCGCGCTCGCGTACATGCTGCGGGCCGCCGGCTCGATGACCGAGGAGGCCCACGAGGTCGTCGAGGGGTACATCGAGGGGTGCGCGGTCCTCGCCTCGGTCACCGATCTCGCCGTGATGGCCGCGACCCTCGCCTCGGGCGGCACGAACCCGCTGACGGGCGAGGAGGTCTTCTCCCGCGTCGCCGCCCGCAAGACCCTCTCCGTCATGCTCACCTGCGGGATGTACGACAACGCGGGCGACTGGGTGAGCGACGTGGGCCTGCCCGCGAAGTCCGGGGTCGCCGGCGGCATCATCGCCGCGCTGCCCTCCCGCTTCGGCATCGCGACCTACGCCCCGCAGCTGGACCTGCACGGCAACTCCGTGCGCGGCACCCTCCTGTTCGAGCGCTTCAGCGAGGACTTCGCCCTGCACATGCTCGACGGCGTCGAGCCCATGGACCTCGAGCGCCGCGCCGCCGAGATCGTCGAGGTGAGCGGGGAGCACTGAGGGCGCCGTCCCTCGCTCGCGCCCCCGCCTTCCCGCCTCGCCCCTCGCTCCCTCACTCTCCCGCTGTGCCGCAGTGCACATCTCTGAGGGCGGTCCGGGGGTGTGGTCGGACATGGGGCACGGTTAGGCTCTCCTTCATGAAGACCGATCTCCGATCGACCGCCGTCGAGGAGAGCACCGTCCCCGCCGAGGACCTCGCCGCCGACGGAGCGGGCGAGCGCTCCCGGAACCCCGCACCCCTGGACCCCGCGCGCCGGCTCGACGCCGAGGGCCTCGTGCTGCGCTACGGCCGCAGCGAGGTCGTCCACGGCGTCGACCTGCAGATCCGTCCCGGCGAGGTCACCGTGCTGCTGGGCCCCAACGGCAGCGGCAAGTCGACCGTGCTGCGCGCCGTCTCCCGCCTGCACCCGCTGGCCCGTGGCGAGGTGCGCATCGCCGAGCGCGACGCGGCGCTGATGGGCGCCAAGGAGTTCGCGCGCACCCTCACCCTGTTCGCCCAGAGCCGCGGCACCCCGCAGGGGCTCACGGTGCGCGAGGTCGTCGGCTTCGGCCGCCACCCGCACCGCCGCCGCTTCGCCGGTCTCTCCGAGGCCGACGAGGCCGCGATCGAGCGCGCCATGGAGCTGACCGGCACCGCGGCCTTCGCCGCGCGCGGCGTCGGCGAGCTCTCCGGCGGGGAGGTCCAGCGCGTCTGGCTCGCCTCCTGCCTCGCCCAGGACACCGGCATCGTCCTGCTCGACGAGCCCACCAACCACCTCGACCTGCGCTATCAGATCGAGACCCTCGACCTCGTGAAGGACCTCGCGACCGAGCACGGCGCCGCGATCGGCGTGGTCCTGCACGACCTCGCCCAGGCCGCCCGCATCGCCGACCGCGTGGTGCTGCTGCGCCGCGGCGACGTCCACGCCGCCGGCACCGTCGACGAGGTCCTCACCTCGCAGCATCTCAGCGAGGTCTACGAGATCCCCATCGAGAGCAGCACCGATCCCGCCAGCGGACGCCGCCGGATCGAGGTCGCCGAGCGACGCCCGCGCGCCCGCTGAACTCCCGTCGTCCCGAGCGCCGCCCCCGCACACCCCTTCTGCACCCCGGTCCCGCGTCCCACACTTCGCCCCGCCCCACCCCGCGCTTCGCCCCGCCGCAGCCGCCACCCGGCCGCACACCGTCCCGTCCACCCGGCCGACCGGCCGTCATCCCCCGGAGAACCATGACCACCACCTCGCTCAGGACCCTCGCGCCGACGTCCGCCTCCTCGCGCCCGTCCCCGCTGCGCCGCCTCGGCGCCGTCCTCACCCTGGGCCTCACGGCCCTCTCGCTCGCCGCCTGCGGCACCACCGACGTCGAGGCGTCCACGGACGCCACGAAGGACGCCTCCGCCGTGTCCGAGTCCTGCGCCGACGACTCCACCTCGACGGCGACCGGCCCCGTCGAGCTCACCGACGACTTCGGCCGCACCGTGAAGCTCGACGAGCCCGCGAAGCGCGTCGCCGTCCTCGAATGGCAGCAGACCGAGGACCTCCTCAGCCTCTGCGTGACCCCCGTGGGCGTCGCCGACGCCGAGGGCTTCAGCACCTGGGACACCGCCGAGAAGCTGCCCGACGGCGTCACCGACGTCGGCCAGCGCGGCGAGCCCGACCTCGACACCCTCTACGGCACGAGCCCCGACCTCATCATCGTCGAGGCCTCCAGCAAGGACGACGAGATCATCGGTCAGCTCGAGGAGCGCGGAGTGCCCGTGCTCGCCACCCAGGGCGCCGACGCGAAGGACCCCATCGGGAACATGAAGGACCTGTTCTCCCTGATCGGGAAGGCGACGGGCCGCACCGAGCGGGCCGACGCGGTCCTCCAGGAGTTCGACCAGCACCTCGCCGAGGCCAAGAAGAAGGTCGCGGACGTCGACCTGCCCACGCGCGACTTCGTCTACTTCGACGGCTGGGTCGACGGCGGCAACGTCTCCATCCGCCCCTTCGGCAAGGGCGCACTGTTCAGCGCGCTCGGCGAGGAGCTCGGGCTGAAGCCCGCCTGGACCGGGAAGACCGACGCGATCTACGGGCTCGGCCAGACCGACATCGAGGGCCTCACCTCCGTGGGCGACGCGAACCTCTTCTATACGTCGACCGACGACCCGGCCGGCAACTACGTCACCGAGCTCGAGAAGAACGACATCTGGACCTCGCTGCCCGCCGTCGAGGACGGCCGCGCCCACGCGTTCCCCTCGAGCATCTGGACCTTCGGCGGTCCCCGCACCTCCGAGCAGGCGGTCGACGCCTACGTCGACGCGCTCACGAAGTGACCCGCCCGTGAGCCCCACGGCGAGCCCGACCACCACCCCCGAGGGCGCGGAGCGGACCCCGACCGCGCCCCGGCGCCCGGGCGTCGGCGCGCTGCTCGCGGTCGGCGGCGGGCTCGCCGTGCTCGCCGTGGCGCTCGTGATCGTCGGCGCCTGGCACCTCACCCAGGGGACCTCGGGCATCGGCCTCGGGGACCTGCTGCGCGCCGCCGTCGGGGCGGAGCCCGCCGACCGGGCGGGGGAGGGCGGCGTCCCCGTCTCCGCGATCTTCTCCGCCTCGCGACTGCCGCGGCTGCTCGCCGGCATCGCCGTCGGCTTCGCTCTCGGTGCCGCCGGGGCCGTCCTGCAGTCCATCTCCCGCAACGCCCTCGCCTCGCCCGACACCCTCGCGGTGACCGCCGGCTCCTACCTCGCGATCGTCGCCGTCGCCGCCTTCGGACTGGCCGTGCCGATCTGGGCCTCCGGCGCCGTGGCCTTCGCCGGCGGGCTCGCCGCCGCGGGCCTCGTGCTCGCGATCTCGGGCGGTGCGGGGACCTCCACCACCCGGCTCGTGCTCGCCGGGTCCGCCGTCGCGCTCGCCCTGCAGGCCGCGACCTCCGCCCTGCTCATCCTCTTCGAGGTGCAGACCACAGGCCTGTTCGCGTGGGGGAGCGGCTCCCTCGCCCAGCTGAACCTCGACGCCTCCCTGCGCGCCATCCCGGTGATCGCCGGGGTGCTCGTGGTGATGCTGCTGATCTCCCGGCGCCTGGACATCCTGGGACTGGGCGACGACGCCGCCTCCTCCCTCGGAATCCCCGTGCGTCGCACCCGCGTGCTCGGGATCCTCGGCGCCGTGCTGCTCACCGCGATCGCCGTGACCGTCGCCGGACCCGTCGGCTTCGTGGGCCTGGGCGCCCCGGTGCTCGCCCGCCTGCTCGCGGTGCTCCTGCCCGCCCTCCACCGCCACGTGCTGCTCATCCCCGCCTCGGGACTGCTGGGCGCGCTCGTCGTCATCACGGCCGACGCGCTGCTGCGGGGCATCGCCGGCGCCGAGGCCGCCGCGAAGATCCCCACCGGCATCGCGACCTCCCTGCTGGGCGCGATCATCATGATCGTCCTGGCCCGTCGGCTGCGGGACTCGGGGCCCGCGAAGGAGCCGCCGCAGGCCCGCACCCCGCCCCGCTCGGGAAGGCGCGCCCTCGTGATCGGCGTGGTCGTCCTCGCGGCGCTCGCCGGTGCCGCACTCGTCGGGCTGCTCGCGGGCAGCCTCTGGCTGCGCACGGGCGACGTGCTCCTGTGGATCCGGCACGCGGCGCCGGCGCCCGTGCGGTTCGCGCTCGACGAGCGTCTCCCGAGGACCACCGCCGCGATCGTGGGCGGGGCGGCCCTCGCGCTCGCCGGCAGCGTCGTGCAGTCCACCGTCCGCAACCCGCTCGCCGAGCCCGGCATCCTCGGCATCACCGCCGGGGCGGGCCTGGGCGCCGTGCTCGCGATCGGCGCCGGGGGCGCGGGCGGCGCGAGCAGGCCCGTGATGGTGGGCGCCGCCATCGTCGGCGGCCTCGTCACCTTCGCCGTCATCTACCTGCTGGCCTGGCGGCGCGGCATCCGACCCGAGCGCCTCGTGCTCGTGGGCATCGGCATGGGCTTCGCCCTCTCCTCCCTCTCCACGTTCCTGCTGCTGTGGCAGAACCCGTGGGACACGCCGCGCCTGCTCACCTGGCTCTCCGGCACCACCTACGGCCGCAGCCTCGTCGACGTCGCGATCGTCGCGATCGCCCTCGTCCTCATCGCGCCCTTCGTGCTCTCCCGCTCGCGCGAGCTCGACCTGCTCGCGCTCGACGAGGACTCCCCGCGGATCCTCGGCGTGCGCCTCGAGCGCACACGTCTCGCGGTGATCGCGTGCGCGGCCGTGCTCGCCTCGGTGAGCGTCATCGCGGTGGGCACGATCGGGTTCGTGGGGCTCGTCGCCCCGCACCTCGCGAGGGCTCTGGTCGGCGCGCGGCACGTGCGCTCCGTGCCGGTCGCGATGCTGCTGGGCGCGCTGCTGGTGAGCATCGCCGACACGATCGGCCGCACTCTCATCGCCCCCGCCCAGGTCCCCGCAGGTCTGGTGGTGGCGATCATCGGGGCGCCCTACTTCGTGTGGCTGCTCTGGCGCTCGCGCGCGTGAGGAGGCGGGGTCGACGGGGCTGACGAGGTCGATCGGGCCGACGGGTCGGCGAGCAGCTCAGACGCGCGGCGCCAGGTGGATCCCGGCGATCATGCAGCGCACCGAGCCGCCCGCCGTCTCGATCGTCGGCACCTCGACCGCGCGCACCCGGCACGAGCGCTCGATCCGGCGGACCTGCTCCGGGGTGAGCGCCGCCGCGGCGGTCGCGGACATCATCAGCGAGCGCTCGCCCACGGCGTCACTCGCGGCGGCGCCCGCGGCGCCGCCCGCCGGACCGGCAGCCGACGGGCCGGCATCCGCCGCGACCTCGAGGCAGTTCCCCGCGAAGGCCCGCACCTGGCCCTCGTCGAGCTCGACGACCTCCCGGCCGCCCGCACGCAGACGCTTGCGCACGGCCGCGCGCCGCGCCGGGTCCCGGATCATCGAGGCGCCCAGGAGGGCGACCTCGGTCCCCACGCTCATCAGCACGTTCGTGTGGTAGACGGGCACGCCCGCGGCGTCGGCCGCATCGAAGACGAGGGGCTCGAGACCGAGATCCGCGCACACCTCCGCCAGCAGCGTCTCGTCGAGGCGTCTCGAGCGGCACGCGAAGGCCGTGCGCGTGACGTCGTCGAGCACCATCGCCCCGGTGCCCTCGAGATAGCGCGCGTCGGCCTCGCCGTCGGAGTAGTCGACGACCCTGCGCACGTGGAAGCGGGTGCGCAGGGCGGCGACGATGTCCGCGCGGCGCTCGGCGCGGCGGCTGGGCGCATACATGGGGAACAGGGCGAGCGTGCCGTCCGCGTGCGTGCTCAGCCAGTTGTTCGGGAACACGCTGTCGGGCGTCGCCGTGCCCGGGTCGTCGAACATCGTCACCGCGACGCCCGCCGCTTCGAGCGCGTCCGCGAGGCGCCCCACCTCGTCGTACGCCCGCCGGGCGAGCAGGGCGGGGTCCACAGCACGTGCTGCGCCGAGGTGCTGGAAAGCGTTGTCGAGCGCCGTCTCCGGGTTCGCCGTGAAGTGGTGGGGCCGCACCAGCAGGGCCCGAGACGGGGACTGCACGGGGAGCGGGGGCGACGTCCGAGCGCCGGCGAGGGCCGGGGCAGTCATCGCCCGCCGACCGGAGACAGCGAGCTGACCAGCGAGAACAGGTCCTTCGGGTCGCTCGGGGAGGCCACCAGGTCCACGTCGGAGACCAGGTCGGTGCCCTTCGTCGCGTCGCGTGCGCAGCGCAGGCCCGAGAAATCGGAGATCGCGAAGCCCACCGAGTCGAACACGGTGATCTGCTCGGGCGAGGTGCGCCCCGCGGCCGTGCCCGTGAGCACCTCCCAGAGCTCGGTGACGGCGAAGTCCTCCGGCATCTGCTGGATCTCGCCCTCGATGCGGGTCTGCGGCGTGAACTCGACGAACGCGTCCCCCGCCTCGAGGATCCGCGGGTCCAGCTCGGTCTTGCCGGGGCAGTCGCCGCCGATCGCGTTGACGTGCACGCCCGGGCGCACGTCGGCCAGGTCCAGGACCTGGTTCTGGGCCTTGTCGGCGGTGCAGGTCGTGATGATGTCCGCGCCCTCGGCCGCCTCCGCCGCGGTCGCGGCGTCGTGGATGCGGAAGCCGAGCGGCTCGAGGTTGCGGCGCACCTTGTCGACCGCCGCGGGGTCGACGTCGAACACACGCAGGTCCTCGATGCCGAGGACCCCGCGGAAGGCGAGCGCCTGGAACTCCGACTGCGAGCCCGCGCCGATGAGGGCGAGCACGCGGGAGTCGGGCCGGGCGAGGGTGCGGGCGGCGAGGGCGGAGGTGGCCGCGGTGCGCAGCGCCGTCAACAGCGTCATCTCGGACAGGAACACGGGGTAGCCGTTGTCGACGTCGGCGAGGACGCCGAAGGCGGTCACGGTCTGGAAGCCGCGCGCGGGGTTCGAGGGGTGGCCGTTGACGTACTTGAACGCGTACGTCTCGCCGTCGGAGGTCGGCATCAGCTCGATCACGCCGAAGGGCGTGTGGCTCGCGATCCGGGGGATCCGCTCGAACCTCTGCCAGCGCCGGAAGTCGTGGTCGAGGTAGCCGACCATGGTGGTGAGGATGTTCTGGGCGCCGTCCCGCACGATCCAGCGGGCCATGTTAGCCACGTCGAGCAGCTGCGTCATCGTCATCGCTCCGTCTCTCGCGGTGTGCCTGGTGAAGCTCAGAGTAGATTTCGCAGATGGCAGGCGGAAGAGCAGGATCGCGCGAGATCTGCCAAGTGCGTGCGCAGTCTGCGAGCAGGGATCTAGCATTCTGCGCATGAACACTGCACAGGACGGTTCTGCGGACCGGCTGACGGATCTGGACCGGAGGCTGCTGGCGGCGCTGCGCACCGACGGCCGCGCGCCGATCGCCTCGCTCGCGCAGCGGCTCGGCGTCTCGCGGGCCACGGTCTCGCACCGGATCGAGAAGCTCACCGCCCGGGGCGTCATCGTCGGCTTCTCGGTGCGCGTGCGCGACTACGCGCAGGCGGCGCCCGTGCGCGCGATCTCCTTCATCGAGGTCGAGGGCCGCACGACGGATCGGGCGATCGACGCCCTGCGCGGCTTCGTCGAGATCCAGAACCTCCACACCACCAACGGCGGCTGGGACCTGGTCGCCGAGATCGCCTGCGAGGACCTCGCGGCCTTCGACGGCGTGCTGCGCCGGATCCGCGGCATCGAGGGTGTCGTCAACTCGGAGACGAGCCTGCTGCTCAGCTCGGTGGTGCGCTGAGGGAGCCGGGACGTCGTCGTCGTCGTGGCCCGGGCATGGGCGGACCCGCAGGCTGCGCTCGTGCGCCTGCCGGATGGACGCGGTCCGGCGCCTGCGGGTCCGGGCAGCTCGGTGGGATTCGCTGCACGTCCCTCGATCTGGTGGTCGGCGGCGTTGCCGCCGGTCAGGTCGATGGTCGCCTCAGCGGCGAGCCACCTCACATGTCCGAGAGAACTTCATCTGTCGGATCACCTCCTTCCCTGTGTCCGACGAGCGTAGGACCGGACTCGAGCGGGCGGCAAGGGAATAACGGGAGCGGGCGGCACGAGATCAACAGGAGCGCGCGTCACGGGTTCCACCGGTGCCGGCAGAGGGGCGGCGTCTTCTCCCGAGCGCAGCTCGAGCTCACCCCGCGGGCAGCACGAGGTCGAGGCGGAAGCCGCCGTCGACCCGCTGCGCCGAGACGTCGCCGCCGTGGGCCTCGGCGATGCCGCGCACGATCGCGAGACCGAGGCCCGCGCCGCCGGATCCGCCGAGGTCGTCGGACTGCGTGCGCGCGGGATCCTCGCGCCAGCCGACCTCGAAGATCCGCCCGATGTGCTCGCTCGCCACGCCCGGCCCCTGGTCCAGGACGCTGAGGACCAGCCGGTCGCCGGGCAGGACATCGGCAGAGACCACGATCTCCCCGCCCTCGGGGGAGTGGCGCACGCCGTTGCTGAGAAGGTTCGCGAGCGCGCGGGTGAGCTCGCGCGGATCCGCCCGCAGCACGCGGCCCTCGATGCCGCGGTGCACGATCCGGATGCCGCGCTGCTGGGCCACGGGCATCACGTCGGCCACGGCGTCGGAGACGAGATCCAGGAGCTCGACCGTCTCCCGCCGCAGCACGAGGGTGCCGGACTGCAGGCGGGAGAGCTCGAAGAGGTCCTCGACCATCGAGCTGAGGGTGTCCACCCGGCCGCGGATGCCGCGCGCATAGGCGACGGGATCGTCGGCGGTGCCCGCCTCGAGCGCCTCGGCCATCGCGCGCAGACCCGTGAGCGGGGTCCGCAGGTCGTGGGAGATCCACGCGATCGACTGCCGACGGTCCGCGTCCAGCGCCTCGATCTCCGCACGGGCCGAGCTGAGCCGGCGGGACGTCTCCTCGAGCTCGGCGGAGAGGGTCTCGAACTCCCTCCAGCCGGGCCCGTCGGCCCTCCCCGTCCCGTCGGCGCTCTCGCCGAGCCGCCGCGCCGAGTCCGCGAGAGCCGTGATCGAGGTGCGCACCCGCCGGCCCAGCAGCAGGCGCGCGGCCGCGATCGAGATCAGTCCGGAGACGGCGAGCACCCAGGCCAGGACCGTGAGGTCGTGCGCGGTGAAGTACATCTCCACGAGCACCGCGAGGGTCGTCGCCGCGATCGAGAGCACCGTCGCGACCAGCAGGATCACCGTCTGCGAGACGATGCTGCCGCGCCGGTTCAGATGCAGCGCCCACCAGGCGCCGCCCATCACGACGCCCGTGCACACGATCGTCGTCGCGACGATGAGCAGGTAGTCGATCGCGCTCAGCACGTGGGCCCCGATGATCGCGACGGTGGTGTCGGCCGTGCCGTCTGTGGCGGCTGCGCCCGTCGCGTCGACGCGGCGTCCCCCGTCTCCAGGCGGTACCCGGCGCCCCACTCGGTGCGCAGGAACCGCGGGGTCGTCGGGTCGGGCTCGATCTTCTCGCGCAGGCGGCGCACGTGGACGGTCACCGTCGAGGCGTCGCCCTCGCGCCAGCCCCAGACCTCGCGAAGGATCTCGTCCCGCCGCACCACCTGGCCCTCGCGACCCAGCAGGAAGAGGAACAGCTCGTATTCGCGCGAGGTCAGCGCGATCTCGCGATCGCCGATCCGCAGCCGCCGATGCGCCGGGTCCACGCGGAACGCGCCGGCCGTGAACGCGACGGGCGCCGCATCGGGCAGGCGTCGACGCAGCAGGGCCTCGAGCCGCAGCTGCAGCTCGCGCAGGGAGAAGGGCTTGGGCAGGTAGTCGTCGGCCCCGTGCTCGAGCCCCTCGATGCGGTGGTCGACCGTGCCCAGCGCGGTGAGCATGAGGATCGGCACGTCGCTGATCCCGCGCACCCGGCGGCACAGCTCGTCGCCGCTGAGCCGCGGCAGCATCCGATCCAGCACGATCACGTCCGGGAGCCGCGTGCGCATCGCCTCCCACGCCGCATCTCCCGCCGCGAAGGGCTCGACCCGGTGACCGGCCGCCCGCAGATGGTCGCCGACCACCGTGCGCACGGCCGGATCGTCCTCGACGATCATCACCCGTGCGCCCGCGCTCGTCCTCTCGCTGCCGGCCACGCAGCCAGCGTAGGCGCAGGGAGCGGCCGCGGACCTTACGGATCCGTCACGCGCCCTTACGGTTCCGTCATCGCGCTCACGGAGCCGTCATCCTCCTTCTCCGCGGCCGACGGGCCGGGTCGACTGGTCGTCATCGGGGTCGGCATCGGGCCGACGCCCGGGCCGGGCAGCATCCCGGCCCTCGACACAGGAGGAACTCCCATGCGCATCACCCGCACCCTGCAGCGCGCCGCCCTCGGCGCCGGAGCACTCGCGCTCGCCGCCGGCCTCGCCGCCTGCGGCTCCGGCTCGGGCGGCTCGATGGACGACGGCGCGGCGAAGGACGGCTCGTCGGCGATGGAGACGAGCGACGGAGGCGGCGACGCAGGCATGGCGTCCGACGGCGGAGGGGACATGAGCAGCGACATGGGCGGAGACATGGGCGGCGACATGGCCATGTCCATGGCGCACGGCAGCTTCGCCGGGGCGAACGGCAAGAGCGTCGCAGGGAAGGTGAGCATCGAGGACGGGAAGCTCATGCTCAGCGGATTCTCCTCGGATGAGGGGCCCGACCTGCACCTCTACCTCGCGAAGGGCGACGACGAGGCCGCCGTCGGCTCGGGGATGGAGCTCGGCGACGTCGCGTACGACTCGGCCGAGCAGACGTTCTCTGTCGGGGGCGTCGATCTCTCGCAGTACGACCACGTGGTCGTCCACTGCGACAAGGCCAAGGCCGTGTTCGGCAGCGCCGCGCTGTCGTGAGCCCCGGGAGCGAGCGGGCGCACGGGAGTGGGCGCGCCGCGTCGGGCGCCGCCGGCGCGGCGCTGGTCGCGCGCCTCGTCCTGGCCGCGCTCTGGCTGGTCGAGGGCGCGGTGAAGGTGCATGCCGGGTTCGGCGCTGCGGACATCGGCCTGGTCGTCGAGGGGGCGCGGTCCGATCCGCGCGTGCCCGAGGTGTTCGGCCTGTTCGCGGAGCACGTGATGGCCCCGCTGTCCGGCGCGTTCGGGATCGGCATCCCCGTTCTCGAACTGGCCCTCGGCGCCGGGCTCGCGCTCGGGTGGGGGAGGCGCCTGCTCGCTCTCGCCTCGAGTGCGACGCTCGCCCTGTACTGGATGTCCGACCAGCTCGTCGTGCAGTATCCCGTGATGATGCTGCTCGGCGCCGTGGTGCTGTGCCTGGCACGGGTCCCGGTACGGGCCCGCGCGCCCCGCTCCTCCGTCGGGCCGACGCATCGGTAGACTGGCGCGCATGTCGACGAGCTCACGAGACGCGCTGGTCCGCCGTCCTTTCGAGGGTCTGCCGCAGGAGCAGGATCTGGTGGCGATGCGCCAGCTGATCCCCGCCGCGACCATCAGCGCGCGGACCACCGCCGAATATGGCAGCGAGGCGGTCACCCTCGCCACGATCCTGCCGATGAACTGGCCCGCGATCCGCCGCTCCGACGGCTCGGTCGTCGTGGGCCTGCAGGCGAGCGTCCCCGGCGGGGACCTCTCGCGCGCCTTCGGCCAGGCGATCGTGCAGGCCCTCGCGCTCGAGCCCGGATCGCCGGTCCCCACGGTCGCCCTCGAGGACGACTCCCCGCGCCTCCAGGACGTGCTGGACCTCGACGGCGACTTCGCGATCGAGGTCCACGACTCCTTCGAGTTCTGGGTCGATCCCGAGGCTGATCGCACCGCCGAGGTCGAGGCCTCCCTGCGGGAGGCGAACGAGAAGATCATGCCGACCCGTCCCGTCGCTGGCCTCGAGCACGCCTACTGGGTCGACGCCGGCCCCAAGGAGCACCTGCGCTGGGTCCTCGATGCCGACGAGGACCGCGTCGTCGACGCCGTGGCCCGCCTGCACGCGCGCCGCGAGTCCGGCATCGACGAGGGCACGAAGTACGTCGGCTCCTTCCGGGCCGAGGGCCTCACCATCCCCGTCTGGGACCTGCCCTCCGGCTTCGGGGCCGAGGGCGTCGAGGCCCGTGCGGAGGCGTTCAGTGCCCGCTTCCTCGAGGCGCTCGAGACCACTGCGCCGCTCACCGTCGCGGAGCGGCGCGCCCGGGGCGGCATCGTCGCGCGCCAGGTGACCCTGCGATGAGCGCGGCGGGGCCGCTCGCGGCGGACCGTCCCACGGCGGTCGCCGTGGTGATCCCCGCCAAGGACGAGGCCGACCGCATCGAGGCGACGATCCGCGCCGCCCAGCGCATCGACCGCGTGGACACCGTGGTGGTCGTCGACGACGGCTCGAGCGATGCGACCGCGGCGGTCGCCACCGGTGCCGGCGCGCTCGTGGTGCGCCACCGCACCAACCGCGGGAAGGCCGCCGCGATGGCGACCGGCGCGCGCGTCATCGCGATGCGCGAGGACACCGAGGCGGCCGACGGCGGCGTCGACTTCCGCGAGGAGCTCCACGCCGAGCCGCGCATGCCCGGCCACACGGGCCCGCTGCCCGTGATCTCCCCGTCGGACCTCATGTCCCGCGCGCTGCTGTTCCTCGACGGCGACATGGAGGACAGCGCCGAGAACGCCGCCCCGCTCGTGGACGCCGTCCTCGACGACGGCGTCGACATGGCGATCGCCCTGCTGCCCCCGCAGAACGGCGCCGCCGGCTTCGGGATCGTGGTGCGCACCGCCCGCAACGGCATCCGCCGCATCACCGGCTGGGAGCCGCAGCAGCCGCTCTCGGGCACGCGCTGCATCACCCGCGAGACCTGGGAGGCGTGCCAGCCGCTCGCCCCCGGCTGGGGTGTGGAGACGTCGCTGACGATCGACGCGCTGACCGGCGGGTTCTGGGTGAAGGAGGTGCCCTGCGAGCTGCGCCATCGCGCCACCGGCAAGGACCTCTCCGGACAACTGCACCGCGCCGCCCAGCTGCGCGACGTCACCCGCGCGCTGCTGCGCCGCCGCACCGTGCACCCGCCGGAGGTCGCGGACGAGATGGCGGTCGACGCCGAGGAACCGGTCGTCGCCGCCGAGGAGTCCGTGGTCGCGGAGGACTCGATGGTCGCGGACGAGTCGGTGGTCGCGGACGAATCGGCTCCGGCGGCGGTGGCACTCGAGGAGACCGACGCGGACACCGAGGACGCAGCGCACGACGATGCGAGGGACAGTGTCGTCGAGGACGTCGAGGACGTCGAGGACGTCGAGGACGTCGAGGACGTCGAGACTGAGCGGGCTGACGAGGCCGACCGGACGGACGCCGCGGAGCAGGTCGACGAGGTCGCACCGTTCGCTGCGTCTGAGCCGTCTGAGCCGTCTGAGCCGTCTGAGCCGTCCGAGCCTGCCGAGGAGATCGCGCCGGTGGACGAGGCCCGACCGTCAGAGACGACGGAGCTGATCGACGACACCGATCCTGCCGCCGCGGGCGACCGGGAGGCAGCGGTGGAGTCCACGCTTCCGCGTCCCGCACCCACGAACTATCCGGATGACGTCGACGCCTGGGGAATGGCGTCGTCCGAGGAAGCAGCCGTGGACGAGAATCCTTCGGAGCCGGAGCCGGAGCCGGAGCCGGAGCCGGAGCCGGAGCCGGAGCCGGAGCCGGAGCCGGAGCCGACGAGCGCGCCCGTCCCCGAATCCTCGTCGGCCCCCGACTCCGCGGACGAGTCGACCGGCGACGCCCCGTCGGCCCGCACTCTCGCGGACCTGCCCGCGTCGGGGCCCTTCGATGCCGAGGACGCGCGCGAGCTCGAGCAGGTCGACATCGCGGCCCTCGACGCGGACCTGCGGGCGCTGCCCGTGGACGGGCCGTTCGAGCCCGAGGACGTCGTGCTGCTGGCCGGCTCCGATCTCCATGAACTGGGACGACGCATGCACGAGGCCCCCGTGGACGGCCCCTTCGCTCCCGAGCACGCGGTGATCATGGCCGCCCATCTCCAGCGCAGCGTGCCGCGCGTGCCCGAGCGCATCGAGCTCCCGATGGACGCCGGCGAGTACACCTCGCTCGTGGTCCAGTCGGCCGTCGAGGAGGCGGACGCCGAGGGGCAACGGGATCGCGGTCACCAGGACTGAGGCCCACCCGAGGCGCGGGCTCAGGTCAGCCGAATCAGCCGGAGCCGCTCACGCTGCGCGGCGCCTCACCTGCTCGGCGCTCCACCCGTTCGCTGTTCCACCCTGCGACCCGGCGCATCTTCCCGGGCGGGCAGCATGGCCGCGAGCGCGAGGATGCTGAGGCCCAGCACGGCGGCGATCAGCACGGGGCCCGTGTCGTTGACCGCGTAGCCCAGCCATCCGCCCGCGACCAGCGCGATCCGCACCGTGCGGCCGCTCGGATGCTCCTGGTCCAGCTGCTCGAGCGCACGCCAGTGCAGGCGACGCGGCATGAGGATCGCGACCGAGCCGAGCAGCGCCGCAAGCACCACGAGCGCGAGCCCCGGGAAGTCCACGAGCATCTGCAGATTCTGGCCCAACTTGCGCAGCACCACGGTCCCGAGCCCGCCCGACAGCACGTCGTCGATGAATCGACCCAGGTGGGAGCGCGATGCGGGCGGACGCAGCCAGTCGACCACAGACACCCCGACCACGGCGACCACGCCCGCCGCATACAGCCCCAGCACGTGCCACCAGCGCAGCGGGATCCCGGAGACGAGCAGGGCGAGCAGACCGAACGTCGGCACGCACACGAGCATGGAGCCGAAATCCGCGCCCATCGACGGGGCAACGCAGGCCGCCGAGACCACGACCCCCGTCGTCACCGTCGCGATCACCCGGGCGCGCGGGGCGCGCACGCGCGTGAACAGACAGCCCAGTGAGGCGAGCGTGCCCGCGAGCACCATGCCGAACAGGTGGTTCGAGAGTCCGTAGAAGCGCGCGCCGGAGATGGCGTTCGCGCCCAGAGGGGACCCCGTCTGCCACGGCGAGCCGAGCGCCGACTCCAGCAGGATGAGCCCTGCGACCAGGCAGAACGAGACCCCCGGAGGGCCGAAGCGCGATCGCCGCCAGGGCCCGGCGAGGACCACGGCGGCCAGCACCGCCGACCCGGCCCACACCACGCCCGTCAGCGCCAGCGCCGGATGCTCGGCCCGCCACCACGGCACGAGCGTGGACATGAGCGCGACCGGGAAGCACAGCGGGGCGATCGCGAGCAGCGAGCGGGCCAGATGCCGCACGCGATCACGGCGGCGCAGCGGGCCGATCAGCAGCAGGACGAGCCCGGCGGCTCCGAACGACAGCCAGGAGAGGAACGCGGGCGGCGACGCGCCGTCCACGAGCCGAGCGGCGAGCGAGCGATCCAGGGCGAGCTGCTGGGGACCGACGCGGGTGTCCGACCCCTCGAAGGACTGCCCGGGCAGGGTGAGCGTGGGATCGACGCCGTGGCTCTCGAGCACGGTGGGCAGCACGTCGGTCAGCACCACGAGCCCGTTCTGATGCGTCGATCCGCTGGACAGCGCCTCACCGGGGCGGCCGGTGTCCATCGCGACCTGCAGACCGGCGGTGCGCGAGGCGATCGACCCCTGGGTCTCGACGGCGGCGGGATCGGCCGGGTCGGTCGCCGCGACGGAGACCAGGAGCGTGCGGGGGAGATCTGCGGAGCCGGCCGCGCAGCCGCCCGCCGCGTCGAGCACCTCCCCGGCGCGCTCGTCCAGCGCGGCGAGATCCGAGGACGTGGCCGAGCCGAGATCGACGAGGAGGACGCCGGAGCCGTCGTCTCCTGCGCCATCGCCCTCGAGCGCCGCGCTGATGCGGCCGACGGGGACGTCCTCGCTCGCGTCGATCTCCGTGGTGCCGCCGGGGATGCGGGCGAGCTGGTCGACGGGCGGGTTCGGGACCCCGGCGCTCGCCGGGGCCGTCGCGGCGAGCCCGCGGAAGCCGGTGCGCAGCGTCTCCTCGCCCTGCCGCTTCGTGGAGACCACGGTGGTCGAGGTCGTGTTCATGGCTCCCACACCGGCGTTCCCGGCGAGGCACTGCAGATGCGGCGTCGTCTCCTCGGACACGTCCTCCCAGGCCAGTCCCGAGGTCACGACGACCATGCGGACCGGTGCCGTCTGCGCTCCTGCGTCGGCTCCGTCGTCCGCCCGCGCAGATCCCATCGGTCCCAGGAGGGCGGCCGCCGTCGCCAGGAGCGCACACAGCGCGGCGAGGACGACCGGACGGGGGAGGGCGCGTCGCGCGGTTCTCGAGGGCGTCCGTGCGCTCGCGCGGAGGGCCGCGCGTGGAAGGGGCCGACGGGGGAAGAGCACGTCAGCGATGGTATGCGGCCGTCCCGGGAGGAGCCTCACCGTCGGCCGCGCCGACCTGTCCGCGTGCGTCGGCGGCGAGACGCGCGCCGTCTCCGCGCGTCTCGCCGCACGCGCCGACCTCAGGATCCGGGAGCATCGCCGCGATCAGCGGCAGTGAGACCGCGAGCGCGGCGAGCAGCAGCATCGCCCCGGTGTCGTTCGTCGCGTAGCCGATCCAGGCGCCGACGCCGAGCGCGATGCGCACCGGCCGGACGGCGGGGTGCCGGGCGTCGAAGGCCGCGAGGCGCCGCATGCGCGTGCGGGACGGGACGAGCGAGCACAGCCAGAGCACGGCGGCCACCAGCAGCACACCCAGCAGCGGCCAGAACGTGGTGACCTGGTCGATGTTCTGCTGCGCCTTGCTGGCGACCACGTCGAGCAGCTCGCCGGAGAGCACCTGGTCCACGAACCGTCCCAGATGCGTGCGCTGCGCGGGCGGGCGCAGCCAGTCGAGCACCGAGACGCCGCCGACGGCCACCACCGCCGCCCCGCCGACCGCGAGCAGATGCCACCAGCGCACTCGGATCCCGCTCAGCATGAGCGCGAGCAGTCCGAGCGCGGGGACCAGCACGAGCACGCCGCCGAAGTCGGCGCCCATCGTCGGCGCCGCGCTGACGCCCATCACCACGATCCCGATCCCGATCACCGCGAGCACGCGCGAGCGCGGACGCGTGAGCCGGGCGCACACGGCGAGCAGCGCGATCATCGTGCCCGCCAGCACCATTCCAGACAGGTGGTTGGAGATCCCGTAGAAGCGTCCGCCGCGGATCGCCTGCGCCCCGAGCGGGGAGCCCAGCTGCAGCTGGGAGCCGGTCGCGGACTCCGCGAGGATGGCCAGGGCGAGCAGCGCCCCCGCAGCCCCTGCGGGTCCGTACCGGACGCGGCGCCAGGGACCGAGCAGGGCGATCGCCGACAGCACGAGGGCGAATCCCCACACCACGGCGGTGAGTGCGAGCGCAGGGTGCGCGGCCCTCCACCAGGGCACGGCTCCTGCGAGCAGTCCTGCCGCCGGCCCGAGGGGAAGGCACACCGCCGCGGCGCGCCCGAGGGCGGACAGCCGACGGCGCCCCGCGAGGCGGGGGATCAGCAGCACCAGCAGACCGAGTGCAGGCAGGACCAGCCAGGACCCCAGCGCCCACCACGTCGCGCCGTCGGCCAGCACGTTCGCGGCGGAGCGGTCGGTGGCGAGGCGGACGCCGGCGGTGTCGCGGACGACGGCATCGGATCCGTCGGTTCCCGACGCGTCGGTGCTCGACCCGTCGGCACCCGACCCGTCGCCGGCAGACCCGTCGGCGCTCGCCGGCGTGCCCTCGAAGACCTGCCCGGGGAGCGCATCGGGGGCGCTCTCCCCGTGGCTCGCGAGGATCGTCGGCACCACGTCGGTGAGCAGCACGACCCCCTCCTGATGGGTGGATCCGCTGGTCAGGGAGCCGCTCGCGAAGCCGGAGTCCATCACCACCTGCAGCCTGTCAGGTCCGGGCGCGGGGGAGCGGCCCTCCTCGACGGCTGCGGAGTCCTCGGGATCGTAGGGAGCGACGGAGACCAGCAGCACCCGCCCCATCGATGCGCTGTCGCAGCCGCCGACGGCATCGAGTCGCTTCCCGACCTCCTCGTCGAGCGCGGCGAGGGCGCGGCCGCGCGCCGAGTCGGGGTCGACGGGGTCCTCGTCCCCGCCGCGCGCGGGCAGCGAGTCCAGGGAGACGACCTCGGGGGCGTCGGGCAGCGCGGAGACCAGGTCCTCTGCGGGCTGCGGTGAGCGGGAGGTGCGGTGGGACTGGGATGCGAGGCCCAGATAACCGCTGGTCAGCGTCTCCATGCCCTGGCGGCGCGTGGGTGTCACCGGCGTCATCGAGCCGACGCTCATCGCGGCGGCCCCCGAGCGCTCGGCGAGGCACATGAGGTGCGGGGTCGCCTCGGAGACGTCCTCCCAGTTGAGCCCCGCGGTCGCGACGACGAGCTCGACGGGCTGCTCCGAGGGGCCCTGCGCAGCGGGTGCGGCGGGTGCTGCGGTGCCGTCCGCTCGGGCCGACGCGGGGGCGAGCGCAGGAAGCAGCACGGAGACGAACAGGGCGAGCGCGAGGGCGAGCGCGAACGGGCGGGCAGCGCGGTCGAGGCATCGGGGCGCGCGTGCCTGGGCCGAGCTCGGGCGGATGGCCGACGGAGGGAAGGTCACCGGATGATCGTAGAAGGCGACGCGGGGCGGCCGCTCACACTGCTGTTCCGGGCGAGGCGGCGCGCGGCGAGTCCGCGCGGCGCCGCGTGAGACCGCGCGGTGGCAGCGGCAGGCAGGCCGGTAGATTGCCCAGGATCGCCGGCGATCCGTGCCCGACGTGCGCTTCGCCCATCTCCGCTTCGCCGACCTCCGCTTCGGCCCACCTTCGAGGAGCCCCGCATGATCCTCCACACCGTCTGCTTCACCCTCGTGCACGAGCCCGGCTCCGGCGAGGAGCAGGCCTTCCTCGACGACGCGCGACGCATCCTCCCCGCGGTCCCCGGCGTCGAGGAGTTCACCGCGTCACGGCAGGTCGGGGAGCAGAGCGACTTCCGCTTCCAGTTCGCCATGCGCTTCGCCGACCGGGACGCGTACGCCGCCTACGACGCCCACCCTGACCACCAGGGCTTCGTCGCACGCCGGTGGAAGACCGAGGTCGCCGCGTTCCAGGAGTTCGACTTCGTCCCCCTCGAGGGATGACCACGCTCTGATGGTGGGTCCGGTGGGTCCGGTGGGTCCGGAGGGCCCAGTGGGACGGGTGGATGCGGGTCGGCGCGACGGGTCCGTGCGCCTCGAGCGCCTCGGGAGCTCGCATGCCGGCGCCATCCTCGCCGGTCAGGACCGCGCTCTCGCCCAAGAGGTCTTCGGCTGCCGCTGGGAGCCCGGAGAGCTCGCGGAGTTCCTCGAGCGTGCGAAGCGTTGGAGCGCGGACGGGCCCCTGCGCGAGTTCGCCGCGCGCCAGGTCGCCGACGGGAGCGCCGACTCCGACACGGACACCGCCATGGACGCGAGCACGGACGCGGGCACCGGCGCAGGCGCCGCCAGTGCCCGCGGCGAGATCGTCGGCGGGGGAGGGCTGCACCTGCTCGGTCCCGGCCTCGAGCGCGGGCAGGCGGACATGAGCTATTGGGTGCTCGCCCCGCATCGACGGCACGGGTGGGGCGCCGCGATCGTTCGCGCGCTGCGGGAGGCCGCGGAGTCAGATCCGCGCATCCGCAAGCTCGTCCTGCGCATCGCGCCGGAGAACGCGGCGTCCCAGCACGTCGCGAGGGGAGCGGGCGCACGGCCGACGGGCCGGAGCGAGCGCCACCCCGGCGACCCGGGTCGCAGCGTCGAACGCTGGGAACTCGATCTCGGTCTCGAACTCGATCTCGGTCTCGAACTCGATCTCGGTCTCGAGCGCGATCTCGGTCTCGAGCGCGATCTCGACCTCGAGCACGGCGGCCGCTGCGGCCGCGACGACCGCGACGACCAAGACGGCCAAGACGGCCGCGACGGCCCCATTACGCTGGCCCGATGATCCGGCTGACCGCCCCTGACCCCGCCCGCTTCGAGTCCTGGGCGGCGTGCGTGCGGGACTTCGAGGACGGGCCGATCGACGGCTCGGGCTATGTCACGGGCTCGATCCCCGAACCCGCGCCCGAGGAGTTCGCGCGCTACATCGGGCAGCGCCTCGCCGAAGGCGACACGTCGACCCCGCCAGCGCCCGAGCGGGTGCATTGCTCGTACCGGTGGATCGTCGACGAGACCTGGGAGAACGGCGGGCCGCTGCTCGGATTCCTCGCCCTGCGCCACCACCTCAACCAGTTCCTGCTCGCGCAGGGCGGGCACATCGGCTACTCGGTGCGGCCCTCCGCCCGTCGTCGAGGCGTCGCGGGTGCGGCGCTCGCCGTCGGCCTCTCGGAGGCCGCGGACCTGGGCATCGATCCCGTGCTCGTCTGCTGCGCCGAGACCAACGAAGCCTCGCGGCGCACGATCGAGCGCAACGGCGGGCGGTACGAGAGCTCGATCGCCGAGCACAGGCGGTACTGGTTCGGGCCGGGCCCCTGGCCGCAGGAGCCGGATGCGCAGGGAGCACCCGGCCGCTGAGCCCTGGACCGCGCCCACGCCGCACGCGCGCCGCGGATACCCTGCAGCCATGCGGTACGGATTCCTCGGCCCCGAGACCACCTTCACCCACCAGGCGCTCCTGCAGGCCCTCGCGGAGGCGCCCGAAGACCTGCGCGCCGGGGCCGAGCTGATCCCCTTCACGTCGGTCGCGACCGCGACCGCGGCGCTCGTCGGCGGTGAGATCGACGCGATCACGGCGCCGATCGAGAACTCGGTCGAGGGCGGGGTGTCCGGCACGCTCGACGTCCTCGCCTCGCACGACCGCATCACGATCGTCGCCGAGCAGATCGTCCCGATCACCTTCGTGCTCGTCGCCAAGCGGCAGATGGACCTGTCCGAGGTGCGCGCCGTCGCCTCCCACACCCACGCGCAGGCGCAGGTCCAGGGGTGGATCCGCGAGAGCCTGCCGGGCGCCGCGATCGAGCCGGCCTCCTCGACCGCCGCGGCGGCGCGGGCCATCGCCGAGGCGAGCGAGGAGGAGGCCGAAGGCCTCGCCGCGATCTGCTCACCGCTGGCCGCGGAGCACTTCGGGCTCCAGGTCCTCGCCCGCGGCATCGAGGACACCAAGGGCGCTCAGACCCGCTTCGTCATCGTCACCCGCAACAGCCGGATCCCGGCGCGCACCGGGGCGGACAAGACCACGCTCGTCGTCCACCTCCCGCACAACCGCTCGGGCGCGCTGCTGGAGATGCTCGAGCAGTTCAGCGCCAACGGCGTGAACCTCTCCCGCATCGAGTCCCGCCCCATCGGGGACGCCCTGGGCCGCTACTCGTTCTCCATCGACGCCGAGGGCCATCTCGAGGACCGCCGCGTCGCCAGCGCTCTGCGCGGTCTGCACCGCATGTGCCCGCAGGTCATCTACCTCGGGTCCTACCCGCGCGCGGACCGGCAGCGCTCGACCGTCGATGTCGCCACGGCCGACGACTCCTACGACGACGCGAGCCGCTGGGTGGGCGAGCTGAGCAGGATGATCACGCCCGTCCCGTGACGGACGTGTCCGACGGCGCCGGCTCGGAGTCCTTGGGGTCCATCGGGTCCTCCCCGCCGTCGATCTGATCTGATTCCGTGACGTGCGGGCCGACCTGCTGCTTGTCGGTCTCGACCGCGCGGTCCGCGACGCTGGCCGGTGTGCGCATGATCAGCGCGCCGGGATCGACCTCGGCGAGCAGGTGGGTCGCCTTCCCCTCCGTGTCGCCGTCGAGCTGGACGGGCTGCGGCTTGGTGGTCACCACGCTCACGCTCGTGGTGAGCGCCTGCTCCATCGTGGAGAGCTGGGGCTTGGGGTGCAGTGCGGGCTGGACGAGACGGGCGATGATCTGGCTGAGTCCCGCGGCGCCGCGCCAGGAGAGCACGAGCACGTCGAGGCGATGATTGTCCACCGTCGCGTCGGGCATCAGGACGATGCCGCCGGGCAGACGCCCCACGTTGCCGATCAGCACGGTGCGGGCATCGACGTCCACGCTGTGGCCGGAGGGGGTCGTGATCCGCGCTGAGAACGCGCGGCCCGCGATCTTGTCGAGGCCCGCGACCACGTAGGCGGGCCAGCCGATGCGCCTCTTCATCTTCGGGTTCGTCGCGCCGATGACCTCGGCATCCGCGCCCACACCGGCGATCACGAGGAACGCCCGCTTCTGAGCCGTCGAGATCTCCGAGGAGGAGCCGCCGGTGCGCATCCAGCCCATGTCGACCATGCTGTCGGCTCCCAGCAGGGCGACCCGCAGCGCCTTCTCGAGGTCGTCGAGCGGGAGGTCGAGATTGCGGGCGAGCAGGTTGCCGGTGCCCACGGGCAGGATCGCCATCCGCACACCGGAATGGGCGAGTGCCGAGGCGACCTCGCGCACCGTGCCGTCGCCGCCCGCCGCGATCACCAGGTCGGCGCCGTCCGTGAGGGCCTGTTCGGCCTGGCCACGGCCGGGGTCCTCGCGCGTGGTGTCGTGGAAGTGCAGTTCGATGCCGAGCAGCCGCTCGGCGATCGTGCGCAGTCGCTCGCGGAACTGCTCGGGATCGTCGTGCTTGGACGGATTCATCACCACGGCCACGTGGGAGAACGACGGGCCCTCGTTCGCCAGCACTGCTCGGTCCGCGCGGGCGCGGGCGAGATCGTCGACCTGGCGGCGCTGCGCGCGCACGTGCACGAGCACCACGGCGAGCAGCACGACGACGATCACGCTGAGGACGATCGAGATGATCGCGAGGGTGGTGCTCAGATCCATGGGCCGAGACTACCTGGGCCGATGGTGCGATGAGCGACGGGCAGCACTCAGCCACCGGGCCCCGGAGGACTGGCGAGCCGGTCCTTCTCTGAGCGGTGCTCGCCTGAGTGGTCATGCTCTGAGCGGTCCTCGTCCTGCGAGCCGACGTCCAGATCAGGTCGCGGCCACCGCAGCGGGGGAGGAGCACCGCTGAACGTGCGGCCGGTGGGAGTCGTGAGACGGAGGGTGCGATCCGGAGGGGGCTCCGGCCCCTCCGACTCATCGGGTGGCCCCGACCCGTCGTGCCCGCCGGCAGCACCCGTCCCGATCTGCTCGATCCAGCCCTGGGTCTCCATGAGGTAGTTGCACGATTCGCACAGGCCCGCGCCGTTGTCGATGCGGGTGGCGCCGCCGTCGGCGTAGCTCTCGACGTGGTCGATGTGGCGGATGCGCGCCTCGCACCAGGGGGTGCGGCACCGCTGGTCGGCGATCTCGATGAAGCGGCGGTCGGGGCCGGAGAAGCGGCGGCGCGTCTCGTCGGCCGCGGTGAGGCGTCCGCTGATCGGGTCGGTGAGCAGGCGGCGCACGAAGCGCTGCGCGGTGGTGTCGTCCTCCGGGTCGCCGTGGAGCGCGAAGCGGCGGGCGATGCCGGCGGGCACGGGGTGACCGTCGATCCAGGCCACGTCGTCGGCCTCGTCCAGCAGCGCCTTGTCGGTCATCATCAGCTGGATCTCGACGCTCGTGCTCTCCGGCTCCTCCTGGCCGGTGACGCGGGCGACCAGAGCGTCGGCCATGTGCTGGCCGCGGGTGCCCTCGATGCCCTGGGAGCGGGCGGTCGAGGCGGCCTGGTCCAGCGCTTTGTACACGGCGACGCCCTCGGCGAGGGGCAGCAGGGCGCTCAGCCGCACGGTGGAGCCGGAGGCGGGGCGGATCGAGACGTGCCGATCGGAGACCTCGCGCTCATGGCGTGCGAGGGCAGCGGCCTGGTCGAGCTCGTCGGCGCGCGCCCGCGCGAGCACCCCGGCACGGGTGGGGGAGACCTCGGGCAGCTGCGCGGAGATGTCGCGGTCCACGCGAGCGCGATCCTCGTCCTCGAGGCAGATGGCGGCCTTGGCGACCTCATCGGCCGCCCAGGCGCAGATCTTGCCCCGCGCGAGGAGATCCAGGGTCCTCGGCATCGACTCGACGACCACCCGCTCGAGCGCGAGATGGTTCCGGGTGCGGGCGGGCGAGGCGTGGCGCACGAGCGCGATCTCCTCCGCGACTCCCTTCCCGAGGTCCTTGCGGGGCACGCCGTCGGCCCGCTGCTGGGCGATGCGCCCGGCGCGGAAGGCGACCGAGGCGCTCATCTGGGTCGCGCCCGCCAGGGCGAGGATCTGCTCGCTGATCTCGATCGACGCGAGCAGGGACTCGACGCCGACGGGCGCTGCGGAGTCGCCCCTGACAGGTGCGTCAAGCGCGTCATCCGGTGGGGGATCGAGGAGGGAGAACGCCCGCGTGAGGATCGCATGGGCCTGGGCGAGCAGCTGCGATGGATCCTCCGATCGCACCAGCGCGAGCGAGGGCGCTGCCATGTCTGCATCGCGCGTCGCCGTCGACGTCATCGTCCACACCTCCTCTCCCGGTCCGGTCCCAGGTCGGTCTCTCGTGCTCGCCGTGCTGCGCGGTGAACACTCATAAAGCCCGTTTCACCTGCGGTGATCCTCCTGAGACCTCGAGCCTACCGAGCCTCCGCCCCCATAGGAACAGCACCCTCAAGAATGTGCACAACTCGGAGAAAGCGGGCGCACGGCACCGGTCGCGAGCCCCTGACCTGCTCTCCGTCAGTCCTCCACATTCCATGGCGTGATCGAACGCGCGGGCGGGATTCGCGGCGACCCCGGCCGCGGGCGCGCCGCGACCCCGCGCTCGCGCGCCCCGCCCCCAGCCCCGTTCGGCCGCACAGCCCTCGCCCCTCTCCCCGCCGCACCGACCTGTTCCCCGCATCCCATCCCGTCCTCGGCGCACGGCAGCGCCGCCGAGCCCCGGTACCCTGGAGCGCATGATCGATCTGCGGCTCCTGCGCGAGAACCCCGACCTGGTCCGTGACGCACAGAAGGCCCGTCGGCGCGACCCCTCCACCGTCGATGCCGTGCTCGCGGCCGACTCGCGCTGGCGCGAGGCGACCACGTCCTTCGAGAACGCGCGCGCCGAGCAGAAGGCCTTCGGCAAGCTGGTCGCCAAGGCCCAGGGCGAGGAGAAGCAGCAGCTCCTCGCGCAGGTCAAGGACCTGGCAGCTCGAGTGAAGGACCTCGAGGCCGAGGCCCACACCGCGGCCGACGAGCGCGAGGCCGCCCTGCGGGTGATCCCGAACATCTCCGAGGGCGCCCCCGAGGGCCTCGAGGAGGACTTCGCGGTCCGCGAGGTCGTGGGCGAGAACCCGACCTTCGACTTCCCCGTGAAGGATCACCTCGAGATCGCCGAGGGCCTGCGCGCGCTCGATATGGCGCGCGGTGCGAAGGTCTCCGGCGCCCGCTTCTACTTCCTGCGCGGCATCGGCGCGCAGCTCGAGCTCGCGATCCTCAACGCGGCGATCGACCAGGCCACGAAGGCCGGTTTCACCCCGATGATCACCCCCACCCTGGTGCTCCCGGAGTCGATGGAGGGCACCGGATTCCTCGGCGAGCACGCCGACGAGGTCTACCACCTCGACAAGGACGACGACCTCTACCTCGTGGGCACGAGCGAGGTCGCGCTCGCGAGCTACCACCGCGACGAGATCCTCGACCTCTCCGACGGGCCGCTGCGCTACGCCGGCTGGTCGACCTGCTACCGCCGCGAGGCCGGCAGCTACGGCAAGGACACCCGCGGCATCATCCGCGTCCACCAGTTCCAGAAGGTCGAGATGTTCTCGTTCTGCCGGATCGAGGACTCCTACGCCGAGCACGAGCGTCTGCTGGACTGGGAGCGGGAGATGATGGCGAAGATCGACGTGCCCTACCGCATCATCGACACCGCCGCCGGCGACCTCGGCACGAGCGCGGCCCGCAAGTTCGACTGCGAGGCCTGGGTGCCCAGCCAGGACACCTACCGCGAGCTCACCTCGACCTCGAACACGACCCAGTTCCAGGCGCGCCGGCTGAACATCCGCGAGCGCACCGAGGACGGACTGCGGCCCGTCGCGACCCTCAACGGGACGCTCGGGACCACGCGCTTCATCGTCGCGATCCTCGAGAACCACCAGCAGGCCGACGGCTCCGTGGTGGTGCCGGAGGGTCTGCGCCCGTACCTCGGCGGCCGCGAGGTCTTCGAGGTGCAGTCCTGACATGGGGCGTGGACGCTCCCGCACCTCGGGGCTGCTGCCGAGCGCGCTCCGGCGCCTGGGCAGGGGCCTGCGTCGCCTGCCCTTCACCCGTTCGTCAGACGCACCTGACAGGCTCGAGGCCATGACCGTGACGGAGACCGAGAACGACCGCATCGCCCGCGTCGAGCACGTGCGCACCCGGCTGGGCGAGGCGCTCGCGCCCCTGCGGGGCGCTGAGGACGGCAGCGTCCTGTTCGGCCTCGACGTCGACGGGACCCTCGTGGACCACGACGGCGAGATGTCGCCCGGCGTGCACGACGCCCTGGTCGCCGCGGCGTCCGCGCAGCGCGTGGTGATCGCGACCGGGCGCTCGCTCGGCGCGACGCTCCCGATCGCCCGCATGGCCGGCGTCGAGCGCGGGTACGCGGTGTGCTCGAACGGCGCGGTGACGATCGAGCTCGACCCGTCGGCCGACGAGGGGTGGCGCGTCCTCGAGACCCGTGCCTTCCAGCCGGAGGAGGCCCTGCGCACCCTGCGCGAGGTCGCGCCGAACGCCCACTACGCGGTCGAGACGGTCGGTGGCGCCTTCTACGCGACGCCCGGGTTCCAGGATGCGAGCTTCGGCGTCGAGGCGATCCCCACCGACCTCGACGAGCTGCTGGTCCTCGAGGCGGTGCGCGTGGTCGTCCACGTCCCGGACCTCACCCCGCAGGAGTTCGCGCAGCTCATCGACGAGTCCGGCGTCCACGGGGTGCAGTACGCGATCGGCTGGACGGCGTGGCTCGACATGGCCGCGCCGGGCGTCTCCAAGGCGACCGCGCTGGAGTCCGTGCGGTCGCGCCTGGACATCGGGACCTCGCGCACCGTCGCCATCGGCGACGGCTTCAACGACGTCGAGATGCTGCGCTGGGCCGGCGTGGGCATCGCCATGGGCCAGGCGGTCGACGGGGTCAAGGACAGCGCGGATCTCGTCACCCTCGACGTCTGGAACGACGGGGCCGCCGAGGTCCTGCGCACCGTGGTCGACTGAGCGAGGGCCCCCTCAGCCCGCGGTGTGCGCGGCGAGCCACCGCCCCGTCGCGGAGCCCTGGCACTGCGCGACCTGCGCGGGGGTGCCCGAGGCGACGATCCTCCCGCCGTCCTCGCCGGCGCCCGGGCCCAGGTCGATGACGTGATCGGCCTGCGCGACCACGCGCATGTCGTGCTCGACGACGATGACGCTCGAGCCGCCGTCCACGAGCCTGTTCAGCTCGGCGACCAGCAGGTCCACGTCCGCCGGATGGAGGCCCGCGGTCGGCTCGTCCAGGAGGTAGGCGGTGTGCCCGCGCGCGGTGCGCTGCAGCTCGGTCGCGAGCTTGATGCGCTGCGCCTCGCCGCCGGAGAGCTCCGTGGCGCTCTGGCCGAGCGTGAGGTAGCCCAGTCCGATCGCCTCCAGGGCGTCGAGGGCGCGCATGATGCGGGCGTCGGATGCGAAGACCCCGCGGGCCTCGCGCACCGAGAGGTCCAGGACCTCGGCGATGGTCAGCGAGTTCCACGTGACCTCGAGGGTCTCGTCCGTGTACCGGGCGCCGTGGCAGTCGGGGCACGGGGTGAAGGTGCCGGGCAGGAACACGAGCTCGACCTCGATCTGGCCCTCGCCCTGGCAGGTGGGGCAGCGGCCCGCGGTGACGTTGTAGGAGAAGCGGCCGACGCCCCAGCCGCGCCGCCGCGCCTCGTCGGTGTCCGCGAACAGCCGGCGCACCCTGTCGAACAGGCCCGTGTACGTCGCCAGGCATGAACGGGGAGTGCGTCCGATGGGCTTCTGCGTGATCCGCACCAGTCGATCGATCTGCTCTGCACCGCGGACCTCCCGGACGCGCGGAGGCCGTTCGGAGCCGGGGAGCTGGGCGTCGGGGGCCTCAGCACCGGGGACCTCAGCACCAGGGAGCTCGGCGCCGGAGAGCCGGGAGCCCGGTTCCGCGCCGCCCACCTCCTCGTCGTCGTCCACGCTGGTGCGGACCGTCCCGGCGAGGACCCGCGCGATGACGTTGCTGATCAGCGTGGTCTTCCCCGAACCGGAGACGCCGGTGATCGCCGTGAAGGAGCCCAGGGGCACCTCGACGTCCATGTCATGGATCGTCCGCGCCTCGACGCCCGTCAGGAGCAGTCCGCCCGTCGGCCGGCGGGCCTGATCACGGGTGCGCAGGGGCGGCAGGGGTCGGCTGAGGTGCGCGGCCGTGCGGGATCCGGGGGCGTCCGCGAGCTGCGCGACCGGGCCCGAATGCAGGATGCTGCCGCCCTCGACGCCCGCCCCGGGGCCCATGTCGATCACCCAGTCGGCCTTCTCGATGAGCCACATGTCGTGCTCGACGAGCAGCACCGAGTTCCCCTCCTCGAGGAAGCGGTCGAAGAGGTCCTGCAGCATCCCCTTCTCGCTCGGGTGGAGTCCGGCCGACGGCTCGTCGAGCACGTAGGCGACGCCGAACAGGCCCGCGCGCAGCTGCGAGGCGAGGCGCAGACGCTGCAGCTCGCCCGTGGACAGGGTGCGCGCCGGCCGGTCCAGCGTGAGGTGCCCGACCCCGAGGCCCACCATCGTGCGCAGCACCGGCAGTAGGTTCGGCAGCAGCAGGCGCTCGGCCTCCGCCTCGGGGGAGACGTCGTCGCGGTCGGTGGCCGCATCCTCCGTGCCGTGCTCCATCCCGAGCTGCGTCGCACGCTCCTCGCACATCGCCAGCACCTGCTGCGCGCTGCGCGAGAGCAGATCGAAGATCGGCAGACCCAGGTAGGTGACGCGCAGGGCGTCGGCGTTGAGACGATGCCCCTCGCACGCGGGGCACAGGGACGTGTCGAGGTAGCGCAGGGCCCGCTCGCGGGTCTTCTCGGAACCGGCCGCGGAGACCGCGTGCCGCAGGTAGCGGGCCACGGACTGCCAGCGGCCCTCGTAGGTGCGCTGCACCTGGTCGACCCCGCGCACCGGATGAACGGTCACGACGGGCTGGTCGTCGGTGAACAGGATCCACTCGCGCGCCTCGCGGGGGATGTCGCGCCAGGGCACGTCCATCGGCGCGACGTCGAGCGTGGCGAGGATGTCGTGGAAGTTCTTGCCCATCCAGGCGCCCGGCCACGCCTGGATCGCGCCGTCGTCGATGCTGAGCGAGGGGTCGGGGACCATCGAGCGCTCGGTGGGCTCGTGCAGCACGCCCGTGCCGCGGCAGACGGGGCACATGCCCTCGGTCGTGTTCGGGCTGAACGCCTCGGCGAGCAGCCGGCCGCCGTGAGCGGGGTGGCCGCGGGTGAGGACGTCGGCGGGATGCTCGCCGGCGCGGGCGTAGAGCAGGCGGATCGCGTGGGAGAGCGTGGTCAGGGTGGCGACGGTGGAGCGTGCGCCGCCGCCGCTCGTGCGCTGCTCGAGGGCGACCGTGGGCGGCAGGCCGTGGAGGCTCTCGACCCGGGGGTCCATCGCGCTGCCGATGAGGCGGCGTGCGAACGGAGCGATCGACTCGAGGTAGCGGCGCTGCGCCTCGCCGTGGATCGTGCCGAAGGCGAGGGAGGACTTCCCCGAACCTGACACGCCGGTGAACGCGACGAGCGTCCCCCGCGGGAAGGACGTGCTCACATGGCGCAGGTTGTGCAGGTGCGCGTCGTGCACGCGGACCAGGTCATCGTGGGCATCGGGCATGGTCGGACCGTAACAGGGCGGGCCGTCAGTCCCTGACGTCGAGGATGACCTTGCCGAGGTGGCCGCCGTCCTTCAGGATCTGGTGGGCCTTCTCGGCATCGGCCAGGGGGAGTCGCGCCTGCACCGGCAGGCGCACGGAGCCGTCCTCGAGCATCGGCCACACGAGCTCGCGGGTGAGCTGCACGATGAGGTGCTTCTCCGCGACCGGTCGCGAGCGCAGGGTGGTGCCGATGACGCGGGCCCGTCGGCCCATCAGGGCGCCGAGATCGAGCTCGCCGCGGGGCCCGCCGATCGTGCCGATCACGACGAGACGGCCGTGCTCGCGCAGCATCCCGACGTTGTCGCGGAGGGTCGGCCCGCCGACGACGTCGAGGATCACGTCGGCCCCGCCGGCCTCGCCCACTGCGGCGGGGACGTCGGTCGTGTGCCGGTTCCAGGCGAGGTCCGCGCCGAGCTCCTGCGCCGTGCGCACGGCGTCGTCGGAGCCGACGGTCGTGAGCACCCGCGCGCCGAGCGCGTGGGCGAACTGGATCGCGAACGAGCCGATGCCGCCCGTGCCGCCGTGGACCAGCAGGGTCTGCGGGCCGGGAGCGGGCTCGCCCTGCAGTCGTGGCCACGGGTTGTCCGTGCGGTCGCCGGGGCGCAGGTCCGCCTCGACGACGAGGTTCGAGACGACGGTCGCCGCGACCTCGATGAGACCGGCGGCGTCGTGCAGGTCCAGGGCCGACGGGGCGGGCAGCACCTGCGCCTCGGGCACCGCGACGACCTCGGCGTATCCGCCGCCGGCCAGCAACGCGACGACCTCCTCCCCGGTGTCCCGGCACCGACCGGAGACCTCGAGGCCGGGGATCTCCGAGGCCCCGGGAGGCGGAGGGTAGTGCCCGGCGGTCTGGGCGAGGTCGGCGCGGTTCACGCCGGTCGCGACGACGTCCACGAGGATCTCGCCGTCGGCGGGCACGGGCTCGGGGATGTCGCTGAGCTGGAGGCGGTGGTCCTCGGTGATCGTGATCGCGCGCATGGGATCCACGGTACGCGGCGGCCGCGGCGTCGGCCGATGCCGGGCCACGGGAAGTCGATCTGCCCGCGCGCTCCGATCCGAGCACCGGCGTATCGGTACGAATCGGAACGGTTCCCCCGAAGCCGGGACCTCGGGCCGACGGGTCGCTAGCGTGAGCGGCGATGCGGCGCCCGGCCGTGCGCCGCGCACTCGATGAGGAGTCCGCCGTGGCAGATCAGACCTTCGACCCCGCCCCGCACGATCCCCGGGCCGAGGAGCCCTCCGGCGCGGGCGGCCGTCCGGGCCGCTATCCGGGCCGCCGCGCCCTGCTGGGAGCCGCGGTGTGCGCGGGCGCCCTGCTGCCGGCTGCGGCGGCGGTCGCGGCTCCGACGGGCAGCGCGGCCCCGACGGGCGGTCCAGCCCCCGCCTCGCCGCATCGGCCGGAGAGATCCGGGGATCGCCTCTCGACGGGACAGCGCCGTCGACGCGCACGCCGTGCGGTCCGCGCGCTGCAGCTGAACTTCTCGCTCCCCGCGCCGAGCCCGATGCTCTCCGAGCTCTACCCCCGCCGCGACGGTGACCCCGACTTCTCCTACTGCTGGCCGCTGTCCCAGGCCCGCTCCGCAGCCTGCGAGCTCTCCTACGCCCTCGCCTCCGAACCCGCGCAGGACCGCCGGTTCCGCAGTGCGCTCGAGGACGCCCAGCAGGCCTACTGGTACGCGGCGGGCGGCGAGACGGGCCTGCCCGGGTGCACCGCCGCGTGCGATCGGGAGCAGGGTCCGCACGGTGACATGTACTACGACGACAACGCCTGGGTGGGCCTGCAGGACGTCGAGGAGCATCTGATCGCCGGCGGCAGTCGCGGGAACCTCGAGCGGGCGCGGGCGATCCTCGAGCTGCTGCGCTCGGGGGAGGACACCGACCCCGATGCACCGAGCCCCGGCGGCATCTTCTGGACCCAGGCCGGCGACGAGAGCGGTCGCAACACCGTCTCCACCATCCCCTCGGCGAAGCTCGCCCTGCGACTTCACCAGATCACGGGGGACGTGACCATGCTCCGCGACGCGCAGCGCTGGGTGTCCTGGGCCCGCGGGACCCTGCTGGCCGACGAGGGGCTGTTCTGGGACAACATCGCGCCCGACGGCACCATCGACAGGACCTTCTGGAGCTACAACCAGGGGGTGCCGCTGGGCACCGAGGCCCTTCTCTTCGAGATCACCGGACGGCGGGCCCACCGCGACCGGGCCGTCGACCTCGCCGATGCGGTCGTGCGCCGATACGCGCCCTTCGAGGACGGCGGCGGCCTGGACGACCAGCCCCTGCAGTTCGCCGCGATCCTCACCGCGAACCTGGTGATGGCGCAGGCCGTGATCGGCGACCGGATCCCCGGCCGCGCGATCGCCCAGGCCTATGCCGATCGCCTGTGGTCGCGCCGCGATCCCGGCACGGACCTCTACGACGGGGAGAAGCGCGAGGGCGGGGACCGTCTGCACCTGCTGGACCAGGCGGGCTATGCGCGGGCGTTGGCCGTCGCGGCCATCGGGGAGAAGCACGCGCGCCTGCTGTGCTGAGAGCGCGAGGACTGCAGAGCTGAGGGGGCTGTGGGACCGAGGGACTGCGGGACGACGGGTTCGCAGGTCGGATCAGTCCGCCTCCGTCGGCTCCTCGCCGAGGAGGGCTGCGACGCCGCGCGAGAACGCGACGGCGTCGGTCTGCTCGAGCAGCGCGGACTGCGCCAGGAAGCCCTGGACGAGCGCGGCCATCACGCGCGTCGAGGCGCGCGCGTCGGCCGTCGGGTCCGGGCGCTGTTCCTGGGTGAACCAGGAGGTCAGATACTCCTCCATCGTGGACTGCAGTGTGGAGAGGACGCCCACGAAGACCTCGCGCACGCGCGGATCGCGAGCCGCTTCGGCCCACACCTGCAGCACCAGCGTGCCGTCGCGGGCGAACTCCGGGATCGTCGTCAGCAGCAGGCGCAGCACCTGCGAGGGCGGAGGGATGGGGGAGGAGGCGATCACGCGCTCGAGCTCGGTGCGGCGATCGGCCGCAAGGCCCTCGGCGACGGCGAGCAGGATGTCGTCCTTGGAGGGGAAGTATCCGTAGATCGCCCCGGCGGAGAGCCCCGAGCGCTCGATGACCTCGGACATCGAGACCGAGCTGATGCCCTTCTCGCGGACGGCGTCCCGCATCGCGTCGACGATCCGTGCTCTCTGGGCGGCACGGCGCTCCTCGGTGATCCTCGGCATGATGCCCATCATAGAGAACGGTCGTTCTGGTTGTGCGGCCGCAGGACAGACCTCATACTCAGAACGTTCATTCGAAGAACGGTCCCCCCGGAACCCGGCGTCGGCCCGGTGGTGGCCGTTCGACAGCAGATCAGGGGAGATGCATGGCTCAGGAGCACACGCACCGCAAGGATGTGTCGGCGCAGCAGCAGCGCGACGCCGCCGCGCAGCAGCACGAGGAGGCGACCCACCGCGCGCCGGAGTCGTCGTCGGCCTCGTCGCAGACCTCGTCGGCCCATGACGGGGCCGCACCCGTCGCGCCGGTCGACACCGCCCCCACGAGCTCGGACGACGCACCCTCCAAGCCCGCCCCCACACCGTGGGGGAAGGCCGTCGGCCTCGGTCTCATCGCCTCCGCCCTGATCACCGTGGTGCTGCTGGCCTTCCTCTGGCCCACCTACGAGTCGAAGGCCAAGGACGTCACGGTCGACGTGGTCGCCTCCCAGTCGGACTTCGAGGACTTCACGCAGGCCGTCGGCGATGCCGCGGAGAAGAACGGCCAGGACCTGCCCTTCGAGTTCACGCGGGTGGACGACCGCTCCGACGCGGTGACGCACATCAAGGAGCGCGAGGCCTACGGCGCCTTCGTGCTGCCCGCCTCGAAGGACGACAAGCTCGAGGTGCTCACCGCCTCGGCGGCGAACACCTCGGTCTCCACGATGCTCGGCCAGACCGGGCGCAGCATCGTCGCCGCACAGACACAGGCCGGTCTCGCCCAGGCGCAGGAGAAGATGTCCGACGGATCCTCCCAGCAGTCCGGCGACCAGCAGACGCAGCAGGCGAGCGACCCCTCGGCCATGCAGGAGCAGATGCAGAAGCAGCTCGGCTCGATCATCGGCGCCGCGCAGGCGGGTCTCCAGGGTCCGACGATCACCGACGCCGTGCCGCTCTCCGACGACGACCCGCAGGGCGCGGGCCTCGCCGTGGCCTCCCTGCCGCTGACCATCGGCGGCATCGTGGGCGGCTCTCTCATGTCCTTCGGGCTCAAGGGCAGCTGGCGTCGACTGCTCGGCGTCGTGGTCTACGCGGTGGTCGGCGGGCTCGCCATGGTGCTCATCCTCGACGCCTGGTTCGGCTTCGCGCCGGCCCCCGCCTTCGAGCTCTGGGCGGCCGTCACGCTGAGCCTCGCCGGCACGGTCGGGCTCATCGTGGGGCTGAACAGTCTGATCGGCGGCGCGGGCATCGGCGTCGGCGCCCTGATCACGATGCTCATCGGCAACCCGATCTCCGGCGCGCAGTCCCCGAAGGAGTTCCTGCCCGGGCCCTTCGGCGAGATCGGCCAGCTCTTCGTGCCCGGCGCGACCGGGACCCTGGTCCGGGACCTCTCCTACTTCCCCGATGCGAGCCTCGTGCAGCCCTGGCTCGTCCTGGGCGGCTGGGTGGTCGTCGGGCTCCTGCTGATCATTCTCGGACACCATCGCACGGGAGGGCACGCCCACAAGGGCGAGCCGAGCCGGCGCGACGCGCAGCAGGAGCCGGCGGCGGCCTGAAGGTGCGGCCCGGGCTGACGGCTCCGGGTCGACGGCCCCGGCCTCGCAGTCATCATCCGATAAGGTTTCCTGGCGGCGAGGCCCGTGGGTCCGCCTCCGGGAGGGATGACAGAGCGGCCGAATGTGGTGGTCTTGAAAACTGTCCCGACACCGCAGGTCACGGCCGGATTCGGTCACCCGTGCAGGGGCACGAC
>NZ_JBHTSV010000032.1:0-28842 GCF_042794925.1 Brachybacterium sp. NPDC056505
GCATCCGCGGCCTGCGCGACCGCGGATGCCCGCCCTCGTCCTGTCGCCCGATAGCGAGGGTCAGGCGCGGTCGCCCTCGCCCTCGCCCGTGACGCGACGGCCGTCGGCGTCGGTGATGTCGACCTCCTCGCGGCCCACCTCGCCGCTCACCGTCTCGGTGTCCTGCACCGTGCGGGTGCCGATGTTGACCTGCTCGGTCGCCACGGTCTCCTTGTTCACCACCGGTCGCTCCTCGGTGAGCGTCACCTCGGCCTGGGTCTCGCCGTCGGCGATCTCGCCCCCGGTCTCCTCGCCGGCGGGCACCCGCTCGACGACGACCTCCTCGCGCTCGACGGGCACCTCGACCTGCTGGGTCTCGGAGACCGTGTACTTGCGCAGGCGCACGCGGCCGGTCTCGACCTTCTCGGTGCCGACGTTCAGGCGCTCCTCGTGGAGGGTCACGGACTCCTTGCCGTCCACGTCCGCCCGGCCGTCGGCCGCGCCGGGTGCGCCGGCGCCCGCGGTCGTCACGGCGTCCCCGCTCGCCGCCGCGCCGTCCTGGGCCGCTCGCCGCTGCTCGTCCTCGGAAGCCCGGTCCCCGGATCCTGCGTCGGCCTCGGTCCCGCGCCCGGCGAGACCCGCAGCGCCGACTCCGGCACCCGCGCCGACTCCGGCACCGGCGCCGGCCCGATCATCGGCGGCAGGAGCCCCGGCGTCCTGCCCCTGCGGGCCCTGCTGCCCCTGCACGGCCGGGTCCTGCTGCGCAGCGCCCGTGCGGTCCTGCGCGGTGCCGCGGCCGCGCGCGTCATCCTCACGGCCCCGGTCATCGCCGGATGCGGCGTCGGGATCGCTCACCCCGTAGTAGCGGTAGAGCTCGGACTCCTCCTGGTGGGAGATCTCGCCGTCCTCGTCGATGTTCGGCGCGTCCTTGATGAACGACTTCTCGTAGGGGACGGTGATGGCGCCCTCGGCGTACTTCGCGTCGGCCAGCGGGATGAACGTCTCGCGCGAGCCGAAGAGACCGATGTTGACGGTGACCCACGAGGGGTCCTGCGAGTCCTTGGTCAGATACACCTGCCCGACCTTGCCCACCTTCTCGCCCGTGGAGTCGAGGACCTCGGCGGTCTGGAGATCCGTGATGCTGCCCTGGAACGTCATGCTGTTCTCCTTCTGTGCGGTCCGCTCGTGCGGATGTCGAACGACGTCGCACCGAACCGGTCGACGGCGTCGCGCTCGGGGAGCGTTCTTCGACCGTACCGATCGTTGTGATCTGCGCCATATCCGTCACCGAGAATTCGCCGGCAGGTCACTCGTGCCGCAGGCCGCCGGAGGCCCCGGGGCGTGTTCGCGCGCCCCGCACCCGCACCGCGCGCCGGATGCCCTCGGTGCGCGCGGCGGTCCTCGGACGCGAACCGGCGATCTCAGCCGTTGTCGCCGCCGGTGTCGGCCGTGACCGTGCCCTTCGACGGCTCGGACTCGTCGGCGTTGTCGTCCCACTGCCACGCCGCGACCTCGGGCTGGTCCGTGCCGTGGGTGTACGCGTACTCGCGTGCGCGGATGCGGGAGTCGACCATCCGCTGGCGCAGACCGGCGAAGCGGGTCCCCAGGCCGTCGACGCGATCGATCGCGTCGATCACCAGGTGGTAGCGGTCCATGTCGTTGCGCATGAGCATGTCGAAGGGCGTCGTGGTCGTGCCCTCCTCCTTGTAGCCGCGCGCGTGGATCCGTGAGGCGCGATCGTGGCGGTAGGCGAGACGGTGGATCAGCCACGGGTAGCCGTGGTAGGCGAAGACGACGGGGGAGGACTCGCTGAAGATCCCGTCGAACTCCTTCTCCGAGAGACCGTGCGGGTGCTCCGACTCGTGCTGCAGGCGCATCAGGTCCACCACGTTGACCACCCGCACGCGCAGATCGGGGATCTGCTCGCGGAGGATCTTCGCCGCCGCGAGCACCTCGATCGTCGGGATGTCCCCGGCGCAGGCGAGCACGACGTCGGGCTCCTCGCCCTCGACCTCGGTCCCTGCCCACTCCCAGATGCCCAGGCCGCGCGTGCAGTGGACGATCGCCTCGTCCATGCTCAGCCACTGCGGTCCCGGCTGCTTGCCCGCGACGACCACGTTCACGTACTGGCGCGAGCGGAGGCAGTGGTCGTAGGTGGACAGCAGCGTGTTGGCGTCCGGCGGCAGGTAGACCCGCACGATCTCGGCCTTCTTGTTGACCATGTGGTCGATGAATCCCGGGTCCTGATGGGAGAAGCCGTTGTGATCCTGTCGCCACACGTGCGAGCTCAGAAGGTAGTTGAGCGAGGCCAGCGGCCGACGCCACTCCAGCTCGTTCGTCACCTTCAGCCACTTCGCGTGCTGGTTCACCATCGAGTCGACGATGTGGATGAAGGCCTCGTAGGAGTTGAACAGCCCATGCCTGCCGGTGAGGAGGTAGCCCTCGAGCCAGCCCTGGCACTGGTGCTCGCTGAGCACCTCCATGACGCGGCCGCGCGGGGCCAGGTGCTCCTCGTCGTCGTCGGCCACGAACTGCGCGTTCCACTGCTTGTCCGTGGCCTCGTAGACGGACTGAAGACGGTTGGACGCGGTCTCGTCGGGTCCGAAGATGCGGAAGTTCTCGGGATTGGCCTCGATCACGTCCCTCAGCCAGTCACCCAGCACGCGCGTGGCCTCCGAGGTCGTCGCCCCGGGCCGTGGGACGTCCACCGCATGCTCGCGGAAGTCGGGCAGGCGCAGCGCCCGCAGCACGGAGCCGCCGTTGGTCACCGGGTTCGCCGACATCCGCCGGCTCCCGGCGGGTGCGGTGTCCGCGTACTCCTCGCGCAGCCGCCCCTCATCGTCGAACAGCTCCTCGGGTCGGTAGGAGCGCAGCCACGAGTCCAGGACCGCGAGATGCTCATCGGTGTCGCGGGCGTTGGCCAATGGCACCTGATGGGCCCGCCACGACCCCTCTGACTTCTTGCCGTCGATCTCCGCGGGCCCGGTCCATCCCTTCGGCGTGCGGAAGACGATCATCGGCCAGGTGGGCCGCTCGGGCTCCCGTCCGGCGGCGTCGTCCTCGGCCGCCTTCGCCTTGATCTCCGCGATGCGGTCCAGGGCCGTATCGAGCACCTCGGCGAAGCGCCTGTGCGCCGTGAGCGGGTCCTCGTCGTCGAAGCCGCCGGTGAAGAACAGCGGCTCGTGGCCGTACCCGCGCATGAGGTCGGCGAGCTCGTCGTCGCCGATGCGCGCCAGCACCGTGGGGTTCGCGATCTTGTACCCGTTGAGGTGGAGCACGGGAAGCACCACGCCATCGGTGAGGGGATGGGTGAACTTGTTGCTGTGCCACGACGTGGCCAGCGGTCCGGTCTCGGCCTCCCCGTCGCCGACCACGGTGAACGCGAGGAGCCCCGGGTTGTCGAGGACGGCGCCGTAGGCGTGGGAGAGCGAGTAGCCGAGCTCGCCGCCCTCGTGGATCGAGCCCGGGGTCTCCGGCGCCGCATGGGACGGGATCCCGCCGGGGAAGGAGAACTGGGTGAACAGGCGGCGCATGCCGGCCTCGTCCTCGGTGACCGAAGGGTAGGTCTCCGTGTACGTGTGCTCGAGGTACCCCGCGGCGACCACACCGGGCCCGCCGTGGCCGGGACCGGTCACGTACATCGCGTCGAGATCGCGCTGGCGGATCGCCCGGTTCATGTGCGCGTACAGGAAGGTGAGCCCGGGAGTCGTGCCCCAGTGGCCGAGCAGGCGGGGCTTCACGTGCTCGCGCGCGAGCGGCGTGCGCAGCAGGGGATTGTCCATCAGGTAGATCTGACCGACGGAGAGATAGTTCGCGGCGCGCCACCAGCCGTGCAGGCGGAGCAGCTCCTCCTGATCCGGGGCGGTGCCTTCGGCGGCGGGCCAGACTGCGGGCCGGACTGGCTGCGTCGGGGCCTCGTTCATGGGACTCTCCTCGTTCCTCGTTCCTCGGCGGACCGGACGGATACGTCGTGGGCCCCACGCTAGAGCTGAGGGTGCTCTCGGGGAACCCCTCGGGTCCGGTCCGCGCCGCGATCCGCGGATCCGACTACGCTCCGTGCATGGCACAGGCGAAGAAGCAGCAGAGCCCCCGTCCGACGAAGAGCGCGAAGCAGGGCGGGAGCGCGAAGTCGGCGAAGCCGGCGAGGTCGGGGGCGACGGCCACGACGAGCCGCGGGCCCGCGAAGGCCTCCAAGACTTCCAAGGCGTCGAAGTCCTCACGCGATCTCCGACCCGTCGTCCTCGCACCCGGCTCCCTGCCGGACGACGTCCCGGGCGGCTTCCCGGTCCCGCCGGGGTGGGCGGGCGACGTCCACGAGTTCGACCCGCACGCGACCCCGGGCTTCGACGGCGGCAAGAAGAAGGGCGAGAAGCACCTCCTGGCCTGCGACGACTCCCTTGCTGATCTGCAGGAGCGACTCTTCGCGGCCCACCACGGGGCGGCATCCGGCGGGCGCAGCGTGCTGCTGGTCGTCCAGGGCATGGACACCTCCGGCAAAGGCGGGATCATGCGGCACGTCGTCGGCGCCGTGGACCCGCAGGGGATCTCGATCACCGCGTTCAAGGCGCCCACCGAGGAGGAGGAGCAGCACGACTTCCTGTGGAGGATCCGCCCGCATGTGCCCGCGGCTGGCCAGATCGGCGTCTTCGACCGCTCGCACTACGAGGACGTGCTCATCCACCGGGTCCACGGCTGGGCCGACGCCGAGGAGATCGAGCGGCGCTACGCCGCGATCAACGCCTTCGAGAAGGAGATCACCGACTCGGGGGTCACGATCGTGAAGGTCATGCTCCACGTCTCGTACGCCGAGCAGGGCGAGCGGCTGATGGAGCGCCTCGAGCGCCCGGACAAGCACTGGAAGTTCAACCCCGGGGACATCGACGAGCGCGGGTACTGGAGCGCCTACATGGACGCCTACTCGAAGGCTCTCAGCGCGACCTCGACCCCGCACGCACCATGGGTCGTGGTGCCCGCCGACCGCAAGTGGTACGCCCGGATCGCCGTGCAGCAGCTGCTGCTGCAGGCTCTGGGCGAGATCGACCCGCAGTGGCCCGCCGCCGACTTCGACGTCGCCGAGCAGACCGCGCGACTGCGGGAGACCTTCGCCTCGCAGGGATGAGTCGGGGCCGACGGGGCACAATGGAAGGACCAGCGCACATCGAGCAGAAGGATGCATGACATGGCCACCACCGCCTTCAAGGGCACACCCGTCACCACCGTCGGCGAGCTCCCCGCCGTCGGCTCCGCCGCCCCCGCGTTCGAGCTCGTCGGGCAGGACCTCGGTGCCGTCGCCACGGGCGACTTCTCCGGCCGACGGATCGTGCTGAACATCTTCCCGTCCCTGGACACCGGCACCTGTGCGATGAGCGTGCGCCGCTTCAACGAGATCGCGAGCGGCCTGGAGAACACGGTCGTCGTGTGCGCCTCGAAGGACCTCCCCTTCGCGCAGGCCCGCTTCTGCGGCGCGGAAGGGCTCACGAACGTGGTCACCGGCTCCGCCTTCCGGTCGAGCTTCGGGGAGGACTTCGGGGTCACGCAGACCGACGGCCCCCTGCAGGGCCTCCTCGCCCGCTCGGTCGTGGTGATCGACACGGACGGCACCGTGCTGCACAGCCAGCTGGTCCCGGAGATCTCCGAGGAGCCCGACTACGACGCCGCCGTGGCGGCGCTCGGCTGACACGGATCGGTGTCGGACGATCGACGTCGCGTGCGAGGCCCCGGGCGCAATGCCCGGGGCCTCGCGTGTGTTCGAGGGGTTCGCGGCCCGTCCGGGCCTGGCCCGTTCCGAGGAGTGAGGCCGCAGGCGAGCAGCCCCGCGTCCGGGTCTAGGGTTGCAGGTCGGGCCGCATCCGCCGAGCGGTCCGACGCATGCGCCCCTCGGGCACGAGGGGCGGCGAGGGAGGAGAGGGCGCGTGGATCCGCAGTCGCTCGTGGTGCTGCTCGTGATGGGTGCCCTCGCGGGCGCGATCAACTCCGCGGTGGGCAGCGGATCGCTGCTCACGCTCCCCGTGCTGCTGGCTCTCGGCCTCGACCCCGGCACCGCCGTGCGCACGAACACCATGGGCATGGTGTTCTCGACCGTCGGCTCGTTCTTCGGGTACCGGCGCGAGATCTCCGCCGAATGGCGCGACGTGCGCCCGCTCGCCGCCATCGTGGTCGTGACCGCGACGATCGGGTCCTGCCTGCTGCTGGTCTCACCGCCCGGAGCGCTCAGGGTCGTCGTCCCCATCCTCATCGTGGTGGCACTGCTGCTCGTGGTCTTCCAGAAGCGACTGGCCACCTGGATCCCTCGGCGGGGGAGCGGCACGAGTGTCAGCGCGGCGAAGGACGGCCGGGCCACCGGTGACGTCCCCGCGTCGGGCGTCGGGCACGGGGGCGGGGACCCGGACGCCGGCAGCAGCGCGGCCGCCTACCGCTCGCCGGGCCTCATGGTCTCCATGGGCGCCGCCTCGATGTACGGGGGCTACTTCACGGCAGCGCAGGGCATCCTCTACCTCGGCCTGCTCGGCGCCTTCACGGGACGCTCGATGAAGAGCGTCAACGCCGTGAAGAACCTGTTCAGCCTGCTCGTCAACGTGATGGCGGCGCTCGTCTACCTCGTGGCCCACTTCGCCTTCGGCGCCGACGTGCGGTGGGAGGGCGTGGTCGCGATCGCGGTCGGCGCCCTGCTCGGCGGCTACTTCGGCTCCCACCTCACCAAGCGCCTTCCCGAATGGGTGCTGCGCGGCACCATCGTCGTGATCGCGCTCCTCGCCCTCGTGCGGCAGATCCTGGGCTGAGCGGGCCGCCCCGCTCCCACGACCCTCGGTGCAGGCGGAGCGGCCCGAGAATTCGTTCGACGCCGCCGCCGTCGATAGCGTCCGACTCATGGGAACCCTTCTCCGTGCGGTCCTCGCGGACCGCGCACTCACCTTCCGCGACCGCGGCGCCTGACGGCGCGCCGTCGCATGATGCGCGCCGTCCCGTCGAGAGCCCTCGCACCCGGACGCGCGAACCTCGCCTCCCCCTGCCGCCGGCACGGGTGAGATGCCGGGTGCTCCGACCCGACAGCACGGAGACCACCCATGCCACGCTCCCTCCATGGCGGACGCCATGAGCTCGGACAGAGCTTCCTCGCCCACCGGCCCACTCTCGAGCAGATCGCCGACCTCGTCCCCCGGGACGGCACGAGCGTGCTCGAGCTCGGCGCCGGCGACGGCGCCCTCACCCGAACGCTCGCCGCACGGGGCGTGCCGCTCACGGCCCTCGAGATCGACGAGCACCGCGCCCGGGCACTGCGCCGCGGCCTGCCCCGTGTCCGCGTGATCTCCGGCGATGCGCTCGCCCATCCGCTCGATGCGACGACGATCGTCGGCAACATCCCCTTCCACCTGACCGCACCCATCCTGCGGCGCCTGCTGCGGGAGCGCGCCTGGCATCGCGCCGTCCTGCTCACGCAATGGGAAGTGGCCCGCAAGCGCGCCGGAGTGGGCGGATCCACCCTGATGACCGTGCAGGCCGCTCCCTGGATCCACGCGAGCCTCGAGGGCCGCGTGCCCGCACGCGCCTTCCGCCCCGTGCCCTCGGTCGACGGCGGGATCCTGGTGCTCGAGCGCCGTGAGCGCCCCCTCCTGCCGCTCCGGGATCGCCCCGACTACGAGCGCTTCGCACGCCGCGTCTTCGCGGGCGGGGGAGGGACCCTCGAGCGGATCCTGCCGAGGACACTGCCCCCACGCGGGGCGTCGGGCCGACGTCGGATCGACGATGCGCTGCGGGCGGCCGGCGTCGCGCGCCGAGACCGTCCCCGGGACCTCGCGCCTCGCCAGTGGGCGCTCCTCTGGAAGCGGCTCGGGCGCACGTCCCGCGCCTGAGCGCGCGCCGGGCACTCGCGGTCCGACGACCCCGCGGTCCGATGACCCCGTGGTCCGACGACGAAGGGCCCGGATGCCGAAGCATCCGGGCCCTTCCGCTGGTCGACCGCCCTCGGGAGGTGCGGTCGGCACTCAGCGCGTCAGCGCGTCACAGCGCGGAGCTGATCTCCTCGACGATCGCGTTCAGCGTGGTCGAGGGCCGCATGACGCTCGCGGCCTTCGCCTCATCGGGCCGGTAGTAGCCGCCGATGTCGGCCGGCTCGCCCTGCACGGCGAGCAGCTCGCCGTCGATGACCTCCGCCTTGCCCGCGAACTCCTGGGCGATGGGGGCGAAGGCGGAGGCGAGCTCCGCGTCGTCGGTCTGCGCGGCCAGCTCCTGCGCCCAGTACAGGGCGAGGTAGAAGTGGCTGCCGCGGTTGTCGATCGTGCCCAGCTTGCGCTGCGGGGACTTGCCGTTGTTCAGCAGCGTCTCCGTCGCCCGGTCCAGGGCGTCGGCGATCACGCGGGCGCGCTCGTTGTCCTCGGTGCGCGCGAGGTGGCGCAGGGACTCGGCGAGGGCCAGGAACTCCCCGAGGGAATCCCAGCGCAGGTAGTCCTCCTCGATCAGCTGCTGCACGTGCTTGGGGGCGGAGCCGCCCGCGCCCGTCTCGAACAGACCGCCGCCGTTCATCAGCGGGACCACCGAGAGCATCTTGGCGCTCGTGCCCAGCTCCATGATCGGGAAGAGGTCGGTGAGGTAGTCGCGCAGCACGTTGCCGGTCACGGAGATCGTGTCCTCGCCGCGGCGCACGCGCTCCAGGGTGTGCTTCGTCGCCTCGATCGGGGAGAGGATCCGGATGTCCAGGCCCTCGGTGTCCTCCTCGGCGAGGTAGGCCTCGACCTTGGCGATGAGGTTGCGGTCGTGGGCGCGGGACTCGTCCAGCCAGAACACGGCGGGCATCCCGGACTCGCGCGAGCGGCGCACGGCGAGCTGCACCCAGTCGCGGATCGGGGCGTCCTTGGCCTGGCAGGCGCGGAAGATGTCGCCGGCCTCGACCTGCTGGGCCATCAGCGCCGCCCCCGAGGAGTCGCGCACCTCGACGCGGCCGTCGGCCTCGATCTCGAAGGTCTTGTCGTGGCTGCCGTACTCCTCGGCCTTCTGCGCCATGAGGCCGACGTTCGGGACGGTGCCCATGGTGGTCGGGTCGAAGGCGCCGTTCGCCTTGCAGTCCTCGATGGTCGCCGCGTAGACGCCCGCGTAGGAGGAGTCGGGGATGACGGCCAGGGTGTCCTGCTCCGCATCGTCCTTGTTCCACATGTGGCCGGAGGTGCGGATCATCGCGGGCATCGAGGCGTCGATGATGACGTCGCTGGGCACGTGCAGGTTGCTGATGCCCTTGTGGGAGTTCACCATGGCGATCGCCGGCCCCTCGGCGAGGCCCTTGGTGATCTCCTCGCGCACGCCCGCGGCGACCTCGGGGTCCAGGGCGTCGGCCCCGGCGAGGATCCCGCCCAGGCCGTTGTTCGGGGACAGGCCCGCCGCGGCGAGCTGCTCGCCGTAGGCCGAGAAGAGGGCGGGGAAGAAGGCGCGCACGGCGTGGCCGAAGAGGATCGGGTCGGAGACCTTCATCATCGTGGCCTTGAGGTGCACGGAGAACAGGACACCCTGCTCCTTCGCCGCCTGCACCTGCGCCGCGAGGAAGGCGTCCAGCGCGCGGGCGCTCATGACGGTCGAGTCCACGACCTCGCCCTCGAGCACGGGGATCGAGGCCTTCAGCACGGTCTCGGCGCCGTCGGCGGCGACGTGGACGATCGAGAGCTCGTCGTCCTTCTCCAGGACCACGGACTGCTCGTTGGCCCGGAAGTCGTCGGCGTCCATGGTCGCCACGGTGGTCCTCGAGTCGGCGGACCACTCGCCCATGCGGTGCGGGTGCTTCTTCGCGAAGTTCTTCACCGCCTGGGGCGCGCGGCGGTCGGAGTTGCCCTCGCGCAGCACGGGGTTCACGGCCGAGCCCTTGACGGCGTCGTAGCGGGCGCGCACGTCCTTCTCCGCGTCGGTCGAGGGGGACTCGGGATAGTCGGGCAGGTCGATCCCGGCGGCCTGCAGCTCGGCGATCGCGGCCTTGAGCTGCGGGACCGAGGCCGAGATGTTCGGCAGCTTGATGATGTTCGCCTCGGGCGTCTTCGCGAGCTCGCCGAGCTCCGCGAGCGCATCGGCCTCGCGCTGGTCCTCGGGCAGGAGATCGGAGAAGGCCGCGACGATGCGGCCCGCGAGCGAGATGTCCCGGGTCTCCACGTCGATCCCGGCAGTGCGCGAGAACGCCTCCAGGATCGGCAGGAACGACACGGTGGCGAGCATCGGTGCTTCGTCGGTGTGGGTGTAGATGATCCGCGACATGGTCGGTGGGGCTCCCTCGGGTCGTGGTGATGTCTCGACGTCAAGACTATCCGAGGGTGCGCGCGGCGTCCTCAGGAAGACCGGGCCGCGCGACCCCGTCCGCGACGCGACCGCGAGGGCTCGCCCGGCGCGTCCCAGGCGTCGGGCCGAGGGGGCCGATGCGCGGGCGGCCTCCTAGACTTCCCCCATGTCCTTCCTCTCCGTGACCGACCTGCGCGGGACCCGTCCCGGCCCCGCCGAGCTCGCCGCCTCCCTGCCCCGTCCCGAGGTCGACGTCGCCGCCGCGGCCGAGGCCGTCGCCCCGGTGATCGAGGACGTCGCGACGCGCGGCGCGGCCGCCGTCCTCGAGGCCTCCGAGCGCTTCGACGGGGTGCGCCCCGAGCACCTGCGCGTCCCGCCCGAGGAGATCGCGAGGGCGCTCGCCGAGCTCGACCCGTCGGTGCGCTCGGCCCTGGAGACCGCGATCGCACGGGTCCGCGCCGTCGACGCCGCCCAGGTGCGCGAGCCCGACAGCGTCGAGGTGATCCCCGGCGGACGCGTCACCCAGCACTGGGTGCCCGTGCGCCGCGTGGGCCTGTACGTCCCCGGGGGCCGCGCCGTGCTGCCCAGCTCCGTGGTGATGAACGCCGTGCCCGCGCAGACCGCGGGCGTCGGCACGATCGTGCTCGCCTCCCCGCCGCAGAAGGAGTTCGGCGGTCTGCCGCACCCCACGATCCTCGCGGCCTGCGCTGTGCTGGGGATCGAGGAGGTGCTGGCCGTGGGCGGCGCGCAGGCGATCGCCCTGCTCGCCCACGGCGCCGACGACCTCGGCGACGGCCGCGCGCTCGAGGGCGTGGACCTCGTGACCGGCCCCGGGAACGTCTACGTCGCGGCGGCGAAGCGCCTGGTGCGCGGCATCGTCGGGATCGACGCGGAGGCCGGACCGACGGAGATCGCGATCCTCGCCGACGCCGCCGCGGAGCCCCGCCTGGTCGCCGCCGACCTCATCTCCCAGGCCGAGCACGACCCGATGGCCGCCGCCGTGCTGGTCACGGACGACGAGGCCCTCGTCGGCCGCGTCGAGGAGGAGCTGGACGTCCAGGTCCCCGCGGCCGAGCACCATGAGCGGATCGCGGAGGCGCTGCGCGGACGCCAGAGCGGCGCGATCCTCGTGGACGACATCGAGCAGGGACTCGCGGTCGTCGACGCCTACGGCGCGGAGCACCTCGAGATCCAGACGGCCGACGCGGCCGGCGTCGCCGCACGCGTCACCAACGCCGGTGCGGTGTTCGTCGGTCCCTTCAGCCCCGTGAGCCTGGGCGACTACGCGGCCGGCTCCAACCACGTGCTCCCCACGGGCGGCACCTCCCGCTTCGCCGGGGGACTGGGCGTGCAGTCGTTCCTGCGCGGCATCCACGTCGTCGAGTACGACGAGCACGCGCTCGCCGCGTCACGGGAGGCGGCGACCACGCTCGCCCGCTCCGAGGGCCTGCCGGCCCACGGCACCGCGGTGGACGTGAGGTTCGCGCCCGGCGAGTGAGGGTCGGGGTCGCTGACGGGGGAGTGCTTCCGGCAGGGCTCGCCGGTTCCTCAGGAGTTGTCGGCCTTCTCGGCGACGGTGCCGCCCCCGGGCGACTTCTCGACCTCAGGCCCGGTGGTGTCCGCGGACCCGGTTCCCGCCTCGAGATCGGCCTCGTCGACGACCTCGACGACCCTGCGCTCGCCGCGGGTGAGGAAGGTCGCGACCGCGCGCCAGCCGAGCATGAGCACGCCGAGGACGATCGACGTGACGATCACGAAGGACACCTCGGTGCCGGCCTGCATGAGGGTGCGCACCGCCATGGCGCCGACGATCGTGATCGCCCACACGAACACGCCCTGCGGCCAGATGCGGAAGGGCGCGCGCCAGGTCTGCGCGGCCAGATGGCCGACGAGGAGGGCGGCCGCGAAGGGCCAGCCCACCAGCACGAGATTCTGCGTCGAGATGTCGTAGCCGTGCTGGAGCAGGCCGATCGCGACGAAGAGGACCACGGCGAGGACGTCGCCGATCAGGGCACCGAGGAAGCGAAGCACCGCGCCAGGGTACCGACCCGCGGGTGGTCGGGCGCTGGGAGCGTGGCGGGACGCACGTGAGCGCGGTCCGGGAGCGCCCGGCAACGGAGCACCGGACCACGCCCGACGGCGGACGGTTCCGCGCACCGGGCGGCGCGGATCCCACCAGGTCCGGACCTCTACGATGGGGGCATGCCCACCTCGAGCCGACCCGACCCCGCCGCGCCCGGCGCCGATCCCGCGGATCCGGCCGTGCGCCCGGGTATCCCGCCGCGCCGCGAGGACCTCGCGGGCGTCGAGCCGTACGGGGCCCCGCAGATCGACGTGCCGCACCTGCTGAACGTCAACGAGAACCCCTTCGGCCCCTCCACCGCGCTCGCCGCCGACCTGGGGCGCGCGGTGCAGGAGGCGTCGGCCGGTCTGAACCGCTATCCCGACCGCGAGTTCACGGCGCTGCGCGCAGATCTCGCCGAGTACCTCGCCGCGGAGTCCGGGATCCCCGCGCCCGCGGTCGAGGAGGTCTGGGCGGCGAACGGCTCGAACGAGGTCATGCACCAGCTGATGCTCGCCTTCGGCGGGCCCGGCCGCACGGCCCTCGGGTTCGCCCCGCACTACTCGATGTATCCCGAGTACGCGCGCGACACCTTCACCCGCTGGGTCGTCGCCGACCGCGGCCCCGCCCCGGACTTCGCGCTCGACGCGGACGACGTGCGCGAGGCGATCTCCGCGCACCGTCCGCACATCGTCGTCCTCACCAGCCCGAACAACCCGACGGGGACGGCGCTCGACCCGGAGGTCGTGCGCGCCGCCGCCGAGGCTCTGCTGCCCAGCTCGGGGATGCTCGTCGTCGACGAGGCCTACGGCGAGTTCCGACGCGACGGCGTGCCCAGCGCGCTCGAGCTGCTCGGCGAGTTCCCGAACCTCGTGGTCACGCGCACCATGTCCAAGGCCTTCGCGCTCGCCGGCGGCCGTCTGGGCTATCTGGTCGCGGATCCGCGGATCGTCGATGCCGTGCGCGTGGTGCGCCTGCCCTACCATCTCTCGGCCGTCACCCAGGCCGTCGCCCGCACCGCCCTCGCGCACCGCGAGGAGCTGCTGGGCCAGGTCGAGCGGCTGCGCGCCGAGCGCGACGCCCTCTTCGAGCATCTCGTCGAGCGCGGTCACGTCGTCGCCCCGTCCGACGCGAACTTCGTGTACTTCGAGCCGCTCCTGCACCGGGCCGCGAGCCGCCACGACGTGTGGGAGGCTCTGCTCGAGCGCGGCGTGCTCCTCCGCGAGGTCGGGCCCGAGCCCTGGATGCGGGTCTCCGTCGGCGCGCCCCAGGACAACGCCGCTTTCCGCACCGCCCTCGAGGAGGCCGACCCCCGATGACACAGACTCCCGACGAGTCCCGCGCGCACCGCACCGCGAGCATCTCGCGCACCACCCGCGAGTCCAGCGTCGAGGTCTCCCTCGACCTCGACGGCACCGGCCAGGTGGACGTCTCCACCAGCGTGCCGTTCTACGACCACATGCTCACGGCGCTGGGCACCCACGCGCGCTTCGACCTCACCGTGCGCGCGAGCGGCGACACCGACATCGACGTCCACCACACGGTGGAGGACACCGCGATCGTGCTCGGCCAGTGCCTGCGCGAGGCCCTCGGCGACAAGCGCGGCATCACCCGCTTCGGCGAGGCCACCATCCCGCTGGACGAGGCGCTCGCCCACGCGGTGGTCGACGTCTCCGGCCGCCCCTACTGCGTGCACACCGGGGAGAGCGAGGCGCAGGCCCTGCACCTCATCGGCGGGCACTTCACGGGGTCGCTCACCCGGCACGTCCTGGAGTCGCTGTCCTTCCACGCGGCCATCTGCCTGCACATGCGCGTCCTCGCCGGTCGGGACCCGCACCACATCGTCGAAGCCCAGTTCAAGGCCCTCGCCCGGGCCCTGCGCGCCGCGTGCGCCCCCGATCCGCGCGTCGCCGACATCCCCTCCACGAAGGGAGCTCTGTGAGCACCGCAGAACCGCCCCGCCCCTCCGACGGCGACGACGACATCGACGCCGAGTTCGCCCGCCTCACCCAGGGTCTCGACCTCGGCGGCGAGGCCGAGGACGCCGCGGAGGAGTCCGCCCCCTTCACCGTCGAGGACATCATCGGCGGCGGGGACGACGAGGAGCCCGCGATCGCCGTGGTCGCCACCTCCGTCGCCTCCGCGAAGGCGCTCGCTGGCGCGATCCGCCTGGGCCGCGAGGCCCGCACCGACGGCGCCGACATCCCCGCCGGCGCCCGCGTCCACGACACCGGCATGGGCGCCATCGCCGTCGGCGCCCTCCAGGAGGACGCCGCCCACGAGCTCGCCGCCGTCACCTCGACCGCCCTGCAGCGCAACGGCGTCGTCCTGTTCTGGCGCAAGGGCGACCGCATGACCGCGACCCGCTACAAGGCGGGTGATCGCGGGGACGACGTCTCGCCCGCGATCGTCATGGGGGCGATGGACGAGGTCGTCGAGCAGCTCATGCTCGGCGCGGCCGACGTCGCCACCCTCGGCGAGGGCTACGACCCCGCCGTCCTCACCCGTGACGAGGCGCTCGCCTGGATCGCGAAGGGGCGCAAGGGTCGATGAGCGGGAGCGAGAACAGCCTCACCCCGCAGCGCGACGCCCCTGCGCCGCGCGTGGTCGTCCTGGACCACGGCAGCGGGAACGTCCGCTCCGCCGTGCGCGCCCTCGAGGCCGCCGGGGCGGACGTCGAGCTCACCGCCGATCGTGACAGGGCGCTCGGGGCCGACGGCCTCGTCGTCCCCGGCGTCGGGGCCTTCGCCGCGACCGCCGCCCAGATCCGCGCCGTGGGCGGTGACCGCATCATCGAGCGGCGTCTGGCCGGCGGGCTCCCGGTGCTCGGCATCTGCGTGGGCCTGCAGGTCATGTTCGCGGCCGGCACCGAACACGGAGAGCGCGCGGCGGGCCTCGATCAGTGGCCCGGCGAGATCACCCGCCTCGAGGCCGACGTCGTCCCGCACATGGGCTGGAACACCGTCGAGGTCCCCCAGGGCAGTCGACTGTTCGCGGGCATCGAGGACGAGCGCTTCTACTTCGTCCACTCCTACGCCGCCCGCTCCTGGGCGCTCGAGTCGCAGCCGCCCCTGCCCGACCCGCTGGTCACCTGGTCCGATCACGGCGGCGACCGCTTCGTCGCTGCCGTCGAGAACGGCGCGCTGACCGCCACCCAGTTCCACCCGGAGAAGTCGGGCGGCGCCGGGACGCGTCTGCTGCGCAACTGGCTCGCGGGACTGCCGCGCCTCTCGACGAGGCCGGCGGCCGCGGCCGACGCCGACGCGGGTGCTGCGCCCGACGCCGAAGCGGACGCCGATGCGGGGGCCGCCTCATGATCCTCGCCTTCGTCATGCTCTTCGCCGGCGGGATGCTGCTCGGCGGGGCGTGGTCCTTCCACCGCTCCGGCAAGCCCTGGTGGCTGCGGATCCTGCTCCTCGTGCTCGGTCTCGTCTGCGTCGCCGTCTGCATCTGGCGCATCCAGACCTGACCCGCGCTCCCGCCGGCCCTTCCTCTCACCTCTCCCACCGTCCGCTCCCGGAGGACCCCATGACCAGCCCCGTTCTCGAACTCCTGCCCGCCGTCGACGTCCAGGACGGCCAGGCCGTGCGCCTCGTCCAGGGCGAGGCCGGCACCGAGACCAGTTACGGATCGCCGCTCGAGGCGGCGCGCGCCTTCGAGCAGGGCGGGGCGACCTGGCTGCATCTCGTGGACCTCGACGCCGCCTTCGGACGCGGCAGCAACGCGAACCTGCTCGCCGAGGTCGTCGCGGCCGTCGACCTGCAGGTCGAGCTCTCCGGCGGCATCCGCGACGACGCGAGCCTCACTGCTGCGCTCGCGACCGGCTGCCGCCGCGTGAACCTCGGCACCGCCGCCCTCGAGAACCCTGAGTGGACGGCCGAGGTCATCGCCGAACACGGCGACCGCATCGCCGTGGGCCTCGACGTGCGCGGCTCGACGCTCGCCGCGCGCGGCTGGACCAAGGAGGGCGGTGACCTCTGGGAGGCGATCGAGCGCCTCGACGCCGCCGGCTGCGCCCGCTACGTCATCACCGACGTGACGAAGGACGGCATGATGAGCGGCCCCAATGTGGACCTGCTGCGCCGCGTGTGCGAGAGCACCGACGCGCAGGTCGTGGCCTCCGGCGGCATCTCCTCGCTCGACGACCTCGCGGCACTGCGGACCCTCGTGCCCGAGGGCGTCGAGGGCGCGATCGTCGGCAAGGCCCTCTACGCCGGCGCGTTCACCCTGCCCGAGGCACTCGAGGTGGCGGGACGCCCATGACGCCCGCGGGAGAGGTGCCCGACCCGGAGAGCGCCGTGGGCGGGCGCACCCTGCCGGCGCACTTCCGCGAGAAGTCGCGCTTCACCGACACCGCGGGCACCAGCTGGGCGGGCCGTGACTACACCACGAGCCCCTTCCCCGAGGACGACGGCACCACCCCGCGCCCCGTCGCCGAGGCGCTCGACGCGCTCACCGCAGGGCACGATCCCTCCCGTCGGCACCTGGTCGCCGCGCTCGCCGGCAGCCGCGTGCTCGTGCCGATCATGGCCGTCGCCACCGAGGAGGGCACGACGGCCCACGGCCTGACCGGCGACAACGGGGCGGACATGGCGATGGTCTCCATCACCGCGCCCGACGGATCCCGTGTCCTCCCGGTGTTCACCTCGGTCGCCCAGCTGCAGCGCTGGCAGCAGCGCGCCCGGCCCGTCCCCACGCCCACCGCGCAGGCCGCCCAGGCGGCCGTGCAGGAGGGCATCACGCAGCTCGTGGTCAATCCCGCCGCGCAGGCGGTCGAGGGGCCGGACGGCGGGGCGGGGGGCCCGGCTGCGGCAGGTGCGGACCCCGCGGCCGACGCGTGCGGGCCGGTGCTTCTGCAGCGCTCCGTGCTGTGGGCGCTCGCACAGGGACGGGACTGGGTGCCCCCGCACGAGGACCCCGAGGTCGCCGCCGAACTCGCGCGCATCGCCGACACCCTGCCCGAGGTGCTCGCGCTCGACCCGCGCCCCGGGGAGCGCGCCGAGGTGGATCTGCTGGTGCGCCTGCGTCCGGGCCTCGACGGGGCCGACGTGCAGAGGGTCGTCGGGGCGCTCGGCGAGCACCTCGGCGCCTCGATGCTCGTCGCGGACCGCGTGAGCTCGCTCAAGCTCACGCTGGGACGGTGAGCGCGCCCGGCGCGACGCCCGGACGATCGTGTCGGTCGTCCTGCCGCTGACGGATCAGCTGACGCGGCCGGTCCACTTCTCGCCCGGTGCCCGCCCCGGCTCGTCGGGGAACGGCAGGGCCTCCGCGAACGCGAGCTGCAGGGTGCGCAGGCCGTCGCGCAGAGAGCGCGCATGCTCGTTGCCGATCTCGGGGGAGGCGGCCGTGACGAGCCCGGCGAGGGATGCGATGAGCTTCCGCGCCTCGTCGAGATCCTGGTAGTGGCCCGTGGTCTCGTCCTCGGCGAGCCCGATCTTCACGGCGGCCGCGCTCATCAGGTGCACCGCCGCGCTCGAGATGATCTCGACGGCGGCGACGTCCGCGATGTCGCGCGCGGCGTCGGACGCGATCCCGATCTCGGCGTCCTGGTGGCTGTGTCCCGCGTGGTCGTGCGCGCCCTGAACGGAGGAGCTGCGCGCCTCCTCGAACCGGAAGGACTGCGGAACCTCGGGGGAGCCGGCAGTGCCGGGGGAGTCCGCGTCGTCGGCGGGGCTGGCGGGGGTGCCGAGGTCGGGCATGTCGTTCACAGGGTCCTTCACGAGGTCGGGGGGAGGGCGACGCATGTCACGGGGCGCGGCGTCGTCCTGCTGGTAGCATAGGGGACCGGAACATGACGTTCCCCTTTGCAAGTGGAGCCTCTCCCACCTCGCGGCGTGCAGTCGTCGGGGTCGTGTCGCAGCCTGACGTCCGCGTCGGCAGCGCGCCCGTGCGGCGCGTGCACTCGAGGCCTCCACATCCGTGTGGGGGCCTTCGTCATGTCGTCGGACACCGAGGTGAGGAGACACCCATCAGCGAACAGCGCATCAATGGCCAGATCAGGGTCCCGAAGGTCCTGCTGGTCGGACCCAATGGCGAACAGGTCGGCACCGTGCGTGTCGAGGACGCCCTGCGGCTCGCCGCGGAGGCCGACCTCGATCTCGTCGAGGTCGCCCCGGGCGCGAATCCGCCCGTGTGCCGTCTCATGGACTATGGCAAGTACAAGTACGAAGCCAACATGAAGGCACGCGAGTCCCGCAAGAACCAGACCAATACGCTCCAGAAGGAGATTCGTATGGGTCTGAAGATCGATACCCACGACTACGAGACCAAGCGTCGCAACGTGGAGAAGTTCCTCGCCGGCGGTGACAAGGTCAAGGTCATGGTGCGCTTCCGCGGCCGCGAGCAGGCTCGTCCCGAGCGCGGCATCCAGCTGCTGGGACGGATGGCGGAGGACGTCGCCGACTTCGGCTTCGTCGAGTCGCATCCTCGCCAGGACGGTCGCACCATGGTGATGGTGCTCGGCCCGGTGAAGAAGAAGACCCAGGCCCGTGCGGAGGCGCGCAAGCGCCGCACCGACGCCGAGAAGGCCAAGGACAAGGAGAACGCCGCCGCGAACTCCGCTCCTGCCGACACCTCGGCCGCCGATGCCACCTCGGCCGCTGCCACGACGTCGGACGCCGACGCCGCACCGGCCACTCCGGACTCCGCGCCGGACCCCCAGTCCTGATCGCTCGCCCGCACCCCGCGTGCGGGCCCACGATCCCATTCAGAAGGAGAACAGGCTGATGCCGAAGAACAAGACCCACTCGGGCACCAAGAAGCGCGTCCGGGTGACCGGCTCCGGCAAGCTCATGCGCGAGAAGGCGAACGCTCGCCACCTGCTCGAGCACAAGAGCTCCACCCGCAAGCGCCGTCTGGGCAGCGACACGAACGTCGCGAAGTCCGACGCCAAGCGCGTGAAGAAGCTTCTGGGCCGCTGAGCCCCCTCGCGGGATTCCTGAGTTCCCGCACCATCGAACTCGAACACCAGCGAAGGAGAATCACGTGGCACGCGTGAAGCGGGCGGTCAACGCCCAGAAGAAGCGTCGGGAGATCCTCGAGCAGGCCAGCGGCTACCGCGGGCAGCGCTCGCGTCTGTACCGCAAGGCGAAGGAGCAGGTGCTCCACTCGCAGACCTACAACTACCGCGACCGCAAGGTCCGCAAGAGCGACTTCCGTCGTCTGTGGATCCAGCGCATCAACGCTGCGGCGCGCGCGAACGGCATGACCTACAACCGCCTCATCCAGGGCCTCGGGCTCGCGGGTGTCGAGGTCGACCGTCGCATGCTCGCCGAGCTCGCGGTGAACGACGCGCCGGCCTTCGCCGCGCTCGTGCAGACCGCCAAGAGCGCCCTGCCGAAGGACGTCAACGCCCCCGCGGCGTGACCCTCGACAGCCAGCTCGCACGATGAGCACCACGGAACGCCCGGACAGGTGGGCGATCACCTCCCCGAGATCAGATCGGGTGAAGAGGATCGCCGTGCTGTCCGGGCGTTCTGCTCGTCGTAAGCAGGGGCGCTTCCGCGTCGAGGGCCCGCAGGCCGTCCGTTCGCTCCTCCAGCATTCCGCCTCCCTCGTACGGGAGCTGTACGTCACCGCCGACGGGGCCACGGCGCATCCCGACATCCTCGAGCTCGCGGACGCGCACGAGATCCGCCCCTGCGACGTCGACCCTTCGATCCTGCGGGCGATGACCCGCGGCGAGGAGGACGGCGCCGCGGCATCCATGGCCGCCCCGCAGGGCGTGCTCGCCGTCGCCGACCTCCCCTCGCCGTCGCTCCACGCGGTGCTCGATTCGCTCCCCGACGGGCCGCTCACGGCGCTGGTCCTCCACGGCGTCCAGGACCCCGGGAACGCGGGCACCCTGATCCGTGCGGCCGACGCCTCGGGGGCGCGCGCGGTGCTCGCCACGACCGGCACCGTGGACCTGTACTCCCCGAAGGTCGTCCGTTCGGCGACCGGCAGCCTCTTCCATCTGCCCGTGGTCGCCGGGATCGCCCCGGAGGGCCTCTCACCCGCTCTGCACGATGCGGGCATCTCCGTGCTGGCGACCAGCGGGTACGCCGATCACGACCTCTTCACCACGGAGCTCCCCACGCGCGGGGCATGGATCATGGGCAACGAGGCCCACGGTCTGCCGCAGGAGGTGCTCGATACGGCCGATCTCGCCGTGCGGATCCCGCTCTCGGGCGACGCGGAGTCCCTCAACGTCGCGATCGCTGCGACCGTCTGCCTCTTCGAGACCCTGCGCCGACGCTGAGTGCGTGACTACGCCACGGCGCCGTGCTCCTCGAAGGGGTCGACCGTGCTGGCGATGTGGTCCGCGAATTCGACGAGTCGCGCGCTGCTGATCGGATCCAGCCCGATCATCCGCTCGACATCACCCTCCTGCTCGTCGACCGGGAACTCGTCCGGAGCGAAGGCAGGGAGCATGAACACGTTCGCGGGCGGGGTTCGGTGCGGGTCGATGTCCCGAGACTGGTCGACGTCCCTGTGGGAGACGCCTTCCCCGCGCAGGGCGCAGCGCAGCGGGGGAGCGGCGCTCGAATAGCTGCGTCCCATCGGGGTCGTGATCTCGTAGGTGCGGGACGGTGCCCGGGCCGGCGGCGCGTTCGGAGGTCCGGATCCGCACTGCTCGGCGTCCTCGAGCGTTCCGCTCCAGCCGGGCAGCTCCATGAGGTAGTTGCACCCTTCGCAGCGCGCGACGCCGTTCGCGACGACGGTCTCACCGCCGTCGGCGTATCGCACGACGTGGTCGATGTGACGGGCGCGGGCGTCGCAGAACGGTGTGCGGCAGTGCTGATCGGCCATCCCCACGAAACGTCGTTCGTTGCCGGTGAATCGCCGTCGGCTCGCATCGGCGTCCCGCAGACGCCCGGAGACAGGATCGGTGTACAGGCGGCGGATGGAGCGTGCCCGGTCGGCGCGGAGCTGCTGGTCGGGCGGCTCCGGATCCTTCTCGTCCCCCGACCCCTGCGGCGCCGCGAGCGCGAGCCGGCGGGCGATCGCCGCGGGCATGGCATGCCCTTCGACCCACGCGGTGTCCTCGCCGCCGGCGAGCAGCGACTCGTCGGTCATCAGCAGCTGGATCTCCACGTCGACGTCCTCGGGTCGCTCGAGCCCCGTGGTCCGTCGGAAGAGCGCATCGGCCATGTGCTGGCCCCTCGTGCCCTCGACGCCGGAGGCCCGCGCGCTGGAGGCGGCGTCGTCGAGCGCCTTGTACACTGCCACGCCCTCGACGAGCGGGAGCAGCGCGCTCACGCGCACCACCGCGTCGGACACAGGACGGATCGAGACGTGCCGCTCACCGACCTCGCGCTCGTTGCGCGCGAGCGCGGCCAGCTGGTCGATCTCGTCGGCGCGGGCCCTGGCCATCCCGCCCGCGCGGCGCGGGGAGACCTCCGGCAGGTGCTCGGCCACGGAGGCGTCGACCCGTGCACGGTCCTCGTCGTCGAGGCAGAGGACGGCCTTGGCGACCTCGTCGGCCGACCAGCGGGAGATCTCGCCTCGCGCGAGCAGCCCCATGGTCCGCGGGAGCGTCTCCACGATCACCCGGTCCAGGGCGAGCTGGTTGCCCGTGCGCGCAGGCGAGGCGTGCCGGGCGAGGGCGAGCTCGTGCGCGAGCCCTTTGCCGATCGTCTCGTGCGGGATGCCGTCGTTCCTCTGCTGTGAGATGCGGGCATCGCGGAACGCGACGGAGGCGCGCATCTGCACCGCATCGGTGCGCGAGCGCAGCCGCTCGCTGACCGCGACCGCGTCGAGCAGCGCGCCCGGGAGGGATATGGGCGACGTCCCGGTGGAAGCGGAGGCATCATCGGTGAACGGGCCTTCGGCCTCCGACGGATCGGCGTCGAGCGCAGAGAGGATCCCCTCGGCGCGCTCGACGAGGCCCGTGGCGGATTCCAGGAGGGCGAGCGCGCGCGCCGCACGGGACGCGTGGTCCGGCGGGGGCATGGTCGTGTGCGTCATCGAAGCCACCTCCCGCCCGCGTCATCGCTGGTCATCTGGGCCACCGGGCGGACAGTCGGCGGGAGCCGATGCCGTTGTCCGATGCTGTTCTTCGACTCTACGAGGACCCGCTGACATTCGACGCTGCGGAACTCAGCATGTGGAGAACGCAGCGTGGGGAGGAATCACGGAGGACGAATCGCCCCTCACCCGTGGTCGCCGACCACCCGCGTCGCAGCGATCCGGTCGTGGAGCCCCCGTCCGGACCCGAGCATCACGGTGCCCACGAGCACGATGATCACGCCGTAGAGCAGGACCGTGGCGACCATCGTCCCCGCGGCGCCGGTATCGAAGTCCCCGTAGACCGCGCCGATGGCGACCACATGGCCCAGCTGCCAGGGGATCGCGATCTTCACGAGATTCCGGACGAACGCGCGGGAGAAGGGGACGCGTGCCCCGTCGCGGCCCGCTCCGACAGATCTCGTCCCCTCGGGCCGACCCGGCAGCATCTCGACACGCAGCCCCTCGCGCCGCTTGCCCCACGTCGATGCTCGCGGGCCGAACTCGGCGCGAGCCGCCCAGAGCGCCGCGAGCACGGGCGGGATAGCGCTCGAGACGAGGGCGACGGCGCGTGCGGTGCCGGCGTCCCCGATGTGCGTCGCGAGCGGAATCCCGATCGGGAGCATCGCTGCGGGCAGCACGAGGTATCCCACGCAGTCGCGCGCGTAGGCCCGCGCACGGCGGACGAGGAGCGGGGCGAGCAGGCGGCCCCTCATGCCGCGCCGCTCGCCGCGATGTCGCGCATCGATGCGCCCCTCGTCGCCCATGCGGTCATCTCACAGCCAGTCGCCCCGCGCGGCCTCGATCTCGGCGCCGATCGTGGTGTCCGGGCCGTGGCCCGTGTGCACGATGGTCTCCGGGGGCAGCGTGAACAGGCGCTCCCGGATCGAGTCCTCGATCGTGGGCCGGTCGCTGAAGGAGCGGCCGGTCGCGCCGGGGCCGCCCTGGAAGAGCGTGTCGCCGGTCAGCACGCAGTCCAGCGCCGGGACGCGGTAGCAGACGGAGCCGGGGGAGTGGCCCGGGGTGGAGATCGCCTCGATGTCGGCACCGGCGACGGTGAACTCGTCGCCGTCGGCCACGTCCCCGTCCCAGGGCAGGTCGCCGTGGGTGAGCTTCCAGACCTCGGCGTCCGCCGGGTTCAGCAGCACGGGCGCCTCGAGCGCCGTCGCCAGCTCGGGGGCGAAGCGCACGTGATCGTCGTGCGCGTGGGTCAGCAGGATGCCCACGCACTCGCGATCGCCGACGAGCGCCCGGATCGCCTCGACGTCGTGCGGGGCGTCGAAGACGACGCACTGCTCCTCGTCTCCGAGGACCCACACGTTGTTGTCGACGTCGAAGGTCTCGCCGTCCAGGGTGAAGGTGCCCGACGTCGTCGTGCGGTCCAGCCGCGCCGTCATCGGTTCACCACCACGGTGCGCAGCACGTCGCCGCGATGCAGCGAGTTCAGTGCGTCCTCGACGCCGCCCAGGTCGGTGGTGCCGGTGACGAACCGCTCGAGCGGAAGGCGACCCTGCAGGTAGAGGTCCGTGAGGTAGGGGAAGTCGCGCTCGGGCAGGCAGTCGCCGTACCACGCGGACTTCAGGGAGCCGCCGCGGCTGAACACGTCGGCCAGCGGGATCGCGAGCTCCGCATCGGGATGGGGAACGCCCACGAGCACGACGCGACCGGCGAGGTCCCGCGCGTAGAACGCGGTCTCGTAGGTCGAGGGGATGCCCACAGCGTCGATCACCACGTCGGCGCCGAATCCGCCGGTGAGGTCCTGGACCCTCGCCACGATCTGGTCCCGGTCGAGGTCCTTGGTGTTGATGGTGTGGGTCGCGCCGAGGTCCGACGCGGCCTGCAGCTTCTCGTCGACGATGTCGAGGCCGATCACGGTGGTCGCCCCCGCCAGCACGGCGCCGGCGATCGCGGCGCTGCCCACGCCGCCCAGACCGATGACGGCCACGGTCTCGCCGCGCTGCACGGCGCCGGTGTTGAGGGCTGCGCCGAGCCCGGCCATCACGCCGCATCCGAGCAGGCCCGCGACCTCCGGCCGCGCCTCCTCGGAGACCTTCGTGCACTGCTTCTCGTGGACGAGGGTCTTCTCGGTGAAGGCGCCGATGCCGAGCGCGGCCTCGAGCTCGGTGCCGTCGCTCAGCGTCATCCTCTGCGAGGCGTTGTGGGTCGCGAAGCAGTACTGCGGCCGGCCCTTGCGGCAGGCCCGGCAGTCGCCGCACACCGCGCGCCAGTTCAGGACGACGAAGTCGCCGACGGCCACGTGCGTGACCTCGTCGCCGATCGCCGCGACGCGCCCGGCGGCCTCATGGCCGAGCAGGAACGGGAAGTCATCGGTGATCGCGCCGTCGCGGTAGGCGAGATCGGTGTGGCAGACCCCGCAGGCCTCCACGTCGACCACGACGTCGTGCACCCCGGGATCGGGGATGACGATGTCGGTGAGCTCCGCCGGCTCGTTCGGATGGCGAGCGATGACGCCCTTGACGGTCGTGGGCATGGTGGGGCTCCTTCCGCTGGTGGTGGTTCCCGGCCAGCCTATCGGCCGGGCCCGCCCGGCGAGCCTCCGGCGGGCGGGTCGGCGCGGTGCGCGCCGCCCTCCTAGAATGGTCCGCGGTGCGGCGGGGCCGACGGGCGATCCCCCGCGGCGCGCCATCCGCACATCAGCCCACCGGACGAAAGCGATACCCGTGTCCGAGACACCTCCCAGCCCCGACTCCGCGGCCGTCACGATCGACGAGCCGACGATCGGCGCCGCCGTCGACGCCGCGCTCGCCGCGATCGCGTCGGCGGGCAGCACCGCCGAGCTCAAGCAGGTCCGCATCGACCACGTCGGCGACGCGAGCGTGCTCTCGCGCGCGAACGCCTCGATCCGGGACCTGCCCAAGGACCAGAAGGCCTTCGCCGGCAAGCTCGTCGGCCAGTCGAAGGGGCGGGTCCAGCAGGCGCTCGCGGCCCGACAGGCCGAGCTCGCCGAGGCCGAGGAGGAGGCCGCGCTCGCGCGCGAGACGGTCGACGTCACGGTGCCCGTGGACCGTCGTCCGCGCGGCTCCCGCCACCCCATGCGCACCCTCCAGGACCGGATCGAGGACTTCTTCGTCGGCATCGGCTGGGAGATCGCGGAGGGCCCGGAGATCGAGACCGGCTGGTTCAACTTCGATGCCCTGAACGCCGACCCGGACCACCCCTCGCGCTCGCTCCAGGACACCCTGTACGTCGCGCCCGAGGACTCGGGCCTGCTGCTGCGCACGCAGACCTCCCCGGTGCAGATCCGCGCCATGCTCGAGCGCGGCGCCCCGCTGTACATCGCGTGCCCGGGCACCGTGTACCGGGCCGACGAGTTCGACGCGACCCACTCGCCGATGTTCAACCAGGTTGAGGGGCTCGCGATCGACCGGGACCTGACCATGGCGAACCTCGTCGGCACGCTCGACGCCTTCGCCGCGGCGATCTTCGGCGGGCGCCCGATCACCCGCCTGCGCCCGAACCACTTCCCCTTCACCGAGCCCAGCGCGGAGATGGACTTCCGCTGCTTCAGCTGCGAGGCGCGGCTGGGGCTCGATCACGACGCCGACCCGGCGTGCCGCGTGTGCGGCGGCACCGGCTGGATCGAGATGGGCGGGTGCGGCATGGTCCACCCGAACGTGCTGCGCTCCGCGGGAGTGGATCCTGAGGAGTACCAGGGCTTCGCCTTCGGCCTCGGCATCGAGCGCATCCTCATGCTGCGCAACGGCGCGGACATGCGAGACATCGTGGAGGGCGACGTCCGCTTCTCCCAGCACTACGGGACGGAGATCTGAGATGCCCCGCATTCCGCTCACCTGGCTCGCCCAGCACGTGACCCTCCCCGAGGGCACGAGCGCCCTGCAGGTCGCGACCGACCTCTCGCGCGTCGGCCTCGAGGAGGAGGCGATCTTCGGCGCCCAGGTCACCGGGCCGCTCGTCGTCGGCCGCGTCCTGGACCTGGTCAAGGAGCCCCAGAAGAACGGCAAGACCATCAACTGGTGCCGTGTCGACGTCGGCCCCGAGCACAACGAGGCGCAGGACGACCCGAAGGATCCGCAGCCCGGGGAGGAGCGCCCGAGCCGCGGCATCATCTGCGGCGCCCACAACTTCGTCGAGGGCGACCTGGTGGTCGTCTCCCTGCCGGGCACCGTGCTGCCCGGGCCGTTCGAGATCGCCGCCCGCAAGACTTACGGCCATGTCTCCGACGGCATGATCTGCTCGGGCGACGAGCTGGGCCTCGGCCCGGATCCCGACGGCGAGGACGGCATCATCGTGCTGGGCCGCGGCCACGCCCGCGGCCTCACCGGCGAGCCCGGGGACGACGCGATCGCGCTGCTGGGCCTCGGCGAGGAGGTCGTCGAGATCAACGTGACGCCCGACCGCGGCTACGCGTTCTCGATGCGCGGCGTCGCCCGCGAGTACGCCCACGCCACCGGCGAGGCCTTCACCGATCCCGCCCTCGAGGTCGAGGTCCCCGCGGCCGACGGGTCGGGCGTCGAGGTGCGCCTGGCCGACGAGACCCCGATCGACGGCCGTCCCGGCTGCACCCGCTTCGTCGCGCAGGAGGTCACGGGCATCGACCCGACGGCGCATGCGCCGCGCTGGATGCAGCAGCGCCTGGTGCTCGCGGGCATGCGCCCGATCTCGCTCATCGTGGACGTCACGAACTACGTGATGCTCGATCTCGGGCAGCCCCTGCACGCCTACGACGCGGCCGAGCTCGTCGCACCCGTCACAGTGCGCCGCGCGCATGCGGGGGAGGAGCTCGCGACCCTCGACGACAAGCCCCGTGCGCTGGATCCCGAGGATCTCGTGATCGCCGATGCGGGCGCGGGCGACCGCGCGATCGGCATCGCGGGCGTCATGGGCGGGGCCTCGACCGAGGTCTCGGCCGCGACCACGGACGTCGTCCTCGAGGCCGCGAGCTTCGACCCGGTCTCGGTGGCCCGCTCCGCGCGCCGCCACCGCCTGCCCAGCGAGGCATCCAAGCGCTTCGAGCGCGGCGTGGATCCACAGCTGCCCGCGATCGCCGTCACCCGGGCCGCGCAGCTGCTCGCCGAGCACGGCGGCGGGACGGTCTCCGCCGCTCGCACCGACGTCGGCGCGGAGTCCGCGCAGGGGGCGGCCCCGATCGTCCTCGAGGTCGGCGCGCCCACGCGGCTCGTGGGCGTCGAGTACACGAGCGCGCAGGTCCGCGAGGCGCTCGAGAAGATCGGCTGCACGGTCGAGGACGGCCCGGTGGGCGACGGCTCCGCCGAGGGGTCGGCGGACGGCGGGCCGAGCTTCCGGGTCGCCCCGCCCAGCTGGCGCCCCGACCTCAGGATCCGCGAGGACCTCATCGAGGAGATCGCGCGTCTCCTCGGGTACGAGCAGATCCCCTCGGTGCTGCCGCAGGCGCCCGGCGGAGCGGGCCTCACCCGCGCGCAGAAGAGCCGCCGCTTCGCGGCCCGTGCGCTCGCCGAGGCCGGTCTCGCCGAGGTTCTCTCCTTCCCGTTCGTGCCGGAGAGCGTGTTCGACGAGCTCGGCTACGGGGTCGATGACCCGCGCCGCGACGCGGTGCGTCTGCTGAACCCGCTGGCCGGCGACGAGCCGCTGCTGCGCACCGAGCTGCTGCAGACCCTGCTTCCCGTGGCACGGCGGAACCTGGGGCGCGGCCAGGAGTCGCTCGCCCTCTTCGAGGTCGACGCCGTCTCCCGCGCGGGATCGGGCCCGATCGCGCCGCTGCCGGCCGCGCAGCGCCCGACGGACGCGCAGCTCGAGGCCGTGCGGGACGCCATGCCCGTGCAGGCGCGCCACCTCGCCGCGATCCTCGGCGGGGCGAGCGGGCCGGACTCGTGGTGGGGGAGCGGCAGGCCCTGGGACTGGGCCGATGCGATCGACCTCGCCCACCGTGCGGCCGCGGCCGTCGGCGCCCGTCTCGAGGTGCGCGGCCGCGAGCACGCGCCCTTCCATCCGGGCCGCTGCGCCGAGCTGCGCACGGACGGCGGCATCGTGGTCGGGTACGCGGGCGAGCTGCACCCGAAGGTCGTGAAGGCCTTCGACCTGCCCGCGCGCTCCTGCGCGCTCGAGCTGGATCTCGAGCAGGTCATCGCCGCGGCCCCCGCGGTGGTGGCCGCGGAGCCGGTGTCGACCTACCCGCTCGCGAAGGAGGACTTCGCGTTCGTCGTCGAGGACTCCGTTCCCGCGAGCGCCGTGGAGGCCGCGATCATCGCCGGCATCGGCGACGTCCTCGAGAGCGTGCACCTCTTCGACGTGTACACGGGCGACCAGGCCGGCGAGGGCAGGAAGTCGCTCGCCTTCGCGGTGCGCCTGCGCTCGCAGGAGGGCACGCTGTCGGCCAAGGAGATCGGTGCGGCGCGCGAGCGCTGCGTCCAGGCGGTCGCGAGCGCCGTGGGCGGCGTGCTCAGGGCGTGAGCACAGCGTGAGGCCGCTCGGCGGACTCTGCTGAGCGGTGAACGGGGGCGGGGGGGGGCCCCCCGGGGGCGCGCCGCCACAAGTGTTGGGGGGGGGCGGGGGGCCCGGGGGTGCGGGGAGGGGGGTGTGGGCCCCCCCCCCCCCCCACCCCCCCC
>NZ_JBHTSV010000032.1:28852-40379 GCF_042794925.1 Brachybacterium sp. NPDC056505
GGGGGGGGGGGGGGGGGGGCGGGGGGCGTGCCCTCGGGGGGGGGCGGGGGGGGGCCTGCGGGTGGGGGGGGCCGGGGGGGCGCCCCCCCCCGGGGGGCCGCCCCCCGCTTCTCGTGTCGGGGGCTCCGGCTGCTCCGGGGATTCCGGTGACGTCGTGTCGCGCCCGTCCCCACCTCGACGCCGCCTCGACCTCGCCCCGATGTGCGTGACTATGCATCCTCCTGTATAGTTCTGCGCATGACGCCCTCCGGATTCCCCGACGCGCCCGCACCGCACCCCTCGAACGCCCCTGCGCGCCTGCGCGCCGCGGTCGTCGGCGCCTCCGGGTACGCGGGCGGCGAGACCCTGCGGATCCTCGCCGACCATCCGCGGATCGACGTCACCACCGTGACCGCGCACTCGAGCGTCGGCAAGCGCCTCAGCGAGGTCGCGCCCCACGTGCATCTGGACGAGGATCTCGAGCTCGTCGACACGACCGTCGAGAACCTCGCGGGTCACGACGTGGTCGTGCTGGCCCTGCCGCACGGCCAGTCGGGGCAGATCGCCGCCCGGCTGCGCGCGAGCGATCCCGAGGTGCTCGTCGTCGATCTCGGCGCGGACCACCGGCTCGAGAGCGCCCAGGACTGGGCCGACTACTACGCGGGGGAGCACTCGGGGACCTGGACCTACGGCATGCCCGAGCTGCCGCTGGTCGCCGGGGGATCGGCCGACGGCGCCTCCCGCCAGCGCGACCTGCTGTGCACCGCCCGCGAGATCGCGGTTCCCGGCTGCAACGCGACCGCGGTGACCTTCGCCCTCGCGCCGCTCGTGCGCGCGGGCCTCGTCGACCATCGCGCGCTGAGCGCCGTCCTCCCGGTCGGCTACTCGGGTGCGGGCCGCAGCCCCAAGCAGCACCTGCTGTTCGCGGAGGCCGCAGGCGGCGCCGCGGCCTACGGCGTCGGCGGCACGCACCGGCACATCCCCGAGATCCTCCAGAACCTGCGCCGCGCCTCCGGCGCCGCCGACGCACGCCTCACCTTCACCCCCGTGCTGGTGCCCATGACGCGCGGCATCCTGGCCGTCGTGACCGCGCCCGCGGGCGATGGCGTCACCGAGCAGGCGCTCCTGGACGCCCTCGGCGCGGACTTCGCGGACGAGCCGTTCGTGCACGTCCTCCCCGGCGGGTCCGTCCCCAGCACCCAGCAGGTGGTCGGGGCGAACACCGTGCGCATCGGCGCGACCGTGGACCGACGAAGCGGGCAGGTCACGGTGATCTCCGCGATCGACAACCTCGTCAAGGGCACCGCCGGCGCCGCCGTGCAGTCCATGAACATCGCCCTCGACCTCCCGGAGACCCTGGGCCTGCCGCGCACCGCCCTCGCGCCCTGAGCGCCCGCGCCCCTCGGCGCCCCTCCATCGTCCGCCTCTCATGCACCACGGGAGACACACCATGTCCGTCACCTTCCCCGAAGGATTCCTCGCCGCCGGGATCGCCGCCGGCATCAAGGCATCCGCCGCCGCCGACCTCGCCCTCGTCCTCAACGAGGGGCCGCTCGACGTCGCGGCCGCCGTCTTCACCTCCAACCGCGTGCAGGCCGCGCCCGTCCAGTGGTCCCGCCAGGCCGTGGCGGACGGCCGTGCCCGCGCGGTGATCCTGAACTCGGGCGGAGCCAACGCCTGCACGGGCCCCGAGGGCTTCGCCGACACCCACCGCACCGCCGAGCACGTCGGGGCGCTGCTCGAGATCTCCGCCCAGGACGTCCTGGTCTGCTCGACGGGTCTGATCGGCGAGCGCCTGCCGATGGACGCGGTCCTCGGAGGAGCGATGAGCGCCCGCGACGCCCTGGATCCGGGGGCCGACGCCGGGGCCGACGCCTCGCGCGCGATCATGACCACCGACACCGTCCCGAAGACCGTCGAGATCACGACGCCCTCGGGCGCCCGCATCGGCGGCATGGCCAAGGGCGCGGGGATGCTCGCCCCGCAGCTCGCGACGATGCTCGTGGTCCTCACCACGGACGCGGTCGTGACCGCCGACGTCGCCGACTCCGCCCTGCGCGAGGCCACCCGCACCACCTTCGACCGGGTCGACTCGGACGCCTGCATGTCCACGAACGACACCGTGATCCTGCTGGCCTCGGGCGCGAGCGGCATCGAGGTCGGCGCCGCCGAGCTCGCCGAGTCCCTGCGGGAGGCGTCGGCCGCCCTCGCCCGCATGCTCGTCGCCGACGCCGAGGGGGCGAGCCACGACGTGCACGTGGTCGTCACCGGCGCCACCAGCGAGCACGCCGCGCTCGCCGTCGCCCGCGAGATCGCCCGGTCGAACCTCGTGAAGGCCGCGGTCTTCGGCAACGACCCGAACTGGGGGCGGATCGTCTCGGCCGCGGGCTGCGTGCCCGAGGAGGTCGCGCCCTTCGACCCCGATGCGCTGTCCGTGCACGTGAACGGCGTGCAGGTGTGCCGCGAGGGCGGCGCCCACGAGGACCGCTCCCTGGTGGACATGACCCCGCGCGAGACCCTCGTCGAGGTGGACCTCGGAGCGGGGGAGGCCGATGCCGACATCTGGACCAACGACCTCACCCACGACTACGTCGAAGAGAACAGCGCCTACTCCTCATGACCGAGACGAACCCCGCCCCCACCGGCGCACCCGGCGCTGCAGGCCCTGCCGGATCCACCGGCGCCACGGGCCCCGCCGCGCCGCTCGCGGACTCCAAGAACCCTCTGGGGGATCTCACGCCGGCGCAGGCGGACGCCCGCGCGAAGTCCGAGATCCTCATCGAGGCCCTGCCCTGGATGCAGCGCTTCATGGGCAAGATCGTCGTGGTCAAGTACGGCGGGAACGCCATGATCGACGACGAGCTGCGCCGTGCCTTCGCGGCCGACATGGTGTTCATGCGCCACGCCGGCATCCACGTGGTCGTCGTCCACGGCGGCGGCCCGCAGATCAACTCGATGCTCGAGCGCGTCGGCGTCGAGAGCGCCTTCCGCGCCGGTCTGCGCGTGACCGACGAGGAGACCATGCAGATCGTGCGGATGGTGCTCGTGGGGCAGGTGGGCCGTGAGCTCGTCGGCCTCATCAACGAGCACGGGCCCTATGCGATCGGCATGTCCGGCGAGGACGCCCGGCTGTTCTCCGCCCGCCGCCGCGGCGCCGTCGTCGACGGCGAGGAGCTCGACCTCGGGCACGTCGGAGCGGTGACCCAGGTGCGGCCGGAGTCGATCCAGGACCTGCTGGATGCGGGACGGATCCCCGTGGTCTCCTCGATCGCCCCGGAGATCGACGCCGGCGGACGGCCGACGGGCGCGGTGCTGAACATCAACGCCGATCTCGCCGCGGCCGCCCTGGCCGCGGGGCTCGACGCCGAGAAGCTCGTGGTCCTCACGGACGTCGAGGGGCTGTACCGGGACTGGCCCGACCGCGACTCCCTGATCCCCGAGATCAGCGCGAGCGACCTGCGCGAGATGCTGCCCTCGCTCACGGCGGGCATGATCCCGAAGGCGGAGTCGCTGCTGGACGCCGTGGACGCCGGAGTGCGCACCGCGGCCATGACCGATGGCAGGATCGCGCACGCGGTGCTGCTCGAGGTGTTCACCGCCAAGGGCGTGGGCACGATGGTGAGGAGGGACGACTATGTCTGAGCCGACCGCAGGGGAGACGACGGCGGGCGCCGAGGATCTCGCCGCCCGCTACTCGCGCTCGATGCTCGGCGTGTTCGGCGCCCCGCAGCGGGTGCTCGTGCGCGGCGAGGGCGCGCTGGTGTGGGACGCGCAGGGCAGGGAGTACCTGGACCTGCTGGGCGGGATCGCCGTGAACGCGCTCGGCCACGCGCACCCCTCGCTGGTCGCCGCGATGACCAAGCAGGTCGAGTCCCTCGCGCACGTCTCGAACTTCTTCGCGACGCCCACCCAGATCGAGCTCGCCGAGACCCTGCTGCGCCTCGCGGAGGCCCCCGAGGGGTCGGGCGTGTTCTTCACGAACTCGGGCACCGAGTCCAACGAGGCGGCCTTCAAGCTCGCGCGGCGCACCGAGCGCCCGCGGATCCTCGCCCTCGAGAACGCCTTCCACGGCCGCACCATGGGAGCCCTCGCGCTCACCCACAAGGAGGCCTACCGCGCGCCCTTCGAGCCCCTTCCCGGGGGCGTCGAGTTCGTACCCCCGAACGACACGGACGCGCTCGCCCGCGCCCTCGCCCCGGGAGACGTCGGCGCCCTCTTCCTCGAGCCCATCCAGGGCGAGGCGGGCGTGGTCCCGCTGGATGCCGAGTACCTCCGCGCGGCCCGGGAGCTGACCGCGCAGCACGGCACGCTGCTGATCCTCGACGAGGTGCAGACCGGCATCGCCCGCACCGGGCACTGGTTCGCCCACCAGGGGGTCGACGGGGTCGTGCCCGACGTCATGACCCTCGCCAAGGGACTGGGCGGCGGCTTCCCGATCGGCGCCGTGATCGCCTACAGCCCGAGGGCGCGCGCCCTCCTGCAGCCCGGCCAGCACGGCACGACCTTCGGCGGCAACCCGCTCGGCGCGGCGGTCGCGCTCAGCGTGCTGGGAACCATCGCCGAGGACGACCTCCTGGGCAACGCCCGGCGCACGGGGCAGCACCTCGCGGACCGGACCCTGGACCTCGCCGCGACCGACCCGCGCGTGCTCGGCATCCGCGGCGAGGGACTGCTGCGGGGGATCGCGCTCGCCGACCCCGTCGCCCCGCAGGTCGTCTCCGCCGCGCTCGAGGCCGGATTCATCATCAACGCCGCCAACCCGCGCACGGTGCGCCTGGCCCCGCCGCTCATCATCACGAGCGACCAGCTCGACGCCTTCGTCGACGCCCTGCCCGGGCTGCTCGACGCGGCGAGCGCACCCGCCGACACCGAGCCCGCACCCGCCGACACCGAGCCCGCGATCACCGAGCCCGAGACCACCGAGAAGAGGTCCTGAGATGCCCCGTCACTTCCTGCGAGACGACGACCTGAGCCCGCGCGAGCAGAAGCAGGTGCTGCAGCTCGCCCAGGCGCTCAGCGAGGACCGCTTCGCCCGTCGGCCCCTCGAGGGCCCGCGCACGGTCGCCGTCATCTTCGACAAGGCCTCGACCCGTACCCGCGTGTCCTTCGCGACCGGCGTCGCCGAGCTCGGCGGCAGCCCGCTTGTGCTCGACGCGTCGACGAGCCAGATGGGCCGCGGCGAGTCGATCGCCGACACCACGCGCGTGCTCACCCGGCAGGTCTCGGCGATCGTCTGGCGCACGTTCGGCCAGTCCCGGATCGAGGAGATGGCGCACCATGCGAGCGTCCCGGTGATCAACGCGCTGACCGATGAGTTCCACCCCTGCCAGATCCTCGCGGACCTGCTCACGATCGCCCAGCACACGGGCGGGTTCGGGGCGGACGACGCGGCGCTCGAGAGCCGCTCGATGGCCTATCTCGGCGACGGCTCGAACAACATGGCGCACTCCTACCTGCTGGGCGGGGTGACCGCCGGCATGGACGTGCGCATCGCGGGCCCGGCGAGCCACCTGCCCGCCGCGCCCGTCGTCCGCGACGCCGAGGCCATCGCGCGCGAGACCGGCGGCAGCGTGACCATCACCGACGATCCCGCGCAGGCCGTCGAGAAGGCGGACGCCGTCATCACCGACACCTGGGTCTCGATGGGCCAGGAGGGCGAGGGCGGTCGCGGCGAGGAGACCTTCGCCCCGTACGCGGTGACCGAGTCGCTGATGGCGCGCTCGGGCGGGATCTTCCTGCACTGCCTGCCCGCCTACCGGGGCAAGGAGGTCGAGGCCTCCGTGATCGACGGGCCCCGCTCGGTGGTCTGGGACGAGGCGGAGAACCGCCTGCACGCCCAGAAGGCGCTGCTGACGTGGCTGCTCGAGCATCCTGACGCGGTCTCCGCGGCGCACGCCCGACCCCTGGGGCAGCGATGAGCACCACGGATCATCCCCGCACGCTCGCGCAGACGAAGACCGCGCGCCAGGAGCGCATCGTCGAGCTGCTCACCACCCGCGAGGTCTCCTCGCAGGCGCAGCTGGCGGACCTGCTCGGCGAGTGCGGGATCGACGTCACCCAGGCGACGCTCTCGCGCGACCTCGTCGAGCTGCGCGCCGAGAAGGTCCGCGGCAGCAGCGGCGGTCTCGTCTACCAGGTGCCGGCCGACGGGGGAGACCCCGGCAGCTCGCGCCGGGTCGCGAGCACCGAACTGATCGGGGCCCGGCTGCGCCGGCTGATCGAGGAGCTCCTCGCCTCGGCCGACGTCGCGCAGAACATCATCGTGCTGCGCACCCCGCCCGGGGCGGCGCAGTTCCTCGCCTCCGCGATCGACCGCTCGGTGCTGCCCGAGCTCGTCGGCTCGATCGGCGGCGACGACACGGTGATGCTCGTGGCTCGCGACAACGAGGCGGCCGACGCGCTCGCCGCCCGCCTCCTGGCCCTCGCCGAGGGCCGTCGGGGCGAGGGCGAGCCGCCCGACGCCGAGCTCGACACCACGCGGACCGCGCCCTGAGCCGAGCCCCCGCCGGGGGACAATGACCCCGGACCTCCGTCGGCAGGGACGCACCCGTCGCAGCACCGACCCCGCCCCGACCCGACCGCCGTCGGCCCCGCGCCGACGCACCCACCCGTTTCCACCCCTCACGAAGGAGCATCACCCGTGACCGAACGCATCGTCCTCGCCTACTCCGGCGGCCTCGACACCTCCGTGGCCATCGGCTGGATCCACGACGCCACCGGCGCCGAGGTCGTCGCCTGCGCGGTCGACGTCGGCCAGGGCGGAGAGGACCTCGAGGTCGTCCGCCAGCGAGCCCTGGACTGCGGCGCCGTCGAGGCCTACGTGGCCGACGCCCGCGACGAGTTCGCCGACGAGTACTGCATGCCCGCCCTCAAGGCGAACGCGCTGTACATGGACGCCTACCCCGTGGTCTCCGCGATCTCCCGCCCCGTGATCACCAAGCATCTGGTCAAGGCCGCGAAGAAGTTCGGCGCCTCGACCGTCGCCCACGGCTGCACCGGCAAGGGCAACGACCAGGTGCGCTTCGAGGTCTCGATCACCTCGCTCGCGCCCGAGCTCAAGTGCATCGCCCCGGTGCGCGACCTCGCGCTGACCCGCGACCGCGCGATCGAGTACGCCGAGCGCAAGAACCTCCCGATCGCGACCACGAAGCACAACCCGTTCTCGATCGATCAGAACGTGTGGGGCCGCGCCATCGAGACCGGCTTCCTCGAGGACATCTGGAACGAGCCCACCAAGGACGTCTTCAATTACACCGACGACCCGGCCTTCCCGCCGGTGCCCGACGAGGTCGTGATCTCCTTCGAGCAGGGCGTCCCGGTGGCGATCGACGGCCGCCGGGTGAGCGCGCTCGAGGCCATCCAGGAGCTCAACACCCGGGCCGGCGCGCAGGGCATCGGCCGCATCGACATCGTCGAGGACCGCCTGGTGGGCATCAAGTCCCGCGAGGTCTACGAGGCCCCGGGTGCGATGGCGCTGATCACCGCGCACCAGGAGCTCGAGCGCGTGACCCTCGAGCGCGAGCAGGCCCGCTTCAAGCGCAGCGTCGGCGACCGCTGGACCGAGATGGTGTACGACGGCCAGTGGTTCTCCCCGCTCAAGCGCTCGCTCGACGCGTTCATCGACGACACCCAGCGCTACGTCACCGGCGATGTCCGGATGACGCTGCACGGCGGTCGCGCGACGGTCACCGGCCGCCGCTCGGAGTCCTCGCTGTACGACTTCTCCATGGCGACCTACGACGAGGGCGACCAGTTCGACCAGTCGCAGGCCAAGGGCTTCATCGAGATCTACGGGCTCGCCGCCAAGCAGGCCGCGGCCCGCGACGTGGCCTTCGGCAACGGCGAGGACGTCGACGCCGCCGACGAGGGATCGAAGTGACGGGCTCCGCCTCGTCGCCCGCAGGCTCCGCGTCTCCCGCGGGCTCCGCGTCGTCCGCGGCCCCGGGGGCCGACGGGCAGGGTGTGCCCGACGGCGCGCCCTCGTCAGCCGGCGCCGCGCTCTGGGGCGGGCGCTTCGGTTCGGGCCCCGCGGCGGCGCTCGCGGCGCTCTCGAAGTCCACGCACTTCGACTGGAAGCTCGCGCAGTACGACCTGCGGGGCTCGAAGGCCCACGCGAAGGTCCTCCACGCGGCGGGCCTGCTGAGCGACGACGAGCTGACGCGGATGCACGATGCCCTCGACCGTCTCTCGGCCGACGTCGCCTCGGGCGCGTTCGCCGCGGCCGAGGACGACGAGGACGTGCACACGGCGCTCGAGCGCGGGCTCATCGAGCGCGCGGGCGACGAGCTCGGCGGCAAGCTGCGCGCGGGCCGCTCCCGCAACGACCAGATCGCGACGCTGATCCGGCTGTTCATCCGCGACAGCGCGCGCATCGTCGGTGACCAGGTCCTCGACCTGGTGGGGGTGCTGCTGGAGCGCGCGCGGGAGGTGCACGGCGCGGCGATGCCGGGCCGCACGCACCTGCAGCACGCGCAGCCGGTGCTGCTGAGCCACCATCTGCTCGCCCACGCCTGGCCGCTGCTGCGCGACGTCGAGCGCCTGCGCGATCTCGACGCCCGCGCGGCGATCTCGCCCTACGGGTCAGGTGCGCTCGCCGGTTCGAGCCTGGGACTGGATCCCCGGGCCGTGGCGACGGACCTCGGATTCGAGGACTCCGTGTGGAACTCGATCGACGGGACCGCCTCGCGGGACCTCACGGCCGAGTTCTCCTTCGTGCTGACGATGATCGGGATCGACCTCTCGCGGCTCGCGGAGGAGGTGATCCTGTGGAACACGAAGGAGTTCTCCTTCCTGACCCTGGACGACGCCTTCTCGACCGGTTCCTCGATCATGCCGCAGAAGAAGAACCCGGACATCGCCGAGCTCGCGCGCGGCAAGGCGGGCCGGATCCTCGGGGACCACACGGGCCTGCTGGCGACGCTCAAGGCGCTGCCCCTGGCCTACAACCGGGATCTGCAGGAGGACAAGGAGCCGGTCTTCGACCAGGTCGACTCGCTGGGCCTCGTGCTCCCCGCGTTCACCGGGATGATGGCGACGCTCGTGTTCCACACCGGGCGCATGGAGCAGCTGGCCCCGCAGGGCTTCTCGCTCGCGACCGACATCGCCGACCACCTGGTGCGTCGCGGCGTCCCCTTCCGGGTCGCCCACGAGATCTCGGGCGCCTGCGTGAAGACCGCGGAGGAGCAGGACAAGGAGCTGTGGGACCTCACGGACGCGGAGTTCGCGAGCATCTCGGAGCACCTGGACCCCTCCGTCCGCGAGGTGCTGAGCGTGGAGGGATCCATCGGCTCGCGCGACGCGAAGGGCGGGACCGCCCCCGCGCGCGTCGCCGAGCAGGAGGACGCCCTGGGCGCAGCTGTCGAGGGCCTGCGCGCCTTCACCCGCGGCGCCTGACGGCGGCGCCCCGGGCCGGCGCCCGAGAACTCCGTCGCGCCCGGCGCGGTCGGTGGGGGAGAATGATCCCAGCGCCCGCCCGGGCGCCGCGAACGGACCGATCGAGAGGACCTGATCGATGCAGACCATCCTGGACGAGCTCACCTGGCGTGGGCTCGTGGTGCAGACCAGCGGGCGCGAGGCGCTCGGGACGGCACTCGCGGATGGACCGATCAGCCTCTATTGCGGTTTCGACCCCACCGCCGCCTCGCTCCACGTCGGCCACCTCACCCAGGTGCTGACCATGCGCCGCTTCCAGCTCGCCGGGCACAGGCCCTACGCGCTCGTCGGCGGTGCCACCGGACTCATCGGCGATCCGCGGATGTCGGGGGAGCGGGTGCTGAACGACGAGAGCATCGTCGCGGGCTGGGTGGACTCGCTGCGCGGCCAGATCTCGCGGTTCCTCGACCTCGAGGGCCCCTCCGGCGTGCAGATGGTCAACAACCTCGACTGGATCGGGCAGATGAGCGCCCTGCAGTTCCTGCGGGACGTGGGCAAGCACTACCGCATGGGGACGATGCTCGCGAAGGAGACCGTCGCCCGGCGGCTCGCGAGCGACGAGGGCATCAGCTACACCGAGTTCAGCTACCAGGTGCTGCAGGGCATCGACTTCCTGGAGCTGTACAGGCGCCACGGGGTCAGCCTCCAGTTCGGCGGGAACGACCAGTGGGGCAACCTCATCTCCGGCGTGGACCTCCTCCACAAGGTCGAGGGGAAGGACGCCCACGCGCTCACGACGCCCCTGGTCACGAAGGCCGACGGCACGAAGTTCGGCAAGAGCGAGGGCGGCGCCGTCTGGCTCGACCCCGAGCTCACGAGCCCGTACGCCTTCCACCAGTTCTGGCTCAACGCGGCCGATGCGGACGTCGTGAACTACCTGCGCTACTTCACCTTCCGCGACCAGGAGGACATCGCGGAGCTCGAGCGCGCGACGCACGAGGAGCCCCATCGACGTCGGGCCCAGAAGGCCCTCGCCGACGACCTCACGACCCTCGTGCACGGGGCCGGTGCGACGCGCCAGGCAGAGGCCGCCGCGGCTGTCCTGTTCGGCAGGGGAGAGGTGCGCGAGCTCGAGGAGCCGACGCTCGAGGCCATCGCCCGGGAGCTCACCACGGTCGACCTGCCCGGCACGACGGCACTCGTGGACGCCTTCACGGCGGTGGGCATCATGACCTCCAAGTCCCAGGTCCGACGGGCCGCAGCCGAGGGGTCGCTCACCGTGAACGGCGAGAAGATGGACGCCGAGTCCATCGAGCGCTCCCTGTCCGAGGCGGTGTCGCCCCTGCCCGGCGGGCACGTGCTCGTGCGACGCGGTCGCAAGGCCGCGGCCATGGTGCGGCTGGACGGCTGACGAGCTGGGCTGAATGCCTGAACGCCTGAACGGCTGCGCGACCGGGCGGGACGGCCGAGCGGTTCCTCGGCGCGACGGGTCGAGGTCCGGGCGGCTGCGACCCGCAGGCCTCCCGCCGCGGATGGACCATCACGAGGGCCGGGCCCCGACACATGTCGGGCCCGGCCCTTCCGCATCCGGGCCGCGGAACGCGTGCAGATCCGATGTGATGCCGTGCCCAGTCGCAGCTCACACGCCCCGGCACAGGGGCGCGATGGACGTTCACAAACACGCTTCACCTGCACAGACACCCGGAAGTGGGGTCGCAGCAGAGTCCCCGCCCCGAATTGACCGGCGCTCTCGCCGGGGCCTAATGTCTTCCTTGTCGCCGCAACGAGGACAACGACGGAGGGCCGGCCCTGAGGGGCACGGGACGACGCCGGGACCGAGGAGGGAGACGAGCTGGACCGGGCCTCCCGGGACCCGCACCACGATGTGGCGCAGATCCCTCCGGAGGGCTTGCGGAAGGCGAGGAGCTTCGACTATAGTTGAGCCTCGCGCCTCCCCGACGGAGAGTCGGGCCGCACCGCGGACGGCGCATCGAGCCCCTGACACAACCCAGGATCTGGGTTGCAACGGTGTGCGCGTGTTGTTTGAGATCTCAATAGCGTGTCTGTTTGTTGATGCCAAATTTTTGTTTTGGCATGACGGATGATGTAGCAGATTTATATGAATGTGCTAGTCGTTTGTTTTGTCGGGATTATAGTTTTTCATTTTTTGATGGAG
>NZ_JBHTSV010000033.1:0-38415 GCF_042794925.1 Brachybacterium sp. NPDC056505
CTCCCGTGCGCGTCTCCCGCTCGTTCTCATCGGTCATGGTCATGATTGTCTCGGTCCCTTCAGTCAGGACTTACACAGACCATCTGACACGCCCGAGTCGCCCGGCGGTTTTCATCGCGTGGTGGAACCAGCACAGGAAGTGCAGGTTCTCCACCGCCGTCCGACCACCACACACCGGATCCGCATGGTTGTACTCCACGATGTGATCCGCCTCCGAGGCCACAGACGCTGCGCGTTCACAGCCGGGGACGCCGCAGGACTGGCCGCGCAGTCTCAGGTGTTCGAGCATCGCCCCGGTCGGCCGGTACTTGTCCGCAGGACGCGGCAAGAACTCACCGCTCGAAGGGTCCGTGAGGACTCGGAACCATTCCTCGCTCTTGCCCGCGATCTCTCTCGCCATCTGCGCGGGAATCGGCGTCCCATCCTCCAGGACGCCGGGAGCGTCATCCCCACCGACCAGGGTGAGGAAGGGGACGAGGACGTTCAACCGGAACCTGGCTTCGGGCACGGTGATGCCGCCGGTGTCGAGCTGCGCGGCGTGGGCGAGGTGGTAGCGGATCAGGTTCAACGACAGGGGCATGCCCTCGTTCTCCACCCGACGATCCGGATCCAGCGGGATCTCCGTGCCCTCCATCAGGGCATGACGCTGGGCGTTCTGGACCGCACGAGCCGCCAGGTCGAACTTCCCCGCCAATGCTTTGATCTCCGGGGCCGGGCCGATGATCCGCAACGACGCCACCCCATCGAGAGTCCCAGGATCCAGGACCATGCGGCGGCGGGTGGCGGAGACTTCTTCGGGTTCTTTCGGGTGGCGCTGCTGAATCTTCGTCACCAGCAGGTCGAGGCATTTCGTGAACACCCTCGGCATGATCGCCAAACACCACGAAGCGACCGTGACATCCACCAGCACCATTTCCGCCGGCGTGAAATCCGCGGTGCGCCGCAACAGGGCCCGGAACCACTCCGCCGGAAACTCCCCCGCCTCCAACGCCTGAGTGCAGCGAGGCAGGAGATCGACCGCCCGGTGGGCGTCGGTGATGGCCTTAGCGGCCTGGCCGCGAGTGCAGCGCATCGCGACAGCGACCATCAGATCCTGCTGCTCAACCTCGTAGGGGTCTGCGTCCATGTCCTCACGCCCCGCCCAGAAGGGTGCGAGGGCCACGAACCGCCGGGAGAGCTCGTAGGACTCATCGACACCCTCGTCCCACAGGGCACGGACCTGCGCGGTCAGCTCCGCACCAGGGCGGGCCTTCACCCTGCGCGCCACCACATCCCGGCACAGCGGCTTCTTGGATTCCTTCACGATGAACAAGGGCTTCACACCCTCCGGGGGCGCGGCGACGAACCGAGGCGTGTGCACGTGCATGTCCTCCCGCTGACGCCCGGTCATCTTCTCCAGGTCATCGAGGATCGTGAACGTCGACTCGATCGCCGGCTCCCCAGGCAGGTCCAGACGACCCTGCGACTCCGGCTGCTCCACCGCACTCACACCACCCACCCCCTCCCCTGGCATTCCACCGACCCACACGACATATCTGAATCGGGACACTGATTCGACTAGCGCAACCGCAAGATTCGTCGGCCTCACCAATGAAGCCGAGATCTCTCGTCCACGATCGATATGTCCAATTCTATCCCGCCGCACACCAGAAAACCAGACCCCTATCGAGAATGCGGACAAGCCAGCGAAAAAATTCCCCTCCCCCATACCCACCCGCTCAGCAGTGGAAAACCCCGTGGAAAACTCCCCATTGTGGAGGAACCGATCAGCGAATCTCCGCCGAGGACTCGACGCGCTCAGAAACGCCCAGGACGCCGACGCGCCCATTCCGTCCCGTCACGACGCCGCCCCGCCCTGCTCCCGCCCCGAGGCACCACTCGCGCCGGGGAAGCCTCAATCAGCCTCGTGACCCCGGCATCGAGCGTCATCCGAGCGATGTGGAGCGCGGGGTAGGAGACCTCGTCGGCAAAGAGCGCCTCGCCCAGGCGCAGCCGGACGATCGTGGCGAGCTGCTCGGCGGTGCGGGTGGCCTCGGGAGGGTTCTCGCGGATGCCGAGTCCGATCGTGGACTCCTGCCCGCCCAGCTGGCGACGGGACCGGATGCGCACGAACAGTTAGCGCACGTGATGAACGGGGCGACGCTCATCGAGCGGCTGCCCAGGTCCGGGCCGAAGCGCTCGGAGACCACGGCGAGCATCAACTGGATGACACCGGTCATCGTGCAGGTGAAGGCGAGGTCGCCGGACGCGAAGCCGGCGTTGAACAGGCGAAACGGCGAGGACTACAGCACCACGGCCCCGCGACGGCTCACGACGCCTGCGACGCCTGCACCCAGGCGAGGTGCTCCTCGTCGATGTCACCCGTGACGTAGCGGCCGTCGAAGCAGCACATGTCCAGGTCGGTGAGCTCGGAGCCTTCGACGATCGCCGCACGCAGGTCCTCGATCTCCTGGTAGACGAGATGGTCGGCGCCCAGCACCTCGGCGATCTCGGGGATCGTGCGGCCGTGGGCCACGAGCTCCTCGCGCGAGGGCATGTTGATCCCGTACACGTGGGGGTGGCGGATCGGCGGCGCGGCGGAGGCGAAGGTGACGGAGGCGGCGCCCGCGCGGCGGGCCATCTCGATGATCTGCTGGCTGGTGGTGCCGCGCACGATCGAGTCGTCGATCAGCAGCACGTGCTTGCCGCGGAACTCGAGGGACATCGCGTTGAGCTTCTGGCGCACGCTGCGCCGACGCACGGCCTGACCGGGCATGATGAAGGTGCGGCCGACGTAGTGGTTCTTGTAGAAGCCCTCGCGGTACTCGATGCCGAGCCTGCGGGCGACCTCCATCGCGGCGGGCCGCGAGGAGTCCGGGATCGGCATCACCACGTCGATCTCCTCGACGGGCACGTGGGCGGCGATGGTGGCGGCGAGCCTCTCCCCCATCCGCAGGCGCGACTCGTAGACGCTCACGCCGTTCATCACGGAGTCGGGGCGGGCGAGGTAGACGTACTCGAAGGCGCACGGGGTGCACGCGGCGGGCAAGGCGCCCTCCGCGGCTGCGCACTGGCGCATGAACAGGGCTCCGTCGTGCCGGATGAAGACGGCCTCGCCGGGCTCCACGTCGCGGACGATCTCGTAGCCGCCGTTCTCCAGGACCAGGGACTCGCTGGCCACGGCCCACTCGTCGTGCTCCTCGCTCGTCGCTCCCGGGCGCCGCCCCAGGATCAGCGGGCGGATGCCGTGGGGGTCGCGGAAGGCGAGCAGCCCGTGGCCGGCGATCACGGAGATCACGGCATAGGCGCCGCGGATGCGGGCGTGGGTGCGGCCGACGGCCTCGAAGATCGCCTCGGGCTCGAGGAGCTCCGAGGACGTGGTCTCCTGCAGCTCCCCTGCCAGGACGTTCACGAGCAGCTCGGTGTCGCTGGTGGAGTTCACGTGGCGGCGATCGCGCCGGGCCATCTCCTCGGCGAGCTCACGGGTGTTGGTGAGGTTCCCGTTGTGGATGAGGACGATCCCGTAGGGCGCGTTGACGTAGAAGGGCTGCGCCTCCTCCTCGCGGGTGGCCTCGCCCTTGGTCGCGTAGCGGACGTGGCCCAGGCCCGTCTCGCCGCGCAGGGCGCGCATGTCCCGCGTGCGGAAGGCCTCGCGGACCATGCCCTGGCCCTTGGCGATGTGCATCATCGCGTCCGCCTCGGCGGTCGCGATCCCGGTCGCGTCCTGCCCGCGATGCTGCAGCAGCAGGAGGGCGTCGTAGATGTCCTGGTTGACCGGCCCGTTGCCGACCATGCCGACGATTCCGCACATGGGGTCGCGTCCCGCTCCGTCCGAACCTGGCGCCCGCCCCTGCGGCGGACGGCACCGATCTCACGCTACAGGCGACGCGCCGCCGAGGGGCGTGCGGTCTCACGCCGGCGGCGCCGCCCCCTCGGCCCCGGCGCCTGCCTCGGCCCCGGCACCCGCCTCGGCGCCGGCGCGCGCGATGGCGAGGAAGTCCTCGATCGCGAGCGTCTCCCCGCGGCGGGTGGGATCGATCCCGGCCGACGCGATGATGTCGCCCGCGCGGGCGGAGCTCCCGGCCCAGCCGGAGAGGGCCGCACGCAGCATCTTGCGGCGCTGGGCGAAGGCCCCGTCGATCACGCGGAAGGTCCGCTCGCGCTCGTCCTCGGTGCCGAGCGCCTCGGCGCGCCGGGTGAGCAGCACGAGGGCGGAGTCGACGTTCGGGACCGGCCAGAACACGCGCCGGGAGATCCGGCCCGCGTGCTCCCGCTCCCCGTACCAGGCGGCCTTCGCGCTCGGGGCGCCGTAGACGCGCGAACCGGGCTCGGCCGCCAAGCGGTCGACGACCTCGGACTGCACCATGACCAGGCATCGCTCGATGCCAGGGAAGCGCTCGAGGACGGTCAGCAGGATCGGGGTCGCGACGTTGTAGGGGAGGTTCGCGACCAGCGCCGTCGGCTCCCCCGCCCCCGGCAGCGCGGGCAGCTCGGTGACGGCCAGCGCATCGGCGTGGACCAGCCGGAAGCGGTCCTCGTCGATGCCGCGGCCCGTGAGCGTGCGCGGGAGCAGATCGGCCAGGCCCCGGTCGAGCTCGATCGCGGCGACGTCGGCCCCCGCCTCGAGCAGCCCCAGCGTGAGGGACCCGAGCCCCGGTCCGACCTCGAGGACTGCCTCCCCCGCGCGCACCCCGGCGCGCTCGACGATGACGCGGACGGTGTTGGGATCCACCACGAAGTTCTGGCCGCGCTGCTTGCTGGGGCTCAGGCCCGCGCCCTCGGCGAGAGCGCGGATGTCGCGGCCGCTGAGCAGGATCGAGCCGCTCTCCCCCGTTCCCGCGTCCCCGCTCATGCCGCCGGCCATCCGTAGACCTCCCGCGTGGTCGCGGCGATCCGCTCGCAGGCGGCGGCGAGGTCGCTGCCGGTGACCTCGGCGATCGTCGCCATCGTGTGCGGGATCAGGTACGAGGAGTTCGGGCGCCCGCGGTAGGGCACGGGGGTGAGGAAGGGGGCGTCGGTCTCGACCATCACGCGCCCCAGGCCCACGTCGGCGAGGGCGTCGCGCAGGTTCTGGGCGTTCTTGAACGTCACGTTCCCAGCGAAGGAGAGGTAGTAGCCGCGCGCGACGCACTCGCGCGCGAACTCCACGTCCCCAGAGAAGCAGTGCAGGACGGTCCGCTCGGGCGCGCCGTCGGCGTCGAGGACCTCCAGGACGTCGGCGTGGGCGTCGCGGTCGTGGATCTGCATCGGGAGGCCGGTCTCCTTGGCCAGCGCGATGTGGTGGCGGAAGGCGTCGATCTGCGCGGAGCGCGCCTGCTCGTCCTTCTTCGAGGTGCGGAACCAGTCCAGGCCCGTCTCGCCGACGACGACCATCCCGGGGCCGCGCACCAGGGAGTCGATCTCCGCGAGCGCCTCGTCCAGGCCGATCAGCGCGCGGCCCTCGTGGTCGTGGCCGCGCGCGTGCAGGGCGGCCTCGTTGGGGTGGACGGCGACGCCGCCGCGCAGGCTCGGCGGGCAGTCCTCGCTCGCCAACAGGCGCGCGGTCCACCGGGCGGCCTCGCGGTCCGATCCGATGGTGATCTGGGCGGTGATGCCGGCCTCCGCCGCGCGGGCGACGTGCTCGGCGATGCTCAACCCCTCCTCGCCGTCGGCGAAGTCGAGGTGGCAGTGGTTGTCGATCACCGGCGCGGGCAGCGCCTCCGGGACCGGCGGCCAGGAGCGGTCGCGCGAGGAGCGCCGGGGGTCGAGGTCCTCGCGGTGGTGCACGGGCGCGGCGGGGTCGGGCGCTGCGGACCCTGCTGCGCGCGGGTCCTCGGGGGCGTTCGGCATGGGAACATCGTAGGCGGGAGCCCGCGTGCGCCCGACGGAGCCCGTCGGCGCCGACGGCGGGGCCGGTGGTGCATCTCACCTGCCCCACCCGGGCCGTGGCCAGGGGAATGTGGCAGAATGATCGACCGTTGCGTGTCCTTCCGCGCGCCCGGCGGCCCCGTGTCGCCTCAGTCCTCCGGGACGGGCCAGCCCGCTGGGCGGACACCCTCGTCGACCATCATCCAGGACCGTCAAGGAGCGTTCCCATGGCAGTGCCCAAGTTCAAGATGTCCCGGGCTCGCACCCACTCGCGTCGATCGCAGTGGAAGGCCCAGAACGCCGACCTCGTGCAGGTGACGGTCCGCGGTCGCACCGCGTCCGTGCCGCGCCGCCTGGCGAAGGCCTACCAGCGCGGCCTGATCGAGATCGACGACTGATCTCCCGCAGCCGATACTCCCGAGAGGGCCCCGACCGCATGGTCGGGGCCCTCTCGCATGTCCGGGGTCCGGCGCCGCTCCTCGGAGCGCGCTCGCTCCCCGAGCGCGCTCAGCCGCGCCGCTTCTGCGCGCCGTCGTAGAGCTCGCGGGCCCCCACGCCCGAGGCGCCGCGGGCGACGGCCTTCGCGGCGTCCTTCATCCGCTCCCCCGCCTCGGTGCGGCGCAGCACCTCCGCCACGAGGTCCTCCGGGTCGGCCTCGACGGTGTCCGCGCCCGCGACGACGATCGCGACCTCGCCCAGCACCTCGTGCTCGGCGGTGTGCGCGGCGAGCTCGGCCAGGGTGCCGCGCAGCACCTCTTCGTGGGTCTTGGTGAGCTCGCGGGCGAGCACGGCGCGGCGCTCGGGCCCGAAGCCGTCGCGCATCGCGGCGAGCGCGGACGACGTGCGGCGCGGTGACTCGAAGAAGACGAGCGTCCGCCGGGCGTCGGCGAGCTGGGCGAAGAGGTTCTCGCGCTGTCCGGGACCGCGCGGCACGAAGCCCTCGAAGGAGAAGCGGTCGGGTGCCAGCCCCGAGACGGCGAGCGCGGTGAGGACGGCCGAGGGGCCGGGGATCACCTGCACCGGCAGGCCCGCCTCGGCCGCGGCCCGCACCGCCCGGTAGCCGGGGTCGGAGACCACAGGCATGCCGGCGTCGGTCACCAGCAGCACGCGCTGCCCCTCGCGCAGGGCGTCGAGCAGCCAGGACGTCCGCTCGTCCTCGTTGTGCTCGTGGTAGGAGATGACCCGGCCGGTCGGCTCGACCTCGAGCTCGCGGGTCAGGCGCCGCAGCCGCCGCGTGTCCTCGGCGGCGATCAGATCGGCCGCGCCCAGCGCGCGCACGAGGCGCACCGAGGCGTCCAGCGGGTTGCCGATCGGGGTGGCGGCCAGGACCAGGACTCCGGGGGCGAGCATGCGCCCCATGATAGGGCGGTCGGATCGGGCCGACGTCCACCCCTCCCCGGCCCCGTCGACCGAGGATCCGCAGGTGGCATGGCCTAGCATGACCGCGTGCAGCAGACCACGCCAGCGGACGCGGCCGAGGGGCCGGAGGGTCCCCGGAGCCCCGAACCCGGGACCGACGGGTCCGAGGCCGTCGGCACCGGGACCGTCGGCACCGAGTCCGATCACGCGGCGCCGCACCGGCACCTGCGCGATGCCCGGGAGGACGCCGTCGAGGCCGAGAGCGAGGGCACCCTCCTGGCGTCGCTGCGCACGCGCCTGCACTGCATGGATCTCACGGGGCGCACGACGCCCTGGCTCGGGGCGCTGCTCGTGTGCGCCCTCGCCCTGGTGCTCCGGCTCTACCACCTGGGCTCGATCCACGAGCTGATCTTCGACGAGACCTACTACGTCAAGGACGGCTGGACGATCGTCCACCACGGCGTCGAGATGAGCTGGCCCGACGACCCCGACCCCGCCTTCACCTCGGGCGACGTGAACTCCTCCGAGGACAGCGGCGAGTACGTGGTGCATCCGCCGATCGGCAAATGGGTCATCGGCCTGGGGATGCTCGCCCTCGGCGGGGACTCCGCGTGGGGCTGGCGGATCTCCGTCGCGCTGCTGGGGGCGCTCTCGGTGCTCATGCTCGCGCGGATCGGGCGGCGCCTGTTCCGCTCCACGGGCATCGGCCTGATCGCGGGCCTGCTGCTCGCGGTCGACGGCCTGCACCTGGTCATGTCCCGCACCTCGCTGCTGGACCTCGTGCTCATGTTCTTCGCGCTGGCCGCGTTCGGGGCTCTGCTCATCGACCGCGACCGCTTCCGCGAAGGCCTGGCGCGCTCGGTCGCCGCCGCCCGCGCCCGCGGCGAGGAGCTCCCGCTGCTGGGCTACCGGGCCGGTTTCCGGCCCTGGCGCCTGAGCGCCGGCGTGCTGCTGGGGCTCGCCTGCTCGGTGAAGTGGTCGGGCATCTACTTCCTCGCGGTCTTCGGCATCATGACCGTGCTGTGGGACTGGTGGGCCCGGCGACGGGTGGGCGAACGGCGCTGGTGGGAGAACGGTCTGTTCCGCGACGCGGTCCCCGCGTTCGTCGCGATGGTCGGCACCTCGCTCGTGGTCTACGTGGCCTCGTGGTCCGGATGGTTCGCGTCCTCCAAGGGGTACATGCGCCACTGGGCCGAGGAGAACGGCCACGCGGGCGGCAATCCCGTGGTCAACGCACTGCGCTCCCTGTGGCACTACCACGCGCAGGCCTACGACTTCCACATCCACCTGGACTCCCCGCACCCCTACCAGGCGAACCCGCTGGGCTGGCTCCTGCAGATCCGGCCCACGAACTTCTACTACCGCTCCTACGACTACGGGGAGATGGGCTGCGAGGTCGAGAAGTGCGCCTCCCAGGTGCTGTCCGTCGGAAATCCCCTGATCTGGTGGTTCGGCGCGCTCAGCATCCTGATCGTGCTCGTGGTCGCGATCTGGAAGCGGGACGGCCGGGCGTGGTCGGCGCTGACGGGCATCATCGGCGGCTACCTGCCGTGGCTGATGTACATGGACCGCACGATCTTCACCTTCTACTCCGTGGTCTACGAGCCCTGGATGATCCTGTGCCTCGCGTACGTGATCGGTCTGCTCGTCGGCTCCCGGTCGGCCGACGGCGAGCGCCGGCTCGCGGGGACCCTGCTCGCCGGCAGCCTGCTGACGCTGATCGTGCTGGTCTCCGCGTTCTTCTGGCCGATCTGGACGGGCCAGGTGATCGACGTCGACCAGTGGGAGTGGAGGATGTGGCTGCCCAGCTGGACCTGAGCGGAGCCGCGCGGGCCTGAGGGCGGAGCACGTGGCCGACGCCACTAGCATGTGGCCATGTCCCTGGATCCCGGAGCGCTGCGCTCCCTCGCCCGCGACCTCGGCGTCAGCACGGACTTCTGGGGGTGGGACGGCACCCGCAAACGGGTGGCCGACGAGACCCTCATGCGCGTGCTGGCCGCCCTCGGCCACGAGGTCGCCGACGACGCCGACGTGCGCCGCATCCGCGCCGACCGCGCCCGCGCCGCCTGGGCGGCGACGCTGCCCCGTGTGGTCGTCCTGCGCGAGGACCGCGAGGAGTCGCTGGCCGTGCACGTCGTCGACGGCACCGCCGTCGAGGTCGAGGTGATCCTCGAGGACGGCTCCCGTCGGCCGCTGACGCAGGTCGAGGACTTCACCGCGCCCTACGACCTCGACGGGACCCGGCGGGGCCAGGCCTCGTTCCGGATCCCGCGGGGCCTGCCCCTGGGCTGGCACACGATCCGCGCGCACACGAGCGAGGGCGAGCGCGAGTGCCCGCTCGTGGTGACCCCGGCCCGCATCACCGTGCAGGACGAGCTCGGCGATCGCCGGGCGATGGGCGTGCAGGCGCAGCTGTACTCGGTGCGCTCGCCCCGCTCCTGGGGCATCGGCGATCTGGCCGACGCCCGCGATCTCGCCGCGGTCCTGGGCGTGCGCCATGGCGCCGACTTCCTGCTCATCAACCCGCTGCACGCCTCCCGGCCCGTGCCGCCGATGCTGCCCTCCCCGTACCTGCCGGTGACCCGCCGGTTCACGAGCGCCCTGTACGTGCGCCCCGAGGACGTCCCCGAGTTCCGGGATCTGCCGGAGCACGCCCGTCAGCGGATCGCGATGCTGCGCGGCGAGGTCGCCCCCGCGAACACGCGAGCCGATCGTCTCGAGCGCGACCCCGTGCTCGCGAAGAAGATGGAGGCGCTCGAGGAGATCTTCGCCGCGCCCCGCACCCCCGCGCGGCAGGCCCTGTTCGACGCCTATCGGGCCCGCGAGGGCAGGGGCCTCGAGGACTTCGCTCTGTGGTGCGCGCTGGACGAGCACCGCGAGGAGCTCCCCGACCGGACGCGGGAGGAGCTCGCCTCACCCGATTCACCCGCCGCGCAGCAGGCCCGGACCGAGCTCGCGGACCGCATCACCTTCCACGCCTGGGTGCAGTGGGTGCTCGACGAGCAGCTCGCCGCCGCCCAGGCGGGAGCGCGCGAGGGCGGCATGCGGATCGGACTCATGCACGACCTGGCGGTGGGCGTCACCGAGGTGGGCGCGGACGCCTGGCGGCTCGGGGACGTGCTCGCGCGGGGCGTGGGCGTGGGCGCCCCCGCCGACCAGTACAACCAGCAGGGCCAGAACTGGCATCAGCCGCCCTGGCATCCGGAGGCCCTCGCCGCGGCCGGGTACCGACCCTGGCGCGACCAGCTGCGCACGCTGCTGCGCCATGCGGGCGCCCTCCGGATCGACCACGTGCTGGGCCTGTTCCGCCTCTGGTGGATCCCCGACGGCTCGCCCGCCTCCGAGGGCACCTACGTCACCTACGACCATGAGGCGATGATCGGCATCCTGGCCCTCGAGGCGCAGCGCGCCGGCGCGATCGTCGTGGGCGAGGACCTGGGGACCTTCGAGCCGTGGGTGCGGGACTACCTCACCGAGCGCGGGATCCTGGGCACCTCGATCCTGTGGTTCGAGAACGACGCCGAAGGGAACCCGCTGCCGCCCGAGGCCTACCGCCGCCTGTGCCTGGCCTCGGTGAACACGCACGACCTGCCGCCGACGGCCGGCTACCTCGCTGGCGACCACGTGCGCCTGCGCCACGAGCTGGGGCTTCTCGAGCGGGACCTCGACGAGGAGATCGCCGTGGACGCCGCCGCCCAGGCGAAGGTGCTGGACGCGGTGCGCGCGCAGGGGCTGCTCGCGCAGGACACCGATCCCCGCGCGAACGTGGAGGCGACCGTCATCGCGCTGCACCGCTATCTCGCGAGGACCCCGTCGCTGCTCGTCGGGGTCTCCCTCGTGGACTGCGTGGGCGAGCGCAGGATCCAGAACCAGCCGGGCACGGACTCGGAGTACCCGAACTGGCGGGTGCCGCTGGCCGATCAGGACGGCGAGGTCGTCACCGTCGACGACATCGCCGCCAGCGCCCGGACGACGCGCCTGCTCACCGCGGTGCGGGAGGCGATGGACGCGACCTGAGTCAGGCGCCGACGTCCTCCCACTCGTCGCGGCGGGCGAGGAACGACTGGGCGGCGTCCTTCGCTCCCGTGAGGGTGTGGTGGGCGCCCCAGCCGCACTGGACCTCGTTCGCGGCGGGGACCTCCTCGGCCTGCAGCAGGTCGTGGAGGGTGGCCTCGAGGACCGGCGCGAAGTCGGCGACCTCGTGCTCGCCGGAGAGCAGCGCGTAGAAGCCCGTGCGGCAGCCCATCGGGGAGACGTCGATGACATCCCCCGTGTGGTTGCGCATGTGCTCGGCCATGAGGTGCTCGAGCGAGTGGACGACCTCGGAGTCGAGGTGGGTGACGTTGGGCTGGGTGAAGCGCACGTCGAACTTCGTGAGCACGTCGCCGTGGGGCAGCGTCTTGCGGTCGGCGATGCGGATGTACGGGGCGCGCACGGCGCGGTGGTCGAGGTTGAAGCTCTCGACGTTCATGCGGGACGACTCGGTCACGGCGTTCTCCTCGGGTGCGACGGCGGTGCTACGACCCTAACGCCGCGCCCGGCCGCGCGCACGGGACGTCCGGTGTGGTCAGCCCGCTGCGCGCCTCAGCGCGAGGAACGGGCGGTGCGTCCGCGCACGGCGCCCACGAACTCCTGGCGCACGGCGTCGTCGGCCCCCCTCGGCCAGGCCAGGGCGATCCGGGTGGCGGGCGCATCCGCGAGGGGCCGGTGCACGACGTCCTTGCGGTGGTGCAGCCGCGCGAGGGACATGGGCAGCAGAGCGTGGCCGACCCCGGTGGCGACGACGGCGACCCGGTCCGCGGCGTCGTCGGGGTGCGCCGAGGGGATCTCCGGGTCCTCGGCGAGGTCGGCGACGGTGATCTCCTCGTGCAGGGAGAGGATGTTCTCGATGCCGACGACGACCATCGGGCGCTCCTCCCAGAGCTCGACGAGGTGCAGCTCTCCCAGCCCGCCCGCCGTGCCCGATCCGTCGGCGTCCAGCGGCAGGCGCACGAAGCACATGTCGACCTCGCCCGTCCCGAGCACGTCGGCCTGACGGGAGAGCGGGACGGGGACCAGCTCGAGCCGGGCGGCGCGCTGCCCGCTGCGCCAGCGCCGCGCGAACCGGTCGGGCTCGACGCCCGGGATGAACCCGACGCGCAGCACGGGGAGCTCGGCGGGAGCGGCCGACGCGGGGGTGGCGCTCCGGCCGGCGGTGCTGCGATCCGACGCGCTGCGCCCGGCACGTCGCGAGGAGGCGGGGGCGGTGCGGCCGGAGCGCGCGGCGGAGGGGCGGGCCCGACGGTTCATGCGCTCAGACTACGGCCGGATCCGTCGCTCACCGTACGGCGATGCCGTCGAGCAGGACATCGATCATGCGCGACGCGTCGGCGTCCGTGCCGTCGGCGGGACCCGCGTCGCTGAGCCGCCCGAGCGCGTGGATCATGTCCTCGGCGCGGATGTCGCGGCGCATGGTCCCGTCGGCCGCTCCGAGGTCCAGGATCCGCTGGACCTCGGGCGCCAGCACGCCGAGGAACTGCGCAGGCAGGGGCGCGTAGGCGGGATCGCCCGAATGCAGGGCCGTCGCGAAGCCCCGCTTCGTCGCCAGGAAGCGCGCCAGGCTGCGGGTCCAGAGGCGCAGCGCCTCGCGCGGAGGATGCTCGTCGGCGAGGGTCCTCGCGTCCTGGGCGGTGGCCTCGAGCTCGTGCCGGAACACCGCGATGATGAGGTCCGAGCGCAGCGGATAGCTGCGGTACACCGTGCCGACGCCGACCCCGGCGCGCGCGGCGATCTCGCGCATCGGGGCGTCGATCCCGGACTCCGCGAACACCTGCTTCGCCGCCTCGCGCACGGCCTCGGCATTGCGCTCGGCATCCGCACGCCGACGCCGCGGGGCGCCCTCGCTCACTGGACTCTCGGGGGTCTCCGGCCTCTCCTGGCTCACGCGCACCCTCTCTCGGATCGGACGCGGGCGCTCGGTCCCGCGGCAGGACGTTGACAACCGGAACCACGTTCCGCATAGTTGTGGACGCAGGTTCCGTTTCTTCGGCCAGCCTACCCGGGTCCATCCGGGCCCGGCCCCGTCCCAGGAGGACTCAGATGAAGCACCGCTCGCTCGGCCGCACAGGGATCCAGGTCTCGCCCTTCGCCCTCGGCGCCATGATGTTCAGCTCGTTCGGCAACGGCGACCAGCAGGAGGTGGACGCGATGGTGGGGCGCGCGCTGGACGCGGGCATCAACCTCGTCGACACCGCCGACGCCTACGGCGAGTCCGAGGAGATGCTCGGTCGCGCGCTGCGCGGCCGCCGCGACGAGGTGGTCCTCGCCTCGAAGTTCGGGCGTCCGCTCGACGAGGACCCCAACCACCGCGGCGGGTCCCGCCGCTGGATCATGACGGCGATCGAGAACTCGCTGCGCCGCCTGGGGACGGATCATCTGGACCTGCTGCAGCTGCACCGCCCGGACTCGGCCACCGACATCCAGGAGACCCTCTCCGCGCTCACCGATCTGGTGCGCAGCGGGAAGGTGCGGGCGATCGGGACCTCCGACATGCCGGCCTCCGAGATCGTCGAGGCGCAGTGGGTGGCCCGCGATCGCGGGCTCGAGCGCTTCCGCACCGAGCAGCCGCACTACTCCCTGCTGGACCGCACGGTGGAGCGCGAGGTGCTCCCCGTCGCCGAGCGGTACGGCATGGGCACGATCATCTGGAGCCCGCTGGCCAGCGGCATGCTCACCGGCAGGGTGCGGCGGGGACGGCAGAGCGACCTGCGCCGCACGCAGATGTTCGCGGCGCTCCGGGACCCGCGGCGCATCGACGCCGTGGAGGATCTGCTCGCCCTCGCGCAGGACTCCGGGCTCACGCTCACGCACATGGCGCTCGCCTTCGTGATCGCCCACCCGGGCGTCAGCGCCGCGATCATCGGCCCCCGCACCATGGAGCACCTCGAGGACTCGCTCGCCGCCGCGGAGGTCGAGCTGACGGACGACGTCCTGGACCGCATCGACGAGATCGTCGCACCCGGGACGGGCGTGGGGCGCATGGACCAGGAGTACAGCACTCCCCCGATCCTGGATCCGACGCTGCGTCGCCGCTCGGCCGGGAGCCGCGCCGCGGCCTGAGCCGCTCCGCGCACGCCCCTCCCCGGATCGGCTCGAGCCGGCTCGAGCCGGCTCGAGCCGGCTCGACTCGGGCATGCCGGGTCGACTGTCCGCGCATTGCCGGGCATACCGGGGAGGGGTATCGTGCGAGGCCGGGCCGAAGGACGTGCGGCCGACGGGGAGGAGCGCCATGAACGGGTACAGCGAGGACAAGGCGGCTCTCGAGCGCCGCATGAAGCGCATCGAGGGCCAGGTGCGCGGCGTCGCCAAGATGATCGAGGACGACCGCTACTGCATCGACGTGCTGACCCAGATCTCCGCCGTCAGCCGAGCGCTCGAGAACGTCGCCCTCGAGCTGCTGGACGATCACCTGGGCCACTGCGTCGCCGACGCCGTCAAGGGCGGCGGCGCGAACGCGGAGGAGAAGATCGACGAGGCCACCGAGGCGATCCGTCGTCTCGTGCGGTCCTGATCCCCTCCCCCGCGGCGTGCGTCAGGCCGTCGCCGGGCCGGGCCCGGACGCCGGGTCGGGCCTGCCCGTCCCCGTGACGTCGTCGATCGTCGAGAGCGGCCCGCCCACCCGGTACTGCGCGCCGCGATGGTTCGCGGGCAGGCGGTCCCCCGCCCCGAGCAGCTTGTGGCGCAGCGTCCCCGGCGCGTACTCCTGCGGGTAGACCCCGCGGCGCTGCAGCTCCGGCACCACCAGGTCCACGAAGTCCTCGAAGGTTCCCGGCGTGGTCGCGTAGGCGAGGTTGAAGCCGTCGACGTCGGTCTCCTCGACGATGTCGACGAGGGTGTCGGCGATCTCCGAGGGCGAGCCGACGAAGACCTGCCCCTGGCCTCCGATGCCGCCGAGCCGCACGATGTCGCGGACCGTCCAGGTCTCCCCGCGCTCGTTGTCGCCCTGGAAGGCGGCGAGCGCGGACTGGATGGCGTTGGACTGCACGGCGCCCAGCGGCTGGTCGAGGTCGTAGGCGGCGAAGTCCACGCCGAGCCAGCCGGAGAAGAACACCTCCGTGCCCTCGACGCTCGCATAGGAGAGCAGATCCGCGTGCTTCGCGCGCGCCCCGGCCGCCGTCTCGTCGGTGATGATCGTGCTGAGCAGGTAGATCTTCGCGTCGTAGGGCCCGCGGCCGGCGTCCACGAGCGCCTTCCGGATGCGCTGGACGGTGCTGCGGGCGATCTCCTTGGTGGGGCCGCCGATGAAGATCGCCTCGGCGTTCTCGGCCGCGAAGCGCACGCCCCGTGGGGAGGCGCCGGCCTGGAAGACCACCGGGGTGCGCTGGGGCGAGGGCTCCGAGAGGTGGATGCCGGGGACGTCGAAGAAGGTGCCGTGGTGCCCGATGTGGTGCACCTTCTCGGGGATCGTGAACACGCCGGAGGCGGCATCGCGGACCACGGCGTCGTCCTCCCACGAGCCCTCGAGGAGCTTGAAGATCACCTCGAGGTACTCGTCGGCGTGGTCGTAGCGCGCGTCGTGCTCGACCAGGTCGTGCTGGCCGAGGTTCTTCGCGGCCGAGGGCAGGTAGCCGGTGACGACGTTCCATCCCACCCGGCCCTTGGTGAGGTGGTCGAGGGTCGACAGGCGCCGGGCGAAGGGCACCGGGTGCTCGAAGGCGGTGCCCGCCGTGATACCGAAGCCCACGTGCTCGGTGACGGCCGCTCCGACCGCCGCGAGCTGTACCGGGTCGTTCACGGGCACCTGCGCGCCCTGGCGGATCGCGGCCAGGTCGTTGCCGTCGAAGGCGTCGTAGGTGCCCAGCACGTCGGCGATGAACACGGCGTCGAACAGTCCGCGCTCGGCGATCCGCGCGATGTCCTGCCAGTACTCGATGTCCTTGTAGCGCCAGGACTGGTCCCCGGGATAGCGCCAGAGTCCCGGCGATTGGTGGGCGACGCAGTTCATGTCGAAGGCGTTGAAGCGGATCTGCTTGCTCATGCGCGGGCGACCGCCTCTCGGGCCTCGGCGGGGCGATGCTCCGGGGCGGGATCGGCCGTCGCCCCCGGTCCGTCCGCTGCGGAAGCCGTGCCGACGGCCCAGAGACGGAGGGGATCCGCGCCGTTGACCAGATGGTCGCCGATGATGCGCTGCTTGTAGATCACCGGGTTGTGGGAGGAGACCGTGCGGGTGTTGCGCCAGTGGCGGTCGAGGCCCAGGTCGATGCTCGTGCCCGAGGCGCCGAGGGCGTTGAAGAGCCGGGTGACGGCCTCGGGGACGAGCTCGGCGAGCACGACCTGGCCCTCGGCGGTGGCGAGCTCGGCCTCGGCGAGGGCCGCCCGCTGCGCCTCGGAGCCGCGCTCCGGCTCGAGGTCGGAGGCCCGCTGGAGCGCCTCGGCGGCGCGGTCGACGATCGCCTCGGCGGCGAAGGCCGCGGAGCGGACCTGCCCGATGACCGCAAGGATCTGGCCGTCGTCCCGCGCCCGGGAGGCGAGGCCGTGGCTGTACACGCGCGTGCGGGCGCGGACGGCGTCGGCCGCGTCCTCGGCGGCCCGGCGGGCGATGCCCGCCTGCACCACGAGGAGGACGAGCTGGTAGAGCGCCGTCTGGTAGCTGAAGCGGTCCGTGAGGACGATGACGTTTCCGGGATCGACGGGGACGTCGTCGAACACGATCGTCCCCGTCCCCGTGAGCTGCTGCCCGAAGCCGTTCCAGTCGTCGCTCACGCTCACGCCGGGATCATCGGTGGGCACGAGGACCGCGACGGTCTCGCCGGAGTCGTCGGCCGCGGTGGCATCGGTCCACTGGGCGAAGATGCTGCCGGTCGTGTAGTACTTCCGGCCGCGCAGACGCAGCCCCTGCGGCGAGGAGACCAGGCGGGTCGAGGGGCTCGCGGTCGTGGAGCCCGAGGCCTCGCTCCAGGAGTTGCCGACGATCTCGCCGTCGAGGAAACGGCGCAGCCAGTCCTCGCGCGAGTCCTCGCTCGTGTGCACGCGGTCCTCCACGACCGCGAACTGGCCGCGGAAGATCTGCGGCAGGCTCGAGTCGGCCGCGGCGGCGTCCACCCAGATGCGGGCGGCCTGCGGGATGCTCAGGCCCGCGCCGCCGTCGGCGATCGGGATGCGCAGCGCGCCGAACCCGAGGGCCGCGAGCTCGGCGACCTCCTCGCGCGGCAGCAGGTGCTCGCGCTCGCGCTCCACGGCGCCCGGTGCGATCCGCGCGAAGACCTCGCGGAACCTCCTTGCGATCTTCTCTGCGTCTTTCGGTGAGGTCACGGCGGAGGCACCTTCCGGCTCGGGAGTCGTTCGTCAGATCACGACCTCGGGACCGTGATCTCTCCCGAACGTATGCGGCGCCCGGTACCGCACGGAAGGGCCTCGTCACATGCGGAAATGAGGGTTCGCGCGGGGGCGCGGAATGAGGCTCGGCAGAGCCCGCTGCACGGTGGCGTGACGGCTCAGGAGCCGCTCGGCGCCGGCTCCCACAGCTCGATGCGGTTCCCCTCGAGGTCTCGCACCCATCCGAAGCGGCCCACGTTCTCCATCTCCTGTACCTCGTCCTCGACGTCCGCCCCGACCCCCTGGAGCCGCGCGCGCAGCGCATCCAGATCAACGACGCGCAGGTTGAGCATGGCCGTCTGCCCAGAGTCCCCGAAGTAGTCGGTGTCCTGGGGGAAGGCGGCGAAGGCCGTCGGCCCCGCCTGCTGGTGCCACAGTCCGTTCTCGTCGATGTCGAGTCCCAGCACGTCGCGATACCAGGTGGTGAGGCCCTGCGGATCCGTGGCACGCAGGAAGAAGCCGCCGATGCCGTGCACATGTCCCATGGCGGCGAGTGTAGGCGGACGCCGCGTGCAGACGGAGCGCGACCCGTGCCGTCTCGCGCCCGCCCTCAGTCCAGCTCGACGGGCTCGATGAGCGAGGGATCGGTGCGGTCAGTCTTCTGGACACTGTTGACCTGGCGGTCCACCGGATGGGTGACCAGCGTCGTGGCGATCTCGTCGGAGGCCTCGCCGAGCTCGTGCTGCAGCGCGTTCTTCTCCTCGCCCTCGAGCTTGTCGGGAGCGAGCCAGCGGCCGAGCATGTCCTCCGGGAGGTAGGCGGGCATGCGGTCGTGGACGTCGCCCGCGGCATCCTTCGCCTCGCGGGTGATGATCGTGAACGAGATCTGCCAGACCTCGCCGTCCTTGCGCGCGGAGGCGAGACCGGCCGCGTGCAGCAGACCGCCGTGTTCGGCGTGCACGTAGAAGGGCTGCTTGGCGCCGTCGGCCTGCTCGACCCACTCGTAGTAGCCGTTCATCGGGACCACCACGCGGGCGCTCGCGAAGGGACCGCGGAACATGCCGTTGGTGGTCACGGTCTCGAAGCGCGCGTTGATCGGGCGGGGCCCCTTGTCCTTCGCCCAGGAGGGGTGCAGGCCCCATCGTGCGGGCTCGAGGGTGCGGAGCAGCTCGCCGTCCTCCTCGAAGTGCTCGCGGACGACGGGCGCGAGGGTCGACGGGGCGATCGAGTAGGCGGGTGACCAATCGGGGCCGTCCTGGTCGGCCTTGGTGGCGACATAGGCGCGCAGCAGTCCCGCCTCGTCGAAGTCGAGCACGAACCGTCCGCACATGAGAGCCTCCTCGTCGGCTGGTGCGATGGTAGCCCCACAGCCGCACAGGACTCTCCACTGCCCACGTCAGGCACCGCCCGTCGAGCGCAGATCCCGGCGCATGCCGCCCGCTGCTCGTCTCACCCGTCTCGACCCGGCCTGGAGGGCCTCCGTCCGTGCGCGGGTGGGCGACGCCCTCCGTTCCACCGCCCTGCTCCTTTGGCGGGTGCATGCACCCGCGAGCACGCAGATCAGGACCGCTCCGGATCCACCGCATCGCAGCGCCCAGGGCATCGCGGAAGCAGTAGAGGACTCACGGCATCAGATGAGGCAACTGGTCGCGGCTCACGGAGGCCGGAGTCTTCGTGCGTATAAGGGAGAGGAGGCACCCAGACGTCATATATGTGGAACAGCACTTTGCCGCAACCGCCCATGAACCGTGTGGTCGAAGCGAGGCTCGAAGCCCCTCCCCGGAAGTGCAGCCTCGGAAGTGCAGCCTCGCCGGTACCCCCGGTCGCTGAGCGCGCCTCGGTCGACCGAGACCCCGATCCTCGGGGCATCGCCCACCGCCTCTCGACGACCAATGAAGGCGCCCCCACCTCTTTCGGAGGTGGGGGCGCCTTCGCGACCTCTCGGGTCATTCACCGACGACGACCGGTGGCCAGACCGTAGACGACCATGACGATCAGCGCACCGATGACGGACAGGACGACCGTCCAGATGCTCCACGGGTCGGAGAAGACCCCGCTGACGCCCTTCGATCCGAACAGACCGCCGATGAAGCCGCCGACGAGCGCACCGACGACGCCGAGGACGATGGTCGTCCCGATGCCCATGCCCTGCTTGCCGGGCATGACTGCGCGGGCGATGACCCCGACGATCGCGCCGATGATCAGCCACGAGATGAGAGCTCCGATGAAGCCCATGATGGACACTCCAATGCATGTTGGGAACGGGAGAGGGACATGGATGACCCTGCATGAAGACGGATCGAGGCACGCGCCCCATCACGCCGAGGTGCTGTGGCTCACGCCACGAGGCCGAGAAGAAGTCCGCTCCGTCGCCGACGAAAGAGGAGGAGGTGCAACGCTCTGGGTCCCGGTCCGATACCCACGATGGGGAATCGGAGGCTGAGAGCCGTTGATCCGGGAGCGGTTCGTCGTGGCCACCGAGTACTCCCGGCAACGACGTCGGGGACACCCGATCATCGCTGTCACCTCGTCGATCGGGGCACCGCCGCGCTCGAGCGAATTCGGCACTGGGTCGCGGACACGGCCAATGCCCGTGTCCGGACCGGGCCTTCCTGCAACGCGCTCCTCACTGCAGTCCGCACCCGGCGAATCGATGCCCGAGACCTTTCACGCCCTCTTCCCGGACGAACCCGTCCACCGACAACGCAGCCGGTCGACCGTGGCAGTGGTGGGGATCCCGGTCCTGGACTGCGCCGACTTGCGGTACACGAAGCGTCTGCGCGAATCACCGGCCCTCCGATTCCCGCCCGAGACCGAGATCGAGATCGGAGCATCCGGCGCTCACCTCAGGACGGCCGCGCCCGCGACGGTGGTGGGACGGAACGAGAGCCAGGGAGCTGCGCAGACGAGACCGACGAGCGACTCACGGGGCCCGTGGTTGCGGAGACCCCGGAGAACACGTCGTACTCCTCGAGCTTCACTCAACGGTCGGTGACGGCCGTCCGTATGGGTCGGCCATACGATCGACCCGCAGCTATTCATGGCCGCTGCGTTGCCGCCTCCTCGTCCCAGGAGCTCAGCCCACTGACGCCCCCACTCCGCACAGATCGGACGCAGGAAGACTCTGTAGCGTCGACCGAGTCGAGGAGTCCCTCGGCGAACTCGGCGTAGGTTCACGCGCCACTGCGAAGGTAGGCCTCCATGGTCACTCGCCCACTCGAGCAGAGCTCGACCCTTTCCACGACGCACCTGGATGCTGAGTCCTTCCCACCGCAGCTGCGAGCGTTCATGGAGGTCTCCAAGGACGTCAAAGCTGCTGGGCTACTCCATCGGGCGCGCTGGTACTACGCGCTGGTCGGCGCGGCCGTCCTCGTCCTGCTCGGGGTGTGCGTCGTCGCCTTCCTGCTCCTCGGAAGCAGCTGGTTCCAGCTCATCGTCGCTGGCGCCCTGGGCGTCGCCTTCACGCAGATCGCGTTCATCGGCCACGAGGCCGGGCACCGCCAGGTCCTGGCAGGAGGCAAGGCCAACACGCATCTCGCCAGAGTGCTCGCGGGCATCGTGGGCCTCAGCTACACGTGGTGGGACTCCAAGCACTCGCGCCATCACGCCAACCCGAACAAGGTCGGCAAGGACCCCGACGTCGCCGTCGACACGATCTCGTTCCTTCCCGAAGACGCCGCCAGAGCCCGCGGTCTCCAACGATGGATCACCCGCCGCCAGGGATGGCTGTTCTTCCCTCTCCTCACGCTCGAAGGGCTGAACCTCCACCTCCACAGCTTCAAGCACCTGCTGTTCACCCCGAAGGTGAAGCACCGGCCCTCCGAGCTCGCCCTTCTCACTGCCCGCTTCGTCGCGATCGCAGCACCGGTCTTCCTGCTGCTGCCCCTCGGTATGGCGTTCGCGTTCCTGGGTGTGCAGTTCGCGGTGTTCGGCGTCTACATGGGGGCGTCCTTCGCGCCCAACCACAAGGGCATGCCCGTCATCGCCCGCGGTGCACGGCTGGACTTCTTCTCCAAACAGGTCCGCACCTCCAGGAACATCCAGGGCGGATGGTGGGCAACCGCTCTGCTCGGCGGCTTGAACTACCAGGTCGAGCACCACCTGTTCCCCTCCATGCCGCGCATCCACCTCTCGAAGGCACGCGAGATCGTGCGCGCGAAATGCGCGGCCCTGAACGTCCCCTACACCGAGGTACCACTGCATCGTTCGTACATGATCGTCGTGCGGTATCTCAACGACGTCGGCCTGGCAGCCCGCGATCCCTTCGAATGCCCGGTCCTCGCCCAGTACCGGACATGAGACCCCGCGACACGCGCGGCCCGTGCAGTGCAACGCCCCACCCTCGACCGAGAGGGTGGGGCGTTCGCGTACTGCGGGAGGGGCGTGCTCATGGGCCGCTCGTCGTCACGCCGAAGTCGCCGCGACGAATCATCTCCACGATCTCCATGACCACCGCATCGTTGGGAACGACCGCGGTCCCTCGCCCGAGCATGAGCCTCGATCTGACACGGCGCTCAAGGAACGGATCCTCAGGATCCATCCGGCTCAGATCGCGATGTAGCACATCAGCGCTCGTCGGGAACGACACCCGGAGCTCATGGAGGAGCGTGACGGCCGCGTGTGTCATCTTGGCGTTCATTCACCGAGCCTAGGCCCGCGTGATGCATGCGCCCTGACTTTCGGTTCGTATCACCCCGGGTTCGCCTGCAGCAACACCTGCACCCACCGCAGACCCGGGCGACGGCCGCAGTCCATCTCCATTCCCTCGAGGCGGATCCGCCCGAGCATAGTCTCGACCGGGGCCCCGATCGTGAGCCGGTACCCGATGAGGATCGACGAGACGATCTGCCCGCTGCGCTCCGACGCCCCGTACTGAGCCGTGTCCTCCATTCGACGCATTCTGCGCCTCGGGACCCGCACTTCCATTCAGTACACGGCACCCTGTATCGTCCGGCGGATGCAGGAGACCACCGCCATCGACCACACCGAAGCGTTAGCCCGCCTCGGACACGCGCTCTCCGACACCACGCGGGCCAGGATCCTGCTCGCGCTACGTGAAGCACCAGCATTCCCCTCTGACCTCGCAGAGTCTCTCGGCGTCAGCCGCCAGGTCATGTCCAACCAGCTCGCCTGCCTCCGGGGCTGCGGCCTTGTCGAAGGAATTCGCGACGGCCGTAACACCTGGTACCGCCTCACCAACGAACACCTCAGTCACGCTCTCGGCGTTCTTCTGCAGCTCATGCTGTTCGTCGACCCTGACTGCTGCAGCGGAGAAGGGTGCACATGCAAATGACCACCCCAGCTACAGCCACCAACCTGACCCCCTCCCGTCGGGCCGTTCTGCAACGCCGCATCCGCTGGGTCGTCGCGGCAACCATCAGCTACAACGTCGTCGAGGCGATCGTGGCGCTGGCTGCGGGCAACGTCGCATCCTCCGCTGCACTGGTGGGCTTCGGCCTCGATTCGATCGTCGAAGTGCTCTCGGCCGCTGCCGTCGCGTGGCAGTTCGCGGGCAGGGACCAGCACCGGCGCGAGCCAGTTGCACTACGCATCATCGCGGTCTCCTTCTTTGCCCTTGCCGCGTTTGTCACCGTGGATGCGCTCCGCACTCTCATCGGGTTCGCCGAACCCGAACACTCTCTGGTGGGGATCGTGCTCGCTGCCCTCAGCGTCGCGATCATGCCCGCGTTCTCCCTGTTCGAACGCCGCACCGGTCTCGAGCTCGGATCAGCCTCCGCTGTCTCAGACTCCAAACAGACCCTCATCTGCTCGTACCTGTCGGGCGCCGTCCTGATCGGCCTCCTCCTCAACAGTCTTCTCGGCTGGGGTTGGGCGGACTCGATCGCCGCACTCGTCATCGCCGCCTTCGCGATCCGCGAAGGAATCGAAGCCTGGCGAGGCGACGCCTGCAAGCAGCCCGTCTCTGCGCTGGTGACCGAGAACGACGACACCGACGACTGCTGCTGAACTAGGCCGCCTCCCAGTCGCCCGGATCCTGCGACTCCTCGCCACGTCGCGCCCACTCGTCGTCAGCCGCCGCGGCGGACGGCTCGAGCAGCGGGTACACCCGCTGCTCGATTCGCATCCGTACCTCGTGCGCCCACTCCGCGTCCCGCTCTCGCATGCTCCTCATGCGAGCAGTGTGCGCCCAGGGTGGGACAGAGGGGCTGTATCGGTGAGGACAGTGCGGGGAGGGGTGGGGGCGTCATCGTTGAGCATGAACACCCAATGAACACAATCGCCCCGCTTCCGATGATCCGGAAGCGGGGCGATGTTCTGTCTGACCTGCGTGGAGCTTAGGGGAATCGAACCCCTGACCTTTTCATTGCGAACGAAACGCTCTACCAACTGAGCTAAAGCCCCGTGCCGCGTGGCGACCTGGCAAGCCTAGCATCGCGAAGCCGGTGCTCACGACCGCTCGGAGCCGTCTTGACGAGGATCACAGCGACCTGTCACGGAGCCGGAGCGGAGCCTCCGCAGCTGCCGTCGCCCGCTCTCACGCGACCCGCTCGTCGCGGGCCGCCTGCACCTCGTCCATGAGCTCGTCGAGCACTGCGAGGCGCTCGGGACCGGTGCACGCGACGTATGCGGGCTGCTCCTGCACGGGCCGCCCCTGCCCCGTGGTCCCGGGCCAGGTGCGCAGGCTGCCGCCCGCGCTCTGGACGAGGTGGAATCCGGCGGCGACGTCCCAGGCGTTGATCGAAGGAAGCAGGGTCGCATCGGCACGGCCCAGCGCCACGTACGCGAGCTCGAGCGCGGCCGAGCCCAGGTGGCGGACCGCCGAGACCCCGTCGGACAGGCGCCGTCCGTGCGCCGCGGACAGCTCGGCAAGCTCGCTGTAGGCGCGGTACCCCGGGTAGCCGGTGAGGACGAGCGCGTCCTTCGCGGCGAGGGTCGGGCGCCCGGCGACCTCGACCCCGTTCAGCCGCACCGGTCCGTCGGCCGCGCTGATCACCTCGCCGAGCACGGGCGCGTCGACCACTCCCGCGACCAGCTCTCCGCCGACGGCGACCCCGATCGAGACGCAGAACAGCGGCAGCCCGGCCGCGAAGTTGCTGGTCCCGTCGATCGGGTCGACGTAGAAGGTGATCTCGGAGTCGGAGGACCCGCCGTCGGCCCCGGCACCGGGCCGCTCGCCGCCCTCCTCGCCGATCACGCGGGCGCCCGGCACGCGGCGCGCGAGCTCGCGCACGATGATCTCCTCGCACGCGCGGTCGTGGGCGGTCACGATGTCGTGGCTGTCGTTCTTGTACTCCCGCTGCAGGGCGGTGCGATCCAGGCCGCGCACGTAGTCGGCGGCGAGGGACGCGGCGGCCTCGGCCGCCTCCAGAAGCTCCTCGGGTGCGGTCACTGTGCCTCCTGTGGCTGGCGCGGGCTGTGGTCGGCTCAGGGTCTCAGGCGCGGCGGCGCGCGAGGATCTCGTCCAGGCCGAGATCCGAGGCGGGCGTGCGCTGCGGCTCCTCGTGCAGGGCCTCGTCGGCCACGTCGTCGGTCTCGACCTCGAGTGCGACATGCTGAGGGGCGACGCTGCTGCGGTGGGCCGCGTGGCGGGTGGCGAGATCCTCGACCTCGCCGCGCAGGGCGTAGGACGGGCGCGGCACGGGGCGCGGGATCCACTCGCCGGGCGCGGCGAGGGCGGCGCTCGCGGACTCGATCTCCTCACCCAGCTCCACGTGCTCCTCCGTCTGCGCGGTCGCATCGACCTGGGTGCGCGCGGTCGTCGCGCTGGTGGAGCGCTCGTCCGACCGAGCGATCGGTGCTGCGACCTGCGGGGCATCTTCGGCCGAAGCGCTCTTCCCGGCGGGGCTCGATGCGGTGGCCGACGCCGTCGTACCGGCGTCGCGCAGCTCGGCGGCGCGGCGCAGACGGGACCGGCGGTCCAGCTCGGCGCGACGCAGGCCCACCACGTAGGCGGCGAGGACCGCGAGCGGAAGCAGCACGCTCCACACCGGCAGGATCGAAACGCCGGCGAGCACGCCGACCCCGATCGTCACCAGCGCGAGGGCGAGCAGGACCACGCGCAGGGTGCGGCGCTGGCGCCCGGCCTCCTCATAGGGGTCGACACGGGTGCCCGGGGACGCGTCGAAGCGCGGGCGGGCGGTCGGATCGGCGGGACGCAGCAGCAGACGGTCGTCATTCATGACGTGCACCTCACGGGCTCTCGGGCGGGAGTGGGCGGCCTCGGAGAGATCCCGCGCGGTGCGGGAGTCCCGGGAGCGCATCGCGTCACGCGCTCTCGAGATCAGCTCCCGGCGCTCCGCGCTGCGCGGGACGGCATAGCCGACCCAGACGAGCAGCAGGAGGGCGAAAAGGACAGCCCCGAGGTTGAAGGTCTCCACCTCGCCCACCCTAATGACACGGCTGTGATTCAGCTGGTCACGACGCGCCCGTGGCGCCCATGTGTTCGCGCCGATACCGCGCGAGCACTCCCCTGCCGCGCTCGTCGGTCTCGACCTCGTCCGCCGTGAGGGCGAAGCTCAGGTGGTCGCGGAAGGCGCCGTCGACGTGGATGAACCGCTCGCGCAGCCCCTCCTCGCGCAGGTGGAGCTTGCGGGCGACCCGCAGGCTGGCCTCGTTCTCGGGGCGGATGTTGATCTCCACCCGGTGCAGCCCGACCTCGGCGAAGAGATGGTCGATGAGCAGGGCGACGCCGCGCGGCGCATACCCGCGGCCGGCGCGGGCGTGGTCGATCCAGTAGCCGATCGTCGCCGAGGACTGCGCGCCGTACAGGATCGGTCCCGCGCTCACCTGGCCCGCGGGTCGGCCGTCCGCGCACAGCAGCAGGCTGAGGTGGCGGCCGGCGCGCCCCTCCCGCGCCGACCAGCGCAGCAGCTCCGCATGGGTGGGCCGGGGCCGACGGCGCTCGGGGTCCGTCGCGTCCCAGGGCGAGAGCCATTCGCGGTTGCGCACCAGCAGCGTCTCGAAGGCACGGCGGTCGCGACGGCGCAGCGGACGCAGGGTGAGTTCCGCATCCGAGAGCACGAGCGGCCAGACAGGGGGCATCCGGGCATCGTAGCCATCGCAGGGGCGGCGTCCGCGGTGCCATGCTGGGGCCGTGGAGGAGAACTCTCAGCAGGCTCCCGCCGTGCGCAAGCGGGCCCTGCGCACGGGACTGCGCACCGAGCGCGCCGCGACCGCCCACCGCTCACCCGACGAGGAAGCGCGACTCGCGGGCCGGGCCGGCGAGGTGCTCGCCCTCCTGCCCCGTGCGACGGGCCGGCTGCGGATCGCGGCCTTCGACCCGACGCCCACCGAGCCCGACGTGCGGATGCTGATGCGCGTGCTCGCCGACCGCGGCCACCGCATCCTGCTGCCGGTGCACGCGGGCGAGGCGATCGACTGGGCCGCATGGGACGGTTCCTCCCCGCTCGCGCCGCCTCCCGCGCGAGGCTTCGGCGGGGAGCCGTCGGGACCGCGCGAGGGCGCCGACGCCCTGGCCCGGACGGATCTCGTGCTCGCCCCGGCCCTCGCCGTGGACCGCTCCGGCACACGGCTGGGACACGGCGGCGGCTACTACGACAGAGCGCTCGACCACGCGCGCACGGCTTTGGTCGTCGCCGTCGTCCATCCCTGGGAGGTCCTGGCCCCGGGCGCCCTGCCGCGCGAGCCGCACGACCGCCCGGCGCACGCCGTGCTCACCACCGACGGTGTGGAGCGGCTCGGGTCCTGACGGGCCGGGATCATTGCCCGGGCGGTGCGCCTTCCGGGCGCAGCTGAGGGCGAGCGGCGCGTCGAGCATCACCCCGGGCGGCCCTGCTGGTCGGCCCCGCGCGGCGGTAAGCTCGTGCGGGCGCCTCGGGAGGCGCCGATCACCCTGGATGTGGAGGACCCTGTGCCCACGTACGCGTACGCCTGCAAGAACTGCGGCCACCGTTTCGAGAAGTACCAGAGCTTCAGCGAGGACTCGCTGACTCTCTGCCCCGAGTGCGGGCAGTCCGCTCTGCGCAAGGTCTTCGACAGCGTGGGCGTCGTGTTCAAGGGCTCGGGCTTCTACTCGACGGACTCCGCGTCCTCGCGCACCGCCTCCTCGGCGTCGTCGGACTCCTCGGACTCCACGAGCTCGTCCGATTCCTCGAGCTCCTCCGACTCCTCGAGCAGCGCCTCCTCGTCGAAGGAGACCTCGAGCGCGTCGAGCGGCTCGTCCGCGGCCCCTGCGGCCGCCTCCGCCGCGGACTGAGCATCCCGCCGTCGTTCCTCCACATCACCCCGTCGTCCACAGTGACGACGGGCGACGCTCGGCGCCCACCAGCTCGCCCTAGCGTCGGGGCATGCTGCGACGACTGCACGACTCCCTCCCCCGCTGGCATCGAGCCGTCCGTCGGCGACGGCGCCTGCTGAGCATCCTGCTCGCCGCGCTGCTCGCCGTGGCGGTCCTGCCCGGGCTGCTGCCCGCGTCGGCCGATGCGCGCGGCGTGCTCGTCGCCGCGCACGAGCTGCCCGCGGGAAGCGTGATCCAGTCCGGGGACCTTCGCGAGGCCGAGGTCGCCGATGCACTCGTCCCCGAGGACTCGACCTCGGATCCCTCACGGCTGGAGGGCCTGCGCCTCTCGCGCGGCGTGGGCTCGGGGGAGGTCCTCGCCCCGGCGAGGCTGCGCGAGGAGGCGCAGTCACCGCCGCTGACGGGACGGGCCGTGGTGGTCGTGCCCGTGGCCCCCGCGCTGCTGCCGCACCTCGCCTCGGGCGACGAGCTCAGCCTCGTCGTCTCGACCGAGATGCCCGGTGAAACGCGCAGGATCGATGCGATGGTCGTCGAGGTCCCGGCCGACGCGACGGCGACGGGCCCGATGGGCGCCGTGTCCAGCACGGATGCTGTGGAGATCCTCGTCGCCGTGGATCCGTCGCACACGGGAGAAGTCGCTCACGCCGTGCGTGAAGGCTGGCTGGAGATCGCGATCATGTTCTAATCTCCCCAGCGGGTGCTTCCCCAGCATCCACTGTGTCACCCGATCCCCCGCGTCTCCGAACAGTGAGGAAAGCACCGTGAAGGGCTTCAAGGACTTCGTCATGCAGGGCAACGTCATCGACCTCGCCGTCGGTGTCGTGATCGGTGGTGCCTTCACCGCTCTGGTCACCGCCTTCGTCTCGTACATCATCAACCCGATCGTGGCCGCGGCCGGCGGCGCGAACGGCATCGGCCTGGGCTTCCACGTCATCGCCAGCAATGACAAGACGTTCGTGGACATCGGCTCGGTCATCTCCGCCGTCATCACGTTCCTCATCACCGCCGCAGTGGTGTACTTCGTGTTCGTGCTGCCGATGGCCAAGGCCCGTCGCATGGCCATGATCCGTCGCGGCGAGGACCCCGACGCCCCGGAGGCCACCCCGGAGGACATCGCGCTGCTCACCGAGATCCGCGACGCCCTCCAGAACAAGGACTCGAGCACCCCGGGCCAGACCCCGCAGCAGTGAAGGAACCCCTCCGGCTCTGCCGGAGACTCCGCGTGACGCCGTGAGAACGGCGCAGGGACGGGGCGGGACCGTACGGTCCCGCCCCGTCTTTCTCATGCCCGGGCACGGAGATTCCCGCACGTCCGACCGTCCCGCCCGTGCGGTACCGTGCCCGGGTGCCCGCCGAATCGCCCGTGACCGCTCCCGACCCCGTCGGGCTGCTCGACGGCAGCGGGATCGACGCGGTGATCGACTGGTTCGCCCGCGCAGGACGCGAGCTGCCGTGGCGGGCGAGCGATGCGAGCGCCTGGGGCATCCTGGTCTCTGAGATCATGCTCCAGCAGACCCCCGTGGTGCGGGTCCTCCCCCGCTGGCAGGAGTGGATGCGGCGCTGGCCCCGACCGCAGGATCTCGCCGAGGCGCCCACGGCCGACGTGCTGCGCGCATGGGACCGCCTGGGCTACCCGCGCCGCGCGCTGCGCCTACAGGCCTGCGCCCGCGCCATCGTCAAGGAGCACGGCGGAGAGGTGCCCGTCGGGCTCGAGGCCCTGCGCGCCCTGCCGGGGATCGGCGAGTACACCGCGGCCGCCGTCACCGCCTTCGCCCACCACGAGCGCGCGGTGGTCGCGGACACCAACATCCGACGGGTGCTCGTGCGCTGCGTGCGCGGGGAGGCCTTCCCCGGCAGCACCTTCACCGCATCCCAGCGGGCGCTGGCCACCGAGGTCCTTCCCACCGGGACCGAGCGGTCGGTGCGCTGGAACCAGGCGGTGATGGAGCTCGGCGCGCTCGTGTGCACGGCCCGCTCCCCTCACTGCGAGATCTGCCCGCTGGCCCCGCACTGCGCATGGCTGGCCAAGGGACGTCCGGCGGACTCCGGGACACGTGCCCGCACCCAGGCCTTCGAGGGCACCGACCGTCAGATGCGCGGCAGGATCATGGCGCTGCTGCGCGAGGGGCCCACGAGCCGGGAGCGGATCGCGCAGCTGCGCAGCGACGAGGCCGACGACAGGGTGCCGCGCTGCCTGGACTCCCTCGTCGCCGACGGGCTCGCGGTGGTCGAGGACGGGACCGTGCGCCTGCCCTGACGCCGGAGCCGAGGGTCAGACCGGTGCGTCGGCCAGGCGCAGGATCATCCGGGTGTTGCCCAGGGTGTTGGGCTTGACCCGCGCGAGGTCCAGGAACTCCGCCACACCCTCGTCGCTCGAGCGCAGCAGCTCGGCGTAGACCTCGGGCGGCAGCGGATCCGGACTCATGGCGCGGAAGCCGTGACGGGCGAAGAAGTCGACCTCGAAGGTCAGGCAGAACACGCGCTCGAGCCCCAGGTCACGGGCACGCTGGAGGAGCGCCTCGAGCATCCGATGGCCCAGCCCCGTGCCGCGCGCGTCCTCGCTCACGGCCAGGGTGCGCACCTCGCCGAGGTCCTCCCACATCACGTGGAGCGCGCCGCAGCCGATCACTGTGCCGTCCTCGTCGACCGCGACGAGGAACTCCTGGATGGCCTCGTAGTAGACCACGAGCTCCTTGCCGAGCAGGATCTGGCGGGCGGCGAGGGGCTGCACCAGGCGGTCGATGGCCCGGACGTCGGCCGGGAGTGCGGGGCGCAGCTCGATGCTCATGCGGGGGATGCCGTCCTTCGGGGGTCCGTGTCGGCGTCGCTCTCGGCCCCCGGATTCTCGGCCGATCGGTCCTCGTCCGACGGTTGGTGCTCCCCGACGCTACTCGCCTCGACCTTCTCGACGTCACCCGTCTCGCGCGGCGTCTCGGGAGGGACGTCGCCGCCGGCGACCCCGGCGGTCGGGACCGGCCCGTCGTTCCCGCCCTCCCCATCGCCCTCGGCACCGCCCAGCGCGCTCGCGGCCGAGGGGTCCTCGTCGGGGCTCCCGGGCTCCCGCAGCGCCGCCTCCTCCTCTGCCCGCTGGGCGGCGCGCTCGTGGCGGCCGTCCAGGAGATGGTTCATGAGGGAGACGAGGCGCTCGACGACGAGGGCCACGACGACCGCGATGACCACGGCGACCGTGATGGCGAGCAGATGGTTGTCCTCGAACCAGCTGCCGGCCACGGCGCCGATGCCGCACGAGTACACGGCCCATACGAAGGTCGCGGCGAGCGAGCGGCGCCAGAACTGGCGCCAGGGATAGCGGACCGCACCGGCCGTGAGGTTCACGGCGGTGCGGCCGAAGGGGATGTAGCGGGCGGTCATCAGGAAGAGCAGGGCGCGCCGATCGAGGCCGCGCTCCGCCGCCTGGACCGCCTTCAGCCCGCGTCCTCGGTGCAGGAAGCCGAAGCGCTCCCAGCCCACGGTGCGTCCGATCAGGTAGGCGATGTTGTCGCCCAGGAAGGCGCCGCCCCAGGCCGCGAGCACCGTCAGCCAGATCGGGGGCACCGAGGACGACGCCCACAGGGAGGACAGGGCGACGATGACCGATTCGCTGGGGACCGTGGGGAAGAAGGCGTCGATCGCGCACAGCGCGAACACCACCAGGTGCACCCACCAGGTGTCGCCCGCGGCGACGATCCAGTCCTGCAGACCGGTCATCCACGCCTGGAACGTGCCCACTCCCACGATCGCGCTCCGCCTCTCCGTCCGACTGCGCCGTACCTGTGGCGACAGCGCCCGGCGCCCACAGGGCGCCGGGCGCTCACTTCTCTGCCGACCCGGAGGTCAGCGCGAGGAGCTCACATCGGTGTCCTCGGAGGACGCCGCGCCGGAGCCGTCGTCCGCGCCGGTCCCTCCGTCGGCCCCGGAGGGGTCCTCGCCCCCCGGCACGTCCGGGTGGGCGGCGTCCTCGGTGCGGGCCTCCGTCATCGCGCTGACGGAGACGTCGTCCGAGAGGGCCTCGAGCGATCCGCCGTCGGTGCGGCGACGGAACACGAGCTCGCCCAGCAGGCCCTCGCCCTCGGAGTCGACCACGATGTGGTCGCCCGCCGAGACCTGGCCGAACAGGATCCGCTCGCTGAGCGCGTCCTCGATGTCCCGCTGGATCGTGCGGCGCAGCGGACGCGCGCCGAGCACGGGGTCGTAGCCCTTCTCCGCGAGCAGCTCCTTGGCGCCTTCGGTGAGCTCGATGTCCATGTCCTTCTCCGCGAGGCGCGTGCCGAGCTTGGCGACCATGAGGTCGACGATCTGCACGATCTCCTTCTGGGAGAGCTGCGGGAAGACCACCACGTCGTCGACGCGGTTGAGGAACTCGGGCTTGAAGTGCTGCTTGAGCTCCTCGTGGACCTTCGACTTCATGCGCTCGTAGTCGGTGGAGAGGTCCCCGCCGGCGGTGAAGCCCATGGAGACGCCCTTGGCGATGTCACGGGTGCCCAGGTTCGTGGTCATGATGATCACGGTGTTCTTGAAGTCCACGACGCGGCCCTGCGAGTCGGTCAGGCGGCCGTCCTCGAGGATCTGCAGGAGCGAGTTGAAGATGTCCACGTGGGCCTTCTCCACCTCGTCGAACAGCACCACGCTGAAGGGCTTGCGACGCACCTTCTCCGTGAGCTGGCCGCCCTCGTCGTAGCCGACGTACCCGGGGGGCGAGCCGAACAGCCGCGAGGCCGTGTGCTTCTCGCCGAACTCGGACATGTCCAGCTGGATGAGGGACTCCTCGTCGCCGAACAGGAACTCCGCGAGGGCCTTGGCGAGCTCGGTCTTGCCGACGCCCGTGGGGCCCGCGAAGATGAACGAGCCGCCGGGGCGCTTGGGGTCCTTGAGGCCGGCGCGGGTGCGGCGGATCGCCTGCGAGAGCGCCTTGATGGCCTCGTTCTGCCCGATGACGCGCTTGTGCAGCTCGTCCTCCATGTGGAGCAGGCGCGAGGACTCCTCCTCGGTGAGCTTGACGATCGGGATGCCGGTCGAGGCGGCGAGCACCTCGGCGATGACCTCCTCGGAGACAGTGGTCACCGCGTCGGTCTCGCCGTTGCGCCATGCGTCCTCGCGCTCGTCGCGCTCGGTCTTGAGGGTCTGCTCCTCGTCGCGCAGCGAGGCGGCCTTCTCGAAGTCCTGGCCGTCGATCGCCTCCTCCTTGCGCTTGCGGACGTCCTCGATCTTCTCGTCGTACTCCTTGAGCTCGGGCGGCGCGGTGAGGCGACGGATGCGCAGGCGCGCGCCGGCCTCGTCGATCAGGTCGATCGCCTTGTCCGGCAGGAAGCGGTCGTTGACGTAGCGGTCCGAGAGGTTCGCCGCGGCCACGAGGGCGCCGTCGGTGATGGTCACCTTGTGGTGCACCTCGTAGCGGTCGCGCAGCCCCTTGAGGATCTCGATCGTGTGGGCGATCGAGGGCTCGTCGACCTGGATCGGCTGGAAGCGGCGCTCGAGCGCGGCATCCTTCTCGATGTGCTTGCGGTACTCCTCGAGCGTGGTCGCGCCGATGGTCTGCAGCTCGCCGCGGGCGAGCATCGGCTTGAGGATGCTCGCGGCGTCTATCGCGCCCTCGGCCGCCCCCGCGCCGACGAGCGTGTGGATCTCGTCGATGAACAGGATGATGTCGCCGCGCGTGCGGATCTCCTTGAGCACCTTCTTCAGGCGCTCCTCGAAGTCACCGCGGTAGCGGGAGCCGGCGACCAGCGAGCCCAGGTCCAGCGTGTACAGCTGCTTGTCCTTGAGGGTCTCCGGCACGTCGCCGCGCACGATCGACTGGGCGAGGCCCTCGACGACGGCGCTCTTGCCCACGCCGGGCTCGCCGATCAGCACCGGGTTGTTCTTGGTGCGGCGGCTGAGGACCTGCATGACGCGCTCGGCCTCGTGCTCGCGGCCGATGACCGGGTCGAGGTTGCCGTCGCGCGCAGCCTGGGTGAGGTTGCGGCCGAACTGGTCCAGCACGAGCGAGCCCGCGGGCTGGCCCTCCGCGGGGCCGCCCGCGTTCGCGGGCTCCTTGCCCTGGTAGCCGGACAGGCGCTCGATGACCTCCTGGCGCACTGCGGCGGGCTCGGCGCCCAGACGGGAGAGCACCTTGACCGCGGTGCCCTCGCCCTCGCGCAGCAGGCCGAGCAGGATGTGCTCGGTGCCGATGTAGTTGTGGCCCAGCTGGAGCGCCTCGCGCAGCGAGAGCTCGAGGACTTTCTTGGCGCGCGGCGTGAAGGGGATGTGACCCGTGGGGGCCTGGTTCCCCTCGCCGATGATGTCCCGCACCTGGTCCCGGGCGGCGTCGAGGGTGACCCCGAGCGCCTCGAGGGCCTTCGCGCCCACGCCCTCGGCCTCGTGGATGAGGCCGAGCAGGATGTGCTCGGTGCCGATGTAGTTGTGGTTCAGCAGGCGTGCCTCGTCCTGTGCGAGGACGACGACGCGCCGCGCGCGGTCGGTGAAGCGTTCGAACATGTCTCTCCCCCATCGGGTGGTGGTGATGGATCGAGACTAGTCGGAACCCCACCGCCGATCGATGGCTGTTCGCCGCGGGCGTGACGGCGCGCGCCCCGGAGATCCCGCCGATCAGCTCGGCAGAGGTCAGTCCGGCGCCGCGGTCGGGGCGGAGCGTGCCCCGGAGAGGTCCGGGACCACTGTCCCGCGTGCGTCGTGCACGCAGGCCGCAGCGATCGAGGCGCCCTCCCCCTGGACCTCCAGGACGAGCTCGTCAGCGAAGACCGGCGCGGGGAGCCGATGGATCCTTCGCACCCCGACGGTGCCGCCGGCAGCGAGCTCCCGGCCGCGGGCGTCGAGGACCCTGTGGCGGCGGATGCGCTGGCCGTCCTCGAGGTGCTCGCGCAGCTCGACATGATCGAAGGTCGTCGGCCCGGGCAGCCGCAGGACCGCGGAGGCGGACGAGGAGGAGCCGGGGAGGTCAGGGGCGTCGTCCGATGGCGCCTCGCCCGTGCCGACGCTCTCCCTGCGTGCCGGGATCGGCGACCCGAAGCGGGCGCGCAGGGCCGCGGCGAGCTCGGAGACCCGGGAGGCGTCGGCCGGATCGATGCGGCCGCGGCGGTCGGGCGGGATGTTCAGCAGCAGGTTCGCTCCGAGTCCGATCGAGCGGTCGTGGATCGCGAGCAGGTGCGGGAGGGACTTCGGCTGCTCGTGCTCCTGCCAGAACCAGCCGCCACGCAGGGACACGTCGCACTCCGGCGGGAGGTAGCGCGGGGCAGCGGTCTCGATCACGTCGTCGTCATAGTTGTTGAGGTCGGCGCTGCTGGTGACGTACTCCACGGGGTCGCTCGCGAGCCCGTCCTCGTTCCCCACCCAGCGGATGGTCGCGCGCCCCATGTTGAACACCATCGCCCCGGGCTGCAGCTCGTCGACGAGATCGCCGATGGCATCCCAGTCGTACTCGCGGCCCGCGGAGCCCGCGCCGTCGAACCAGAGCTCGTGGAGGGGCCCGTACCCCGTGCACAGCTCGCGCAGCTGCTCGAGGTAGAAGGCGTCGTAGCGCGCGGGATCCGCGTACTCGGGAGCGTGCCGGTCCCAGGGCGAGAGGTACAGACCGAGACCGAGGCCCCAGCGCTCGCAGGCCGCGGCGACCTCGGCGACGAGGTCGCCCCGACCCTGCCGCCACGGGCTCGCGCGGACGCTGTAGTCCGTGGTCGCGGTGGGCCACAGGCAGAAACCGTCGTGATGCTTGGCCGTGAGAACCACGTAGGCGGCACCGAGGTCGTGCGCGGTGCGCACCCATTCGTCGGCGTCCAGGTCGGAGGGGTCGAAGATGCCGGGCGAGAGGGTCCCGTCGCTCCATTCCAGACCGGCGAAGGTGTTCACACCCACGTGGAAGAACACGCCCAGCCCCTCGCGCTGCCATGCCAGCTGCTCGGGCGTCGGCCGCAGCGGCTCCATCGGTCGCGAGGGCGGGACGGAGCGCGGCGGGGATTCGGGATGCACGTCATCGGACATGCCCCCACCTCATCAGAGAGTCGGCCGGGGCGCGGGGCGGCGCGCGGGCGCGCCCTCGCGCCCTGACGGGTCCGCCCTCGCGCACCGTCTCGCGCCCCGCATCACGCCGCGCCGTGCCGCGGACCACAGCCCGCCCTCCGTCGGACGAGCACCCCGCCCAGGTGGACCGGGGTAGCCTCTTCGGAGCACATCAGCGATGAGGACGGGAGTGTCATGGGCGAGCTCACGGTGGACGTGACCCGAGCGGATGCGGTGCTGATCGGAGGTGGGGTCGCCAGCGCGACCCTCGCGGCCCTGCTGACCGACCTCGAGCCGAGCTGGCACATCGAGGTGCTCGAGAAGCTCGACGACGTCGCCCTCGAGTCCAGCCAGGGCTGGAACAACGCCGGCACCGGCCACAGCGCCCTGTGCGAGCTGAACTACACCCCGCAGGACATCGACGGCTCGGTGAGCCCCGCGAAGGCGATCTCGATCAACGAGCAGTTCCAGGTGAGCCGCCAATTCTGGGCGCACCTCGTGGAGACCGGGAAGATCACGGACCCCAGCGCCTTCATCAACCCGGTGCCGCACATGAGCTTCGTCCACGGCATGGAGAACGTCGACTACCTGCGCCGCCGCCATGATGCGCTCGTGGAGAACCCGCTGTTCGACTCGATGGAGTTCACGACCTCCCACGAGCAGCTGCGGGAGTGGGCGCCGCTGGTCACCGAGGCGCGCCCCGAGACCGAGACGATCGCCGCGACCCACTCCCCCGACGGCACCGACGTCGATTTCGGACGTCTGACCCATGAGCTCCTGGGCGTGGCGAAGTCGGCCGGCACCACGGTCTCCACCGGCTGGGAGGTCACCTCCCTGCGGCGCATGGGCGGCGACTGGGGCGTGATGGCCCGCTCGACCTCCGGCGAGGTGCGCGTGGTCCGCGCGCCCTTCGTGTTCGTGGGCGCCGGCGGCAATGCGCTGCCGATCCTCCAGGACTCCGGGATCCCCGAGATCCGCGGATTCGGCGGGTTCCCGATCTCCGGCGAGTGGCTGCGCTGCACCGACCCCGAGATCATCGAGCGCCACGAGGCGAAGGTGTACGGGAAGGCCGCCGTCGGCGCCCCGCCCATGAGCGTCCCGCACCTGGACACCCGCTTCGTCGACGGGAAGCGGGCGCTCATGTTCGGCCCGTACGCCGGCTGGTCGCCGAAGTTCCTCAAGGCGGGCTCGAACCTCGATCTGTTCGAGTCGATCAAGCCGGGGAACATCGCGCAGATGATGGCCGTCGCCCCGCCGAACCTGGACCTCATGAAGTACCTCGCGGGCGAGCTCGTCGCCTCCCCCGCCAAGCGCTTCGACGCGCTGCGCGAGTACATGCCCTCGGCCCGCGCGGACGACTGGGAGCTCATCACCGCCGGTCAGCGGGTCCAGGTCATCGCCCCCGACCCCAAGAAGGTGGGCGTGCTGCAGTTCGGCACCCAGCTGATCACCGCGGCCGACGGCTCGATCGCCGGCATGCTGGGCGCCTCCCCCGGCGCCTCGACGGCCACCACGATCATGCTGGGCATGCTCGAGAAGGTCTTCCCCGACCGCTTCGGCACCTGGGAGTCCCGGATCCGCGAGATCATCCCGAGCTTCGGCACCCACCTGTCCGAGGACCCGGCGGCGGCGTCGGCGTCCCTCGCCCGCACCGCCCACCTGCTGGGCCTCGAGGACAGCTGATCGCCATGGCCGAGGAGAGGATGCCGGTCGCGACGCCCGGAGCGAGCGCGACCGCCGGGGCCGACGGCTCCGTGCGCGATCGCGGCGCGCTGCACAGGATCGCCGCCGGCGAGTACGCGGCCGAGGTGTCCGAGGTCGGCGCGACCCTCGAATCGCTCACCGTGGGCGGGCGCGACCTGCTGCTGCGCAGCCCCGCGGAGGGCCCGATGCTGTTCTACCGCGGCGCGGTCGTCGCCCCGTGGCCGAACCGCATCGGGGACGGCCGGTACACGTGGGACGGGCAGGAGCTGCAGGTCCCGATCACCGAGGTCGAGCGGAACAACGCCCTGCACGGGCTGCTGAGCTTCCAGGCCTACGAGGTCGTCGAGGAGGGCTCCTCCGCCCTCACGCTGCGCACACTGCTCTACCCGACCACCGGATACCCCTTCGCCCTCGAGATGAGCGTCGAGCACCGGGTCGACGCCGAGAGCGGGCTGACCACCACGGTCACCGCCCGCAACCTCGGATCGTCCGACGCCCCCTACGGGGTCTGCCCGCACCCGTACCTGCTCGCGGGCCCCGAGGAGCTGGACGAGTGGACGCTCTCGTGCCCGGCGTCGACGGTCCTCGAGGTCACCCCTGACCGTCTGCTCCCCGTCGGCACCCGTGCGGTCGAGGCGGGCTCGGATCTCGATCTGCGGCGGGCGCGCCCGATCGGCGACCGCTTCCTCGACCATGCCTTCACCGACCTCTCCCCCGGGGCCGACGGCCGCTGGCGCGTCACGGCGACCGCGCCCGCCGGGACCGGCGTCGAGATCTCCGCCGACGACGCCTGCCCGTGGGTGCAGGTGCACACCGGCGACCGCCCGGAACCGGAGAACGACCGCAAGGGGCTCGCGGTGGAGCCGATGACCTGCCCGCCCGATGCGTTCCGCAGCGGCGAGGACCTGGTGCGTCTCTCCCCCGGCGCCGAGCACTCGGCCTCCTGGAGCATCCGCGGCTGGTGACACCGAGGGGCGACGCGATCGTCCGCGCATGCACGAGGGCCCCGGGACGCTGATGCGTCC
>NZ_JBHTSV010000034.1:0-38328 GCF_042794925.1 Brachybacterium sp. NPDC056505
CGCCAGGCGGGTCGGCCCCTCTCGTACTGCTTGCGTCGGACGTGCCGCCCGCGTCGGACGCGCAGCGAGCGCCAGCCGCGCGGTCCGCGTCAGCCGGTCACCCCGCGTCCGACGGGGTGCTCCCGTCAGACGGGCTCGAGCTCGGTGGCGCGGAGATGGGCTGCGATCTCGGCGCCGATCCTGTCGGCCATCGCGAGGATCCGCCGGCAGCTCTCGAGGTGCCACACGCGCAGGGCGCTGTTGAGGTTCCCCGCGAGGAGCGGGCCCGCCACGAACACGCCGGGGGCAGCCTGGAAGTGCTCGTCCACCTGGAATCCCGTGCGCGAGGTCGAGGAGCGCAGCCCCGACTCGTCCTGGAGGGAGCGCAGGAAGCCGTCGCGGGTCTCGGCGACGTTCTCGAAGCCGGCGCAGTTGATGATGACGCCGAAGGTCCGGTCGAGGGTGGAGATGCCCTCCTCGGTCGAGGTCGTGACCCTCCAGCCGGCGGCGCTGTTCTCCGCGTGCTCGAAATGGCCGCGCACCGCGTGGACCCGCCCGGACTCCAGGAGCGCCGAGGCGGTGCGCTGGTAGTCGCCGCCGGTGGGTCGGGCGAAGCGCCCCACCTTGGTGCCGTAGACGTCGACGTAGAGCTTCTGCTCCGCCGCCGGCAGCCGCTCGAGGATCTGCGAGCACAGCTCCTTCAGCTCGTCCACGGTGTCCTGCTCGCAGAAGCCGCTGGCCATCGCGTCGTCCACGTCCCGCACGACCGCGTCGTACACGGCGCGGGCGGTGAGGTCCGCGTCGGGCGTGTGCGCGGCGTAGTCGGCGAGGTGCCGGGAGCGGTACTCGCCGCGACGGTCCGGGTGGACGGTCCAGGTGTCGGGGATGCCGTGGGTCGCGAGCACGGTCACGTGGTGGTCCCACGCGCGCTCGAGGCCGGCGCGGACGGCCGCGTGCAGCAGCTCGAGCGCATCCGCGTTCGCGCCCACCACGAGGATGTCGCGGCTCGCGCCCTCGGGCATCTCCCGGATCGCGGCGCGCGCCTCCTGCAGGAGGCGGTCCATGCCGTGGAGATGCGTGTCGTCGAGGAAACGGCCGCTGCCGGCGTCCGCGGGATCGTGGCCGAGAATCCGGGTGGGCGGACTGCCGACGGCCAGGACGACGGAGCGCCCGCGCACGCGCGTCCCGCCTCCGGGTGCGCCATCCGCGCCGCCGGCGGCTCCGCCCCCGGTGCAGGCGCCCGGTGCGGCGACGAGGATCTCGAGCTCGCGGTCGGCGCCCGTGCCGGTGCCCGCTCGACGCAGCGAGGCGGCCTCGCCGGCGATCCGGAGGACCTCGACGTCGAACGTGCTCGCGAGGATCTCCTCGACGCGCCCGCGCAGGAAGTGCCCGAACAGTCGGCGGGGGATGAACAGCGCGTCCCACTCGCCACGCCGGATCTCCTCGGCGTGATCCTCCGCCCAGTGCGGGGAGATGCCCAGCGACTCGTCGGCCGCCAGGATCCGCTCCTTCCGGGCCTCCAGCCAGGCGATGAAGTCCTGGCGGATGCCGTCGGGCAGGAACTCGTCGAGCGAGGTGACGATGAGCGACGCGCTGCCCGAGCGCGAGCCGTAGGGCAGGCCCGTGAACATGTCGTCGCTGCGATCGATGACCGCCACGCGGAGCCTGTCGGTCCCCGTGGCCCCCGTTCGCTGCTCCTCCAGGAGCCTCAGCAGGGTCGATGTCCCCGATACCCCTGCGCCGACGATGATGACGTCGGCCGATACGTCGTTCCTGATGTCTTCCGAGATCTTCTGAGTGCTCATCCGCGTTCTCTGTGAGGTTCTGTCTGCAGCAGGATCGGACGCGCTGCGGCCGGGGGGATCCGCTGCGTCCGAGGCGCCCGCCCACCGCGGGCGCGCCGCGTCGATCCTACTCCCCAGTACGGGCATTTCGCCCAGATCGGGCGACGAGGATCTCGTGCCCGCCGGGCGCTCCGCATGCGGCCTGCCCGGATGTGTCGACGGGGTGGGATCCACCCGCCCCGGGCGGCGCCGCGCGTCTAGGGTCGGGGCATGACTCCCGCGTCCGCCCCGTCCGCCGCGCCGTCGGCCCCCGTGCCCGATCCGTTGATCCTGCTCCCCCTGCGCCAGCGCATCCTCGAGAAGCGGCTCGGGGTCCGCGCGGCGCACCTGCACCGCGAGGGCCACGACGACCTCGAGGTGCGCTTCGTCGAGGACACCTCGGAGAACGTCTGGTCGGTGTCCAAGACGGTGACGGCGCTGGCCGCCGGCATCGCGCAGAAGGAGGGCCTGATCGACCTCGAGGACCGTCTCATCGACCATCTGCCCACACCCGCCGGCGGGTACGGCCGCGGCATGGAGCTGGTGCGCCTGCGCCACCTCATCACGATGACCTCCGGGAACCCGATCACCGTGTTCCTGGACTCCGAGCGCGAGGACCCGCACCTCACCGATCTGCTGCTGCGCACGCCGCTGGTGCGCGCGCCGGGGGAGAGGTTCGAGTACTCCAACGGCTCGATCTTCCTGCTCGGGCGCACGATCGCCGAGCGCTCCCGCTCGAGCCTGCGCGACTACCTGCTGCCGCGACTGTTCGAGCCGCTGGGGATCGTGAACCCCCAGTGGCACTCCGACCGCGAGGGCCGCACCTGGGGCGCGACCGGCCTCCACCTGCGCACGCGCGAGGTGGCCCGCATCGGCCGGCTCCTGCTGCAGCGCGGCGCCTGGGAGGGCGAGCAGCTGGTCCCCGCGGAATGGATCGACGCCATGCACGCCGAGTCGTCCTGGGTCCCCACCGGCGAGATGGAGCCGGAGAACACCCGCTACGGCTACGGCGTCTGGAAGTGCTCGGTGCCCGGGGCCTGGCGGGCCGACGGCGCCTTCGGCCAGTTCTCGATCGTGCTGCCGGACCGGCGCGCCGTCGTCACCCTCACCTCCCATCACGAGGCCGGGCCCACGCAGGAGATCCTCCGGGCGGTCTGGCAGGAGCTGCTGCCGCTGCTCTGAGCCGCCGGATACGGGGCCCGACCTGTCTTCTCTCCCACGTCCGGGGGCTGGGCGCACCGGCGATTCACTAGGCTGGATCACGTCATGCGGCCCGCAGGACGGGGTCGCGGATCCGCCGAGTCGTCAGGAGCACGCCATGGCAGTCACCCTCGCCCAGCACCTCGTCACCCAGCTGCGGGACTTCGGTGTCGAGCGCATCTACGGGGTCGTCGGGGACTCCCTGAACCCGATCGTCGACGCCGTGCGCACCACCAAGGGCATCGACTGGGTGCACGTGCGCAACGAGGAGGCGGCCGCCTTCGCCGCCGGCGCCGAGGCGCGCGTGAGCGGGAAGCTCGCCGTCTGCGCCGGGTCCTGCGGCCCGGGCAACACCCACCTCATCCAGGGGCTGTACGACGCCCACCGCGACGGCGCCCCGGTGCTCGCGATCGCCTCGCACATCCCCAGCGGCAAGATCGGCACGGGCTTCTTCCAGGAGACCCACCCCGAGCGCCTCTTCCAGGAGTGCTCGCACTTCTGCGAGATGGTGAACTCCGGCCAGCACGGCGCGGACATGCTGCACATCGCCGCGCAGACGGCGCTCGCGAAGAAGGGCGTCTCCGTGCTCGTGATCCCCGGCGACGTCGCCGACGAGGAGGTCGGGTCGGGCGCCACCAAGGACCTCGCCACCCGCTTCGGCCGCGTCCAGCCCGATCCGGAGACGGTCGAGGAGCTCGCATCGCTGGTGGACCGCGCGAACTCCGTGACCCTGTTCGCCGGTGCCGGCGTGCGCGGCGCCCGCGAGCAGGTGCTCGCCCTCGCCGAGGCCGTGAAGGCCCCCGTCGGCCATGCCTTCGGCGGCAAGGAGTGGATCCAGTACGACAACCCGTACGACGTGGGCATGAGCGGTCTGCTCGGGTACGGCGCGTGCTACGAGGCGATGCACGAGGCCGATCTCGTCATCCTGCTGGGCACCGACTTCCCCTACAGCGAGTTCCTCCCCGACAAGGACGTCACCGTCGTCCAGATCGATGCCGACGGCTCCCGCCTGGGTCGCCGCATCCCGCTCGACCTGGCCGTGAACGGTGACGTCGCCCTGACCATCGACGCGCTGCTGCCGCTGGTCCAGCCCAAGCGCTCGCGGAAGTTCCTCGACGCGCTGCTGCGCAAGCACGAGAAGGCGCTCAAGGGCGTCGTCTCGGCGTACACCCGCAACGTCGAGAAGATGAAGCCGATCCATCCCGAGTTCGTCGCGGCGACCCTCGACGAGCTCGCCGACGACGACGCGATCTTCACCGTCGACACCGGCATGTGCAACGTGTGGGGCGCCCGCTACATCACCCCCAACGGGAAGCGCCGCGTGTTCGGCTCGTGGCACCACGGCACGATGGCCAACGCGCTCCCGCAGGCCATCGGCGCCTCCGCCGGGAACCCGGGCCGCCAGGTCATCTCGATGTCCGGCGACGGCGGGCTCGGCATGCTGATGGGCGAGCTGCTCACCGTGAAGCTCCACCAGCTCGACACGAAGATCGTCGTCTTCAACAACTCGAGCCTGGGCATGGTCAAGCTCGAGATGCTCGTCGAGGGCCTCCCCGACTACGAGACCGACCACGAGCACGTCGACTTCGCGGCGATCGCCGCCGGCGCCGGCATCCACTCGGTGCGGATCACCGACCCCAAGAAGCTCAAGAAGGAGCTGGCGGCGGCCCTCAAGCACAAGGGCCCCGTGCTCATCGACGTGGTCACCGATCCCGCGGCGCTCTCGATGCCGCCCAAGGTCACCTCGCAGCAGATCCGCGGCTTCGCCATGGCCTCCACGAAGGTCGTGCTCGGCGGCGGCGTCGGCAAGATGCTCGACATGGCCGCCACGAACGTGCGCAACATCCCGCGCTGAGGGCGCGGGGCGGCGGAGCCGAGGCGCGAGAGCACGCGGCCCAGGGCTGACCGGCGAGGATCGTGACCAGGTTCTATGACAGATGACAGCCGTTTCTGTCATGGAACCTGGTCACGGCTGCTCTGGGAGCGTCGGTGCAGTCGGTGCAGTCGGTGCAGCCGGCGTCGGCGCCGGCGCGACCCGTCACGTCCGGGTCGCTCGGCGGCTCGTCGGGCCGCCTGGTACGCGTTGTCATGCGCGCTGTCGACCCGACATGCCGTGCCTGGGAGGTAAAAGTTCGGCAAAACGAGCGGCCGGATGTGGTCACGAGGCCTTCTCGCGGTGACGGGGCCGGTGCACGGTAAGGGGTATCCCACGACGGGACCGCAGGTCACGCCTTCGCGTGCCGGTGTTCCTCCTCATCCTCCCCGCCCTTCCCCCGCTTCCCGCACCCCCAGGAGCTCGTCATGTCCGAGGCCCGCCGCACCCCCACCCATCGCGCCGAGGGCGCAGCCGTCTACTTCCGCGGGACGCGCGTCGCCCCGAAGCTCGCCGCCGCGACCGGCGGCGCCGTGATCGCCGCCGGGCTCGGCATGGCCGGCGCGGGCGTCGCCGAGGCCAGCACCCCCGCCGTCTGGGATGACGTCGCCCAGTGCGAGTCGAGCGGCAACTGGTCGATCAACAACGGCAACGGCTTCTACGGCGGCCTGCAGTTCACCCGTTCGACCTGGATCGCCTACGGCGGCGGCACGTACGCGTCGACCGCGGACAAGGCCACCAAGGCCGAGCAGATCGCGATCGCCCAGCGCACGCTGCAGGACCAGGGCCCCGGCGCCTGGCCCGTGTGCAGCGCCCGCGCGGGCCTGACCAAGGCCAACGGCGGCGCCTCCTCGAGCGCGACGCCGTCGAGCAGCTCGAGCTCCTCGTCCTCGAAGGCCTCCAGCTCGACCTCCGGCTCCTCGAAGTCGAGCTCGTCCGGATCGTCCTCGAGCGGCAGGCTCGTGGTCGACGGCAAGTTCGGACCGAAGACCACCGCGAGCCTGCAGTCGTGGGTCGGCGTGAAGGCCGACGGCTCCCTGTCCACGAGCGACATCAAGGCCCTCCAGAAGAAGGTCGGCGCGGTGCAGGACGGCAAGATCGGCTCGGAGACCACGCGCAAGCTGCGCGCGAAGATCGGCTACTCGAACAACGGCGTGTGGGACTTCCGCACCTCCTACTCGACCGTCCGGGCCCTGCAGATCCACCTCAACGGCAACTGATCCGCCGCGGGCGGAGCCTTCCGGGGCCCGGCCCGATTCCCGCCGGTCACATGCATTCCGCCCGGTCGTCGCGTCGCGACGACCGGGCGGTGGTGCGTGTGCGACAGTGTGGACGTGCGGCCGGGGAGCACCGGCCCGTCGTCCCCATGTCGGATCGCGGAGGAATGATGGCCGGTCTCGTCCACCCCGAGAGCATCGAACTGTGGCGGGACTGGGCTCGCTCCCGCGGTGGCCTTCCGCGGCGCCGCGGCTCGGTCGCCGATGCCGTCCGCACGCTGCGCGGCACGCGCGGTCGCGACGACCACTGGGAGGAGCCCCGGTGGGTGCTGCACTCGCGCGAGGGCGAGACCTCGGCACGGGTGGTCATCGGTCTCGAGGACGCCTCCCCGCGCAGCCGCGCCGCCCTGCTCGCCTTCCTCCCGTACCTGCGCGTGGGCGTCGACGTGATCGCCCCGCGCGGCCTGATCGCCCCTGAGCTCGGCGGGCACGACTGGCGCCGGCGGGCGTTCGAGTCCGCGCGCGACGCCGTCCCCTCCGATGCCGCCGCGGTCGTCACCGCCGGTCAGGGCGGGCCGACGGGCGCTGCCCTGCACTCGGTCGCCGAGCGCCGCGGGCTGCAGTCCTTCGTGGTCCAGACCGATGTGCTGACCCCGTACGCCGCGCCGCTGCCGGCGGAGGCGACCGTGCTCTCGTGGTCCGCCGACGACGCCGACTTCTGGCGTTCCGGACGCGAGGACCTCACCCTGCTGGCGGTCGGCTCCCAGCGGCTCTGGCAGCTGGGGCACCACAGCGGGGAGGACGACCCGGCGGTCGAGGGCACCGGGAAGGGCCGCGGGGGCGGTGGCAGAGGCGGCGAGGAGGTCGCCGAGACGCGCAGCGACGACGGCGCGGGGACGCGGGCCGACGCGGGCGCCGACGCGTCGGACGAGGGGGTCGACGACCATGTCGACCCGACGTCCGTGCCTTCGCCCGTCGTGCTGGGGCAGCTCTCGCGCATCGAGCTGCCGAGCCGTCTCGCCGCCGGCGCGGCCTCCTCGTTCTGCCGGGACGGCGTCGCCCGCTATCTGCCCGAGGCGGGGGAGACGGGGCGGCTCGCGCGTACCCAGCACCGGCTCTGGGAGCGACGGGGCATCGAGGTGCTGCCCGCGGGCACGGATCCTCTGACCCTGCGCGCACCGGTGGTCTCGATCCTCGCCGCGGAGGTCCTCGAGGTCGCCGCCCGCGGGGGAGAGGCGTGGGTGCACGCGCCGGGAGCGCCCGGCTGGGTCCACGAGTTCTGGCATCGCTACGGGATGCGCCGCCACGGCACGCCCACCCCGGCGCCCGCGATGCCCGAGGAGGAGCCCGCCGCGCGCATCGCCCGGGAGGTCGAGAACCGCGTCGAGGGCGGCGCATGACGACCATCAGGCGGCGCTTCCGAGAGCGCGCCGCCGCATGATGCGTGCGATCGACGGCCGGATCCAGCACTACGCATGGGGATCGCGAACACGGTTGCCGTGTTTCCTCGGTCAGACATCGGACGGCAGTCCGTGGGCCGAGGTGTGGTTCGGCAGCCATCCAACGGCGCCTTCACTTCTCGACGATGGCAAGACGCTGATGGATCTCATCGCTTCCGATCCGCCGACCCAGCTCGGCGATGGGGTCGCTCGCAGTTTCGGTGATGAGCTCCCGTTCCTCCTCAAGGCGATCGCGCCCGAGCGGCCGCTCTCACTGCAGGTGCATCCGAATCAGGAGCGTGCTGAGGAGTCCTTCGCCGCGGAGAACGCCGCAGGATTGCCCTTGGAGTCCTCCCGGCGCAGCTATCGGGACCCGAAGCACAAACCGGAGCTCCTCGTCGCACTGGAGCCGTTCACGGCGCTGTGCGGATTCCGGGCACCTCGCCGAGCCACCGAGATCCTCGAAGGCCTGGGCACGGATCTCTCGGATCGTCTGCATCGGCTCCTGGTGGAGAACCCCGATGCGCGCGGCATGCATGCGGCGCTGCGCGCACTCCTCTCGCCTTCGCTCCGCCCCGGACCACCACTCGTGCAGCAGGTCGTCGATGCTTGCCGTGATCGTGAGCGACGCGGTGCATCCCCGTCGCCCCGCATCGATCGCATCGTCGTCGAGCTGGCGGAGCACCATCCGGGCGATGCGGGCGTGGTCGCTGCACTCCTGCTCAACCCTGTGTCACTGCAGCCGGGCGAGGCTCTCTTCATCCCCACGGGTACGCTCCATGCGTACCTCGGCGGGTTCGGGGTCGAAGTCACTGCAGCGAGTGACAATGTGCTCCGCGCCGGCCTGACCGAGAAGCGCGTGGATGTCGACGAGCTGCTGCAGTGCGTGAGCGTCGTCGCTGCGCCGCCAGTTCGGATAGCGCCCGAGCGACGCAATGAGATCACCGAGTCTTACTACGCCCCTGTTGATGACTTCGAAGTCTCCTTCACCACTCTTCACGGGGCGACCCACTCGGGGGCGTGGCCGATGCTGGGCAATGGTCCGAGGATCGTGCTCGGCCTCGAAGGGGCTCTTCTCCTCGAGTCGGCGACCAGCAGCATCGCGGTGCGCTCGGGGCAGGCTGTCTTCGTCCCCGCCTCCGAGGGGGAGGTCTGCGTTCGAGGCTCCGGCCGCATTGTGCAGGCGTGCGTTCCCTGATCGCTCCGCTTCCGGATCCGGCATTTGCCGGGTTCAGGCCGATGGCGAGATGAGCTCCCCTCGGTCCCGCGCCTGCCCGATCTGCTCGATGATCTCCTCGACGAACGCAGTCACGCCCTCCGCGCCGGCGACGGGGCCGCCTGCCAGCAGTCCGTCGGCCCCCAGCAGGACGGCGGCAGGGGAGGAGCCCGCCCGGAGTGAGATCGCAAGGTTGCCCTCGATGTCCCTGGCGAGGCTGTCGCCGGCGCGCTCTCGCACTGACGGGGCGAGGCCCGCCGGATCCGCACGGACGAGCGTGCGCACGCTCACGGTCTCCTCGAGTGCCGCGCGCCAGGGCCCGACCGCGTTCAGCACCCTCTCGCACGGACCGCAGCCGGGACGCACCCAGATCAGCAGCGCCGCGCGCTCGGCGGTCAGTGACGCGAGGGAGACGGGCTCCTCGCCGCTCCTCTGCAGCATGCCGAACGGCGTCGGCGTGCGCTCGTAGTCGAGATCCGCATCGTCCGCAGAGCCCGTTCGCGGATCCTCGCCGTCCGACGGCTCGTGCGCGGAGGGGCGATCGCCGACGGTGGCCGTGCCCGGTCCGGTCTCGCTCCTGCGCGAGGTGCCTCCGAGGGTGAGCAGAGTGAGGACCCCCGTGAGGAGCACCGCGAGGACAAGCTGCACCAGGAGCCCGGACGCGTCCGCGGCCGCGTGTGCGGGGAGAGAGCGGGCGGTGCCGATCACCGTGAGAGCCCCCAGCGCCAGCAGCAGCGTGTTGCGCACGAGGGTGGTCCGGGAGACCGTCGGGGAGCCCAGGGTTCCGAAGCATGAGCAGGACACGGACTCTTCGAATCGGAGGGCCCTGGCGATGATCGCCCAGTAGAGGACGAGCAGCACGACGATGAGCACGGAGAATGCGAGGGGCACGAGAGGAACGGGCAGCCAGATCCCGAGCGCGAGCGCGATCTCCGCACCGGGCAGAAGCAGCGCCGCGGGGGCATGGGCGCGTGGAAGGGGGAGGCGCAGGGACACCATCGCGTCCTGTGTTCCGCGCCTGTCACCGAGCTTCGCGGCACCGCTGATCAGCAGCGTCAGACTGACCAGCAGCTGGGCGGTGAGCAGCAGGATCGGCACCGGACCAGGGTACTCGAGTCGCTGCTGTCCGCGAGATGCCCCGCACACGAGAGCATGCGTACGCCGTCCCACCCCTCGACACCCTCCGTATCCTTGATCGGGTGACCGCTCCCGACCCCAGCACCCGTCCTGCCCCGACCGCCCAGGCGCCCGCGCACCCTCGCCGGGTGCTGTTCGTGCTCCTGCTCCCCCTGTTCATGGCGCTGGTCGCGGTCTCGGTCATCAACGTCGCGCTCACGCCCATCGGTCACTCCCTGAAGGCGGACTCCGAGGGCCTGCAGTGGGTGCTCTCCGGGTATGCCCTCGCCTTCGCCGTGCTGCTCGTCCCGGCCGGGCGCGTGGGCGATGCGACCGGCAAGAGGCGCATCCTGCTCCTCGGCGTCGGCCTGTTCACCCTGGGGTCCCTGATGGCCGGGCTCTCGCCGAACGTGGGAGTCCTGAACATCTCGCGGATCCTGCAGGGCCTCGGCTCGGGACTGCTGAACCCGCAGTCGATCGGCCTGATCCAGGTGAACTTCCGCGGCCAGGCCCGCGCGAAGGCCTTCGCGATGTTCGGCACCACGGTCGCCGTCGCGACCGCCGTCGGCCCGGTCATCGGCGGTCTGCTCATCCAGGTCCTCGGTGAGGACATGGGCTGGCGCTGGATCTTCTTCTCCAACGTCCCGATCGGCATCCTCGCGATCGTGCTGGGCCTGCTGTGGATCCCCAACGACAAGCTGCGTACCAAGGACGCCAAGCCCGACCTCGACCCCGTCGGCACCATTCTGCTCGCCCTCGCGATCCTCATGATCATGCTGCCGTTCCTCGAGCGCTCGGTCTCCGCGCTCGTCTGGCTGCTGCTGCCGCTCGGGCTGCTGCTCGTCTTCGGCTGGGTGACCTGGGAGAACCGCTACCGCCGCGGCGGACGCCCGCCGATGGTGGACCCCGACATCTTCCGCAGCCCGCCCTTCCGCAACGGCATCATCATCGTCACCGTCTACTTCCTGGGCTCCACGAGCATCTGGATCGTGCTACCGCTGTTCCTGCAGATGCATCTGGACCGCACACCCTTCGAGGCCTCCATCATCGGCCTGCCGTCCTCGGTCGCGGCGATGATCTCCTCGCAGCTCGGCGGTCGCTATGTGCTGCGCCTGGGCAGGCGACTCGTGATCGCGGGCTTCGTCGTCGTCCTCGTCGGCCTCGCCCTGGTCGCGGTCATGGCCGGGGTCGTCGAGAGCGGTGTGCTGCCGTTCTGGACCCTCGCGGTGCCGCTCACGCTGGTGGGCATCAGCCAGGGCATGACGATCTCCCCGAACCAGACCCTCACCCTGAACGCGGTGGACCCGCGCTACGGCGGCGTCGCCGGCGGCATCCTGTCGCTGGGCCAGAGGATCGGCGCGGCCGTCGGCACGGCGCTCATCCCCGGCATCCTGTTCTCCCTCACGGAGAACGGCACGCCCTGGGTGGAGGCCTTCATCATCACCCTCACGGTGATCATGCTGATGGCGATGGCGGCGCTCGGCGTCAGCGTCGTCGACCGCAAGCGCGAGAGGGTCACCGGGACCGACGCCTGACCGGGAATGCGTGGGGTTCCGACGACGGCCGCAGGTGGGGGTCCAGCGGAGGCGGGGGCTTGGCTGGGGCGCTTCGGGGGCAGCGCGCCTGCCGACCGTCGTCGGTTGCTCGAAAGCTACGCGGCGGGACGTTGCACGAAGGTTGCACGCGCGTGATCGCCACGGTGACGCAGAGCAACATTCCGTTGCTCCTGCTGGTCACGGGCCCGTGCGGGAGGGCCGTCCGTCGGCTCCCGGGTGCTCAGCGGACGTCCGCACGCGTCCGCTCCTCCTGCTCCTCCGCCTCGAGAGCCTCCGCACGGGTGGTCGCGGCAGCGCGCTCCGGGGCATCGGGCGGGGCCAGGGTGAGCACGGCCATCAGCACCTCGAGGTCGCTCTCGTTCTCGGGGAGCTGGGCGTACCGCCACAGCTGCTCGTGGTCGGCGTTCTCGAGCATGAGCGCCCGCACCACGGCCGACGTCCGCTCGCGCAGCCGTCGGATCTCCGGCGCATCGCTGGCGGGCAGCAGGCGGCCCTCGTAGTGCGCGAGGACCTCGTCGACGTCCCCGCCGTCCACCGCGGCGCGCGTGCGCAGCAGGTCGCTGTCGAGCTCCCCCTGCAGGCGGTAGGGGCGCGAGTCGAGTGACAGCGCATCGCCCGCGAACCCCTGGAGCACGCGGCGCAGGCGCAGCACCTCGGCGCGCACCGTGCCCACCGCATCGACCGACCCGTACAGGGACTCCGCGATCTCGCCGGCGCCCAGCCCGTCGGGATGCAGATGCAGCAGGGTCAGCAGCTCCGCGTGACGGCCGGAGAGGCACGCCGTGACCCGTCCGCGCCGGATCAGGGAGGTGCGCCGACCGGTGAGCAGCAGCTCGAGGTCACCGGTGCGCGGGTCCGCCACGGTCCGCTGGAAGCGCAGCATCGGGGCGGGATCCGCCCCTCGTCGCCGCGGTGGGGGAGCTCCGCCTGGGCGGCGCGGGCGGCGGCCCGCAGCAGGGGCAGCACGAGCGGGCCGACGGCGCGTTCGTCCCCGGTCACGTCGATGACGCCGAGGACCTCGCCGCTCGCGGGATCCAGCAGCGGCACCGCGCTGCAGCTCCAGCCCTGGATCACCTCGACGTAGTGCTCCGCGCCGGCCACCTGGATAGCGCTGCCGCTGGCCAGGGCGAGGGCCGGGGCGTTCGTGCCCATGGCGTCCTCGGACCAGTCCGCACCGACCACGAAGCCGACGTCCTCGGCGAGGGTGCGCTGCGGCGAAGGGCCCTCGAGCCACAGCAGCCGTCCCTGCTCGTCGCCGAGCGCGACCAGCAGCCCGGCCTCGACGGCGGGTTCGATCAGCCGCTCGTGGAGCAGGGGGAGGACGGCGCTGAACACGTGCCGGCGACGGACCTCGGCGAGCTCGGCGCCGGAGACGCCCGCGCGCACGGGCGCCGACGCATCACGGGGGAGCAGGTCCAGGGAGCGCCGCCAGGACTCGAGCACAGGGCCGCGGACCATGCTGCGCTCGTTCTCGGGCGAGGTCGCCGCGGGCAGGTCCTCGTGCGCCCGCAGCACCCCGTGCTGGTATCCGGCGTCCGTGGGGAGCCGGCCGGCGCGGGAGGGCAAGTGCATGTGCCACCTCCCGGTGCGGCAGCGCCCCCGACTCTCGATGCGCGCCGACGATCCGAGCGTACGCCACGAAACGGACTTTCCGGAGAGGAGGCGGGGCGTTCCGCGCACGGGCGCGGGGCGCTGCGATCGGCCCGGCAGCCTCCGTCGCGGACGGCACGGGGCCACGGGGGAGCGGCGTGCGCCGCGACCCCGAACACGTCGGCCGCCCGAGAGTGAGCGCACATCGACTCCCTGCGCCCGAGGACGGGCCTGTATGATCCGAAATGTACGTTTTGGGAGTCGGTTCCGGCCGCATACGTGGTCGAGGCCAGGCGTGCGCCGCCGCCTCGACGCTCCCATCATCAGAACGCGCTCGCGAAGAACTGAGGGACCCGTGTCCGCCGAACCAGCCCCGCGCATCAGCGTCATCATCCCGGTCTTCAACGGCGAGCCCTTCCTCTCGGAGCAGCTGGACGCGCTCGCCGCCCAGGACTTCGCCGAGCCCTGGGAGCTCATCGTCTCCGACAACGGCTCGACGGACGGCACCCGGGCCCTGGCGATGTCCCGCCGCGGGTCGTTCCCCGTGCCCCTGCGCATCCTGGATGCGAGCGCTGAGCGCGGCGTCAACTTCGCGCGCAACGCCGGGATCCTCGCGGCCCGGGCCGAGAAGATCGCGTTCTGCGACGCGGACGACCGCGTCTTCCCCACCTGGCTGCGCGCGGCATTCGAGGAGCTCGACACGCACGAAGTCGTCCAGGGCCCCCTCCACGTCATGCGCACCGCCCGGGATTCGAACCCGCCCGTCCTGCGCCACGCGATCGCCGAGCGGACGGCCGCCTGCGGGAACCTCGGCATCCGCCGGGAGACCCTCGACCGGCTAGGCGGGTTCGACGTCTCCTGCGTGCGCTACGGCGTCGCCGACATCGAGTTCGCCTCCCGCATGTGGAAGGCGGGCGTGAAGGACGCGCTGGTGCCGGAGTTCGGGATCGACTACCGGCTCATGGAGTCCTCCTGGGGCTTCCTGCGCAAGATCTGGTCCAGCTGCATCGCCGAGGTCGAGGTGTGGCGCCGCCACCCCGAGGCCTACCCGGACAAGCAGGGGCGGGGCTATGTCGCCCGCGAGGCGCTCCTGTTCGTCCCGCACATCGTGACGGCCGCGCGCGGCGGCGGGCTGCGGCGGGCGGTGCGCGTGGTCATCACGCTCGCTGCGCACGCGGTGGCCATGCTGCCGCCGGCTTCCGAGCTGCCCGCGCCGCGGCTGCTGGACTCCATGCCGGCAGTTCCCGAGGTCGGGGCCGACGAGGCAGGGGTCGACGACGAGCGCGTGGCGAACTGACGGCGCCCGGATCGCGCGGCGCAGCCTGCTCGCCGGAGCCGTGATCGCCGCCGGCGCGATCCCGGGCGTCCGGCCGGGCCCTCCCTCGCAGCCCGAGTGCGGCGGCTCCCTGCGGTTCGGCTTCACCGGCGCGGAGGTCCACGACGCCTCCGCGCTCGACGACGCCCTCGCGCAGCTCGAGGAGATGGCAGCACTCGGCGCCAGGGTCGTGCGCTGCGGGATCGGCGACACCCAGGTGCTGCGCAGCTGGGGGACCACCGCGCAGAGCGCGGCGCTCGCACCCGACAGGGTCAGCGCGATCCACCGCGTGTTCGCGCGCGCCCGGGAGCTCGGCATGGACGTATGGATGATGCTCATCGTGAGCTACCCCGACGAGTCCGCGTCCGCGGCCGACTGGAGGAGGAAGACCGAGCAGTGGTGGCAGCTCGTCGCCGAGGAGTTCGCCGACGAGGTCGCGGTCGTCCAGATCTTCAACGAGGCCGACGGCTCCCACTACCGCTTCCACACGGAGATCGCGGACTCCGATCGGGACTCCTACTACGGGGAGCTCGCCGAGCTGCTCGCGGCCGCCTCGAAGACCTTCCATGCGATGTCCCCGCACGTCCAGGTCACCACCAATCTCAGCGGATGGCCCTCCGGTGACCGGGTCCAGGCGCGGTGGGAGCGCGCACTGGACGTGATCGCCCCGTCGCTCGATCTCGTCACCGTCGACATCTACTTCGACCACGCCGTGGACGACACCGAGATGCCCCGCTTCCCCGCGCGCATCGCCGCGCTGCGGCGCCGCTACGGCAAGCCCGTGGCGATTGGCGAGATCGGCGACCCCACGCAGGGATCCGCGCAGAAGGAGCGGGCCCAGCAGCAGTACTACGAGCAGTACGTGCGGCTGCTGCGGGGGCTGGACCTCAGCTACGTCGTGTTCTACCAGTACCGGGACCGGGCGGCGACCACGGATGCCGAGGCCACGTTCGGGATCACCCGCGCCGACGGCACGGCCAAGCCCGCCCACCGCTGGCTCGAGAACCATCCGCTGCCCTGGAGCTGCGCGTCCGCCTGAGTCCTGCGCCCTGTGACCTGGGGCTTGGCCGCCGAGCTCCGGGACCTGGGTCCCGGAACCAGCGCGGCACGTCAGGTGTGCGAGGGATCCACCTGGGCCACGTCGGCCTGCTCCGACGGCGCGGCGTCCCGCGCCTCGCGCTTCCCCCGACGCCGACGCAGGGCGTCGCGCGCATAGAGCACACCCATCAGGGTCTCGGTCACGATCATCGCGCAGCCGATGCCGTGCGCGCCCCACAGGCTGCCGGTGACGAACAGCAGCACGAGGTGCTCGCAGGCGCCGATGAGGGCGAAGCGGGCGACGAGGCGGAAGCGGTGCTCGGCGGTCGCCTTGAGCATCAGGGCCGTCTCCACACCGCCGATCGCGAGGGCGATGCCGACCAGCTGCGTGACACCGGCCGCAGGCGCCATGTCGGCGCCCAGGTACCAGGGCACCACCATCGGCGCGAAGATCACCAGGCACAGCCCGGCGACGACGTATGCGCTCATGATGCCGATGAGGATCATGCGCTGGAGGGAACTGGTTCCGGGGCCCTCCGAGTGCCCGCGGGTCATGCGGGGGAGCATCGCGTCGACGACGCCGCGCATCACCCCGCGCGCCGCGTTCCCGAAGCGCTCGGCGGCGCTGAAGTAGGCGACGGCCGTCGGGCTGGAGACGACGCCGAGCACGACGGAGTTCGCCGAGCCCATGATGATGCTCGCGACGTTGGAGAAGAACATCGGGGTGGAGTCCCGCAGTGCCTCGAGGGTCTCACTCGCGCGGGGGCGCACCACATGCACGTCCTTCCACCACCACAGGATGATCACCCAGCTGGAGACGGCACTGAGGGCGAGGGGGAACTGCTGCCACGTCATCGCCAGCCAGTCGTCGTCGGCCGAGTTCACGGTGAACACCAGCAGGACGAGGGCGACCAGGCGCGAGACCGCGGTGAGCAGGGCGAACGCCTTCACCCGGCCGGTGCCCTGCAGCAGCCACTTGGGATACATCGCGCCCACTCCGATAAGGAGCAGACCGATCAGGTAGATCGGCCACTGGTCGTGCAGGCCCGGCACGATCAGGACCACGAGCATGAGCACGGCGCTCGCGACGAGCCACAGCCCCGCGGTCGCGGCGAGCGTCGCGAAGGCGACCCGCGACCGTTCTGCGCGGGTCCGGGCGATCGCGATCCTCCGCAGCGCGCTCATCCCGAAGCCGAAGTCGGTGAACTGGACCACGAGCTGCAGCACCGCGAGGGCGAACATGAAGCGGCCCAGGTCCTCGACGCCGAAGACGCGCGCGAGCAGGGGGAGCGAGACCAGCGGGTACGCGAAGGACGCGAGGTACCCGAGACCGACGGCGAGGGCGTCGGAGGCGACCCGCCGTGTGGTGTCCACCGGCGGCGGCACGTCGTCGGCGGGATCCTCGCCCGCCGGACCGGCACCCGCCGGACCAGCGCCCGTCGGGCCGTCAGGGGCCCGGCGGGGCTGCTGCTCGTCGTGGTCCTGGGTCATAGCCGGTCACCGGAGGCGACGGGCCGGGCCGCCGAGGTCCGAGGTGCGGCGGTGCGGAGGATGACGCGGATCCGTTCGCACACCTCGCTGATGTCCTCGGGGGACGACGCCGGCGAGCTCGGCAGGCTCAGGCCCGTGCGGTAGAGCCGGTCGGCGACGCCGTTCAGCAGGCGCGGGTAGCGCTCCGCATCCGCGAACACGGGCTGGCCGTGCATCGGGGCGAAGACGGGGCGCGATTCGATGCCGTCCTCGGCGAGCAGGGCCTGCACGGCCTTCGCGTCCGTGCCCGCGACCTCGGGGTCGATGAGCACGGAGCTCATCCAGCAGTTGTCGCCGTGCTCCGCGCCGCCCAGGATCTCCAGCCCGGGCAGCTCCTCGGCCAGGGCCCGGTACTGGGCCCGGTGGGAGCGGCGGGCGGCGATGAAGTCGTCGAGCTGCTCGAGCTGTGCGAGGCCGAGGGCCGCGAGGATGTTGGAGAGCCGGTAGTTGAACCCGATCTCGCGGTGCTCGTAGTGGAGTACGGGTTCGCGCGCCTGCGTGGCGAGATGGCGTGCACGATCGGCCAGCGCCGGATCGTCGGTGAGCACGGCGCCGCCCGAGGACGCGGTGGCGATCTTGTTGCCGTTGAAGGAGAACGCCGAGACGAGACCGGCCGAGCCTGCGCGGCGGCCCTGGGCGTCGGTCGCCCCGAGGGACTCGGCGGCGTCGACGACGAGGGGCACCCCGTGGGCGTCCGCGATCGACTGCAGGCGGTCGTGGTCGGCGACCTTGCCGTAGAGGTCGACGGCCAGCACCGCGCCGACCCTGCGGCCGGAGTCCCCGATCTCGCCGAGGGCGCGGTCCACCAGCGCCGGGTCGATGCTGCCCGTCTCGTCGGAGTCCACGAACATCGGCGTGGCCTGCGCGAGGACGATCGAGGACGCCGAGGCGATGAACGTCAGCGTCGGGCACACGACCACGTCGCCGGGACGTACGCCCGCGACGAGCAGGGCCAGATGGAGGGCGGCGGTCCCGGAGGAGACCGCGACGGCCCGGTCGCGCCCCGCGAGCTGCGCGGCGCGCGCCTCGAAGGCGTCGAGCTGCGGGCCCGCGGGGGCGATCCATCCGGACTCGACGGCGGCGATGAGAGCGTCGCGCTCGCGCGCGCCGACGGTGGGGACGGACAGGGGGATCCTGGGACTCATCGGCTGGAGACCTCCTCGACGGGGTGGAGCGCGGCGCTGCCGCGGAAGGTGTCCGCGCCGTCCAGGACGGAGCGGCCGAAGGTGACGATGCTGTCGAGGTCCGACTCGGGCTGCGGCAGCGTCACGGGATCGATGGGATGGCCCAGGACGTGGAACACACGATCGTGGCGACCCACCACGTCCTTCTCGTCCGGGGTGAACAGGACCTCGTGCAGCTTCTCGCCGTGGCGCAGGCCCGTGTAGCGGATGGGGCAGGTGGTGTCCATCAGCGCCATCATCCGGCGGGCGATGTCGACGATCCGCACGGGGCTGCCCATGTCGAGCACCAGGATCTCGCCGCGGTTGCCCACGGCGCATGCGAACAGCACGAGCGCGCAGGCCTCGGGGATCGTCATGAAGTAGCGGGTGACGTCCTCGTCGGTCACCGTGACGGGACCGCCGTGGCGGATCTGCTCGGCGAAGGCCGGGATCGCCGAGCCGCGGGACCCGATGACGTTCCCGAAGCGGACGGAGGCGAACACGGCGTCGGTCGTGGCGGCGGCGCTCGCGGTGAGGCCCTCGGCCACGCGCTTGGAGGCGCCCAGCACGCTCGTCGGGTCGGCGGCCTTGTCCGTGGACACGTTCACGAAGCGCTGGACGCCGTGGCTGCGGGCAGCGGCGATCACGTTCTGGGTGCCGTGGACGTTGGTCTTCCACGCCTCCTCGGGGTAGCTCTCGAGCATCGGCAGGTGCTTGAGGGCGGCCGCGTGGAACACGATCTCGGGGCGGTGGCGGGCGAAGACCTCGTCGAGCGCCTCGGGGTCCCGGATGTCCGCGAGCACGAAGTCCGGGGTGTCCAGGAGGGCGGAGCCGCTGAGGCTCATCGAGAGCGCATGGAGCGCGGACTCGTCGCGATCGAGCATGATCAGCGAGGCCGGGTCCATCGCGTGGATCTGTCGGCACAGCTCGGAGCCGATGGAGCCGCCGGCGCCGGTGACGAGCACGCGGTGTCCGGTGATCATCGAGCGGGCGAGCGTGAGGTCCGGGAAGCTCGTCGGCCGGCCGATGAGGTCCGCGACGTCGATGTCTCGGATCGAGCCGACCCCGGGCTTCACGCCCAGCATCTCCCGCGCCGACGGCACGGTGCGGACCCAGTGGTCCGTCCCCGCGAGCTGCTCGGCGATGTCCGCATAGAGGTCGGCGTCGGCCCGGCCGATCGCGACCACGGCACCCTCGGCGCCGGTCTCGGCGATCACCTCGGCGAGCTGCGAGGTGGTCCCCCTGACCCTCACCCCGCGGAAGCTGAAGCGCCGACGCGCAGTGTCGTCGTCCACGAAGGCGACGGGCAGGTACGCGCCGTCCTTGTCGCGCAGCATCTGCTCGACCAGCGTCGTGCCGACGAGCGACGCGCCGACGACGACCACGGGCGTGCCCGAGAGAGGACGGCTGCCCCGGTCGAGCCACACGCGCAGCAGGAACCGCGACGTGCCGGCGAGGACGACGGTCAGTGCCCACGCCAGCAGGATCTCGACGAGCGCGCCCGTGCCCGCGGTGGCGAGACCGACGATCAGGACGGCGACGAGCGGCACCAGGCTGGTCGCGACCAGCAGGCGGAACTCGGCCGCGGACCCGATCGCGACCCGCCGCAAGTACAGGCCTGTGACCAGGCCCGCCGCGAACTGGACGATGACCGCGACGGCGCCGAGCAGAAGCGTCTCCATCGGCGCCAGACGCGAGGAGATCAGCAGGACGAAGGCCCAGGAGACGATCGCGAGGACTGCGTCGGACGTCCCGAGGACGGCGACCGCGACCTGTGGCGCGTTCCTCTGGAGCCCTGGACGCTCCGCTCTGCTCTGGTCGGTTTCCGTGTTCATGGTTTCCCCCTCATGAGTTCTCTGATGTGGACACGCGCACTGGAGCGTCCGCACGCGCCGGATGGTCCTCGGGATCCGCGGGATCCGCGGGATCCGCCGCGGTGAGGCGCTCGTCGATCCGTCCGAGCTCCCGCGCCGGGACGCCCCGGTGCCGTGAGAGATCGCGGGCGGCCTCTGCCGACGCGACCACGACACCGCGCACGCGAACGCCGTGACCGCGCGCGAAGCGAGCGGCGTGCTGCAGCGTGCGCACCGAGCAGGCGGCGCTGACCACGAGCACCGCTCCCGCCCCGACGGGAAGCTCGGAGAGCTCGTCGGTCAGCTCGAGGCGGCGGATCACGGTCTCCGCCTCGGCGCCGGACCGGGCGCCGGTCCGGATCTGCGCGTCGGGCTCTGCCGCGGACGCGGCCCGCTGCAGTGCGGAGAAGGCTCGCTCGTCGATCGACCCGACGCCGACCAGGGCGATCATGGGATCACCGAGGCGGCGGACACGGCCGCCGATCCCTGCGGCCGTCGTGGGCAGCCCTCGGCGGGAAGCGTCGCGATGCAGTCGCGCCCCGCGCGGTGCGAGCGTTCCGAGCACGGGGGCGTCGGCCAGATAGGCGAGCTCGCGCGCGTTGCGGGGCGGGCGTCGGCGACCGGGGCTGAGAAGCGCCAGGAGGAAGGCGGCGAGCAGGCCGAGGATCATCAGTGCGGGGCCGACGACCAGCGGATCGGGGCTGCTGGGAAGCTTCGCGGCGGACGCCTGCTCGAGGATCTGGACCGTGGTGTCCTTCGCGCCGGAGGCGTCGGGAGTCTGGTCGACGAAGGTCTCCGCGGCGGCCTCGGTGAGCGTGCTCGCGGTCTTCGGGGTGTCTCCGGTGCCGGTGATGGTGATGACCGCGGAGTCGGAGTCGGCCTCGTAGGTGAGGCCGTCGCGGACGTCCTGCTCGTCGACGCCGTCGCCGGAGGCCTTCGCGATCGCCCCGAGGCTCGAGTCCGACTCCGCCAGGGCGATGAAGGTGGGCAGCATCGAGTCGATGTAGGTCTGCTGGTCAGCGGCGCGTGCTTCGTCCGACGGGGTGGACTGCACCAGGACCCGAGCGGTCGAGGTGTACTCCTTCGGTGCGATCGCGAGGACCGGCACGGCCAGGAGGGCGCCGATCAGGAGTCCCGCGAGGAGCTTCCACCACGAGGTGGCGAGCAGCTGCCGGAGTCGTTCGGTGCTCATCGGATTCCTTTCGTCGTCGTCACGGGCAGCCCCAGCGACGTGTACGCGGTGAACGAGCGCTCGGCGAGGCCGTCCAGGTCGAAGTCGACCGCGACCTCTCGCGCCGCGGTCCGGCCCAGGGCGCGGCGCTCCCCGGGGGAGCTCAGCAGGCGTCGCAGGGCCTCATGGCCCTCGTCCTCCGTGGTGAAGAGGAGGCCGGTGCGCCCGTCGTCCACGAGGTCGACGATGCCGGTCACCCGGCTGCCGACGATCGGGATCCCCATGGCCTGCGCCTCGAGCAGGGAGACCGGCATGCCCTCGGCCGCGCTCGTGAAGAGGACGATGTCGGTGCGGGCGAGCTCGCGGTGCAGCTGCGCCGGCGTGAGCCATCCGGTGACCTCGACCGACGGGGGGAGCAGGGAGCGATCGCCTTCGCCGAGCCAGGTGAAGCGCGGTGCGTCCGCCCCCTCGGCCCCCGCGGGTGCCTCGGCCGCGCGGGCCGCGCCGCCGACGAAGCGCTCGGCGATCCGACCGAACAGGTCGGGGCGCTTCTGCGAGGCGATCCGGCCGATGTGGGCGACCCGCAGCCGGGGCGCGTCGGGCGCGCCCTCGTGAGTCCCGTCCTGGACGCCGGGGGTGCGCTCTTCCTGCGCTGCGCGGCGCTCCTGCGCGAGCGACCGCGCATCCACGGCATTGGTGAGGATCGCCGTGCGCGCATCGGGGATCGCGCTGCGTGCCACGGCCTGCTCCGAGGGGGAGCAGGCGATGATCGCGGATGAGATCCGTGCGCCGAGCCGTTCGAGGGACCGGTACGCGATGCGCCGTGCGCGCGAGGTGTCGGGCCGGTCGAAGGCGAAGCTGTGCGGGCTGTAGACCACGGTGGAGCGTCGGCCTGCGATCAGGGCCGCGATGCGGCCGAGCATCCCCGCGAACGACGAATGCAGGTGCACGACGTCGAAGTCCCCGCGCGCGATCAGTCCGGGGAGCCGGGCGCCGAGCGCGGGGACTCCCAGGCGCGGCGAGCGGCTCAGCCGGACCACGCGGACGCGCGGCCCCACCATCTGCTGGATCTGGTCAGGGGCCGGGGAGACGGTGCGGGGCGACCAGGCGTAGGTGACCTCGACCCCCGGGACCTCGGCCTGGGCGCGGGCGATCGCCGTCGAGGACGACAGCACGCCGGCGAACGATGCCTGGGTGACGTGGAGGATCCTCATAGGACCGCCTCCTGCGGCCGACGGGTCGGGTGCGGGGTGAGGGCGGTGGGCACGTCCTGCGCCCGTGCCTGCGCCTGTGGCGAGGGCTGCTCGTCCGCCTGTGTCCGCGCGTGGGGCTCGGCCCCCGCGCCCGCCCGACCGATCGAGGACGGCAGCATCGCCAGGAACAGAGGGAGCAGCGGTGAGAGATGCTTGAGACACGAGCCGAAGTCCGGTTCGAACAGCGCCTGGACCAGCAGGAATGCCAGCAGCAGGGCGGCGCAGCGGCTCGCGGTGACCCGCGCGCGGGGCTGCGTAGGCGCCGTCCGGCCCTGCACCGCGCCCCGGACGACGGGCAGCAGCACGGTGAGCCAGATGCTCAGGATGAGCACGGCGCTGACCATGTGGTACGGGCTCAGTGAGAGCAGAAGCGGCACCGGGACGACCATCAGGATCAGCATCACCAGCGCCGCGACGACCCCCATCGGCCCGGCCGCGTCCGGCAGCGGGCTCACGATCAGCGAGGCGACGTCCCCGGTGGTCTCGCGGGTGCCGTTGACCGCCGTGCGCTGGGACTGCAGTCCGCCGCCCAGCACCGTGAGGAACGCCGGCTGCAGTGCGGCGTACACGAGCACGGGCACCACGAGCAGCCAGATCGGGCGCTTCAGGTATCGGAAGGCCAGACGCCACAGCACGTAGAGCGCCGCGACCAGGATCCAGTACGGGCGGACGGCGGCGCCGTAGGCGAGGCACGCACCCACGACCACGATCTCGCCCTGCCAGCGCCGCGGCGCCGCGAGCACCAGGAGCATCACGACCAGCGTGAGCAGCTCCTTGCTGTACTGGCCCAGGTAGGCGACGGACAGCAGCACGCTCGCGGCGACGGCGGTCAGCGAGATGACGCCCATGTGCCGGATGCGACCCCATCCGATCGCCGCGAACATGCCCACGAGGAACAGCGCTTCGCCGAGCAGGGCCGCGAGGGAAGGGGCGTCGGCCAGACCCAGCCCCCGGTACAGCGCTGCGACCATCTGGAACGAGGAGTCCGAGAGGTACGCGTGCTGCGGATCCATGGCGTCGCGGAGGTGGCCGTCGTCCAGCAGGAACTGCGCGGGCAGCACGAAGCGGGCGACGAGCGCCGCCAGCAGCGCCGCTCCGGCGAGGACGACGACGGTGATCTGGTTCCCGAGCCCGGTGCTCTGATTGTTCTCCATCAGAGGACCGCCCTGTCGTGTGACGGCCGATCCTCGGCCGGCGTGCCGCCGTCGGCCCGGCCGGCGATGACCTCGCAGGCCTCCACGAACTCGCTCACGGCGTCGGCCGCGCCGGCCGTGCGTGCCTTCTCGCCCATCGCCCGGAAGCTCTCGGGGGCCGCGGCGAGGTCCACGAGTCGCCGGGCGGTGGTGTCGAGATCACCGTGATGCTGGATGCAGTCCTGTCCGTCGGAGGTGTCCGCGGCGAGCTGACCGACGGGTGTGAGCACGCAGACGAGCCCCGAGGCCAGGGCCTCGTGCGCGGACATCGCGAAGCCCTCGGAATCCGAGAGCTGGACGAACACGTGAGTCCGTGCGATCTCCTCGGAGAGCTGCTCGCGGTCCATCGGGTCGAGGAAGTGCACGCTGTCACCGAGGCCGGCGTCCCGGATCTGCTGGTCGAGTGCGGCCCGCTCGCCGGCGTCGGGCCCGATGAGGGTGAGCTCCGCCCCCGCGTCCCGGATCTCGCGCACTCGCGCCAGGAGGCCCACCACCAGGTCCAGTCGCTTCTGCCGTGCGAGGCGCCCCCAGAAGGCGAGGCGCAGCGGCTCGTCGGGTCGCGGGGCGTCCGTGACGGACGAGGACGACGAGCCGTTCAGGGCGGCCGCCGCCGGCTGCACGATGTGGACCGGGACCTCTCGTCCCGACCTGACGAGGGCGGGGCGCACGAGCTGCGCGGCAGTCGCCTCGGAGTCGCAGATGACGGCGTCGGCGCGGGGGAGGCACCAGGTGTGGACCAGTCGGTCCAGCGGATTCGTATAGCGGGGGAGGTGCACCCAGATCGCCCAGCGCGTGCGTCGCGACACCCGGAGCGTGCGGGCCGCGGCACCGAGTGCGACCGCCCGCCACAGCGAGGTGACCAGGACGTCGGGCCGCGAGGCGCGGACCTCCCGGAGCATGCGCAGAGCGGAGAGGGGACTGTTCACCCCGGAGCCGACGACATGGGCGCGCACCGCCTGCAGGTGCTCGGGCGCGGCGGCGAGGGCGGCGATCCGGTAGCGCGGCCGGGTGCCGGCCGAGGGGCCCTCGAGAGTCCGGCGGAGGTTCTCCGCGGAGGCCTCGACCCCGCCGAAGGCGGTGGTGTGGATCAGATGGAGGACGTGCAGGGGCGCGGTGTCAGCGCGCGATGATGCGTTCTCGACCATTCCATCCCCCGATGTCCTGCATGTTCGTTCCCCACGTGCCCCTGTGGCGTTCCGCGGCGGCGCCCTGTCCGTGACGGACGGTGCGGTGCCGCGCTCCCGGGATCGACGGTGTCTACCGTTCGGTCACCAAGCCCATCTTGTCACCATATTGACGGGAATGCCCGACTTCCACCCATCTGCGAGCGCGCTCACTCCCGGCCGGGTGCGCGGACAGCGGCCCGACGGGGTGCGGGAGGCCGTCTGATAGCTTCCTGAGACGTGAGCAGATTGACCGTTTCGTCCGCCACGTCCGGTTCTGTGCCGCGCGTGCCCGCACGCGTCACATGGATGGACCTGTACCGGGGGTTCGCGGTCGTGCTCGTCGCCGCAGGGCACTCGATGGTGCCCGAGACGAATCCCGTCATCTCCCACATCTGCATCGCGCTCTCCGCGTACCGGATCCCCGCCCTGCTGTTCCTGTCCGGGGTCCTGCTCCCGCGCTCGCTCGAGAAACCGACCTCCGTGTTCCTCAGCGGGAAGCTGCGACGGATCGTCTGGCCGTGCGTGCTCTGGACGGCGATCATGCTGGGCATCTTCGGCATCGACAACGCCCTGCATCCGAGGTACTGGCTGCTGGCCGAGCAGCCCCACACCTGGTACCTCGATGCGCTCGTGATGTTCTATCTGCTGGGACTGCTCACGCGTCGGATCCCGCCGATCGTCGTGGCGCTGGCGCTCCTGGTCGTCTCCCTCCCCGTCGGGATGCTCGGGTCCCCGGACGACTTCCCGGGGATGGTCTGGCACCGTCCCTGGTACGGGTTCTTCTTCTTCCTCGGCGCAGCGCTGCAGCCGCACCTGCACCGCGTGATCCGGGCCCCGTGGTGGATCGCGCTGATCGCAGCCGTCTTCTCGGTGCCGTGGATGGTGCACGTCGCCCGGCTGGGCGGCGAGGCGAACGGCGGGCTCCTGGCGGCGCTCGGTTCCGGGGTCGGGCTCGTCGTGGTGCTGTGGGCGGCCCCGCGCGTGCCGCGCATCGCGCCGGTGCGCGCGCTGGAGTGGATGGGCCGGAACTCGATCGTCATCTACCTCGTGCACTTCCCGGCGATGTTCGCCTGGCATCAGATGGGGTTCGGTGCCGGCGGCGTGCTGCCCTATCTGCTGATGTTCGTGCTGTCCGTCGGCGCCGGTGTGGGCGCGGTGCTGCTGCGTCCCTGGTCGCGCTTCCTCTACGAGTTCCCCGGCACCTGGCGACCGCGAGCGGAGAGTCGCACCGAGATGCAGCCGGCGCGGTGACGCGCTCCCTGAGTTCCGTGCGTCCCTTGCGTCTCCTGCGTTCCCTGGGCCGCCTGGGTCGTCGGCGATCGGGCGAGGCGGGCGTCATGCCCCGCGGGGGTCGTGGGGCCCACTGACCAGCCCCTTCATATGACCGGGTTCACACACGGTCACCATCCTTCAGTCGGCGCGACCCGCTCCCGTAGCTTCCCGGGCATGACAGCGCCCACGACCCTGCCCGAGCTCGAGCGCACGGTGGCGGCCCGCCGGCGGCCCGCGCTCAGCTACGAGCTGTTCCCGGCGCGCACCGACACCACCTTCGAGCGCCTGCGGGACACCATCGCCCAGCTCGAGACCACCGCGCCCGACTACGTCTCCGTCACCAGCCGCACCGGACAGCGGAACCTCGCTCGCGTCCTCGAGCTCACCGACCACGTGCTGCACGAGACCGACCTGCGGCCCCTCGTGCACGTGACCTCGATCGGCTCGAGCCGGGCCGAGCTGCGCACCGTCGTCCAGGCCCTCCTGGACCGCGGCGTGCGCGGGATCCTCGCCCTGCGCGGCGACCAGGAGGAGGGGCACGACCTCGAGGGCGACGAGATCCCCTTCGCCCGTCCGCTCGTGGACCTCATCCGCGAGGTCGAGCGCGAGCGCACGGCGGCCCTGGCGGGCGGGCGCGTGAGCGTGGGTGTGGCCGCCTACCCGCACCGCCACCCCGAGTCGCCCACCTCCCAGCACGATCTGGAGGTGCTGCTGTCCAAGGAGCGCGCGGGCGCCGACTTCGCGATCACGCAGGTCTTCTTCGATCCCGCCGAATACTGCGCGCTGATCGGGAAGGCTTGCGACGCGGGCCTCCGGATGCCCGTGATCCCCGGCTTCGTGCCCGCCACGAATCCGCGGCGCCTCGAGCGCCTGGGCGAGCTCTCCGGTGTGCCGCTCCCGCGCGATCTCATGCATGCCCTGGAGACCGCGCGCGACGAGTCCGAGCAGCGACGCATCGGCGTGCGCTGGACGGTCGACCTCATCACCCGCGTCCTGGACGCCGGCGCCCCCGGACTGCACCTGTTCACCTTCAACCGCCACGCCGAGTCGCTCGACGTGCTCGAATCCCTCGACCTGGACCGCTGGTCCGACCCGACCACAGGAGATGCCCGATGACGACCGCTCCCCGCACCCCGGACACCGCCCACGCCCCGAACACTGCCCACACCGCGCTGCCCGCCGCGACGCCCGTCGGCTACCCGCGCATCGGCCCCGACCGCGAGCTCAAGAAGGCCGAGGAGGCCTATTGGTCCGGCCGCATCGACTGCGCCGAGTTCGCGCAGCGCACCCGCGCGCTGCGGGACGCGACCCGCTCGCGCCTCGCCGAGCTCGGTCTCACCGGCCGTGCCGCGATCCCCGAGACGTTCTCGCTCTATGACCAGGTGCTCGACGCCGCGCTCGCCGTGGGCATCGTCCCGGACCGCTTCGCCGACGTCCTCGGGGCCGACGGGACGATCGACCTCGACGGGCACTTCGCGCTGGCGCGCGGCACCGCCGAGCAGCCTCCGCTCGAGATGACCAAGTGGTTCGACACGAACTACCACTACCTGGTCCCGGAGATCGGCCCCGACACCGACCTTCATATCGCATCCACCCAGGTCATAGACCTGTTCCGCGAGAGCCTCGAGGCCGGTGCCGGTGCCGGTGCCGGTGCCGCAGCACGCCCGGTGCTCGTCGGCCCCCTGACCCTGCTCCTGCTCGCCAAGGCGCAGGACGGCGCGCCGGCGGACTTCGACCCGCTGGACCGCCTGGACGACGTGGTCTCCGTCTACGCCGAGCTGCTGGCCCGCCTCCACGAGGCGGGCGCGAGCTGGGTGCAGCTCGACGAGCCCGCACTCGCCGCCGACCAGCGCGTCGACCCGCAGGGCCTCGCCGCGCTGCTCGAGCGCGCCGAGGGCCGCCTGGCGTCGGCCGAGGACCGTCCGCAGATCCTCGTCACCACCCCCTACGGCGGCATCGGCGACCTGCTGCCCGCCGTGCTCGCCACCGGCGTCGAGGCCGTCCACCTCGATCTCACGCGCGGCGAGATCCCGAGCGCCGCACAGCTCGAGGGCGTCGGCCGCACCGGGATCGTCGCCGGTCTCGTCGAGGGCCGCTCCGTCTGGCGCACCGAGCTGCCCACGGCCGCCGCGCGCCTCGCCCTGCTGCGCGAGCTCGTGGCCGAGGCGGGCGGGGACCCCGGCGCCGTCGTCGTCTCGACCTCGGTGTCCCTCCAGCACGTCCCGCACACCCTCGATCGTGAGACCGATCTGCCCGCCGACCTGCGCGCGACCCTCGCCTTCGCCGACGAGAAGATCGCCGAGATCGTGGCCCTCGCGGGCTCGTCCATCGCCCCCGGCTCCGTCGACGGGCCCCGCTCCGTTCCCCGCGACTTCGCGGGCGTGCGCCGCAGCGAGGTGCGCGAGCGCGCCGCGGGCCTGACGGCGGCGGACCTCGAGCGCTCGGCCTTCGAGGTGCGCGGCGCCGCCCAGCAGTCGCGGCTCGGCCTGCCCGTGCTCCCGACCACCACCATCGGCTCCTTCCCGCAGGTCGCGAGCGTGCGCAGGGCGCGCGCGGACCACCGCGCCGGGCGCATCGACGCCGCCGCCTACGAGCAGGCGATGCGCGAGGAGATCCGCCGCGTCGTCGCGCTGCAGGAGGAGCTGGGCCTGGACGTCCTGGTGCACGGCGAGCCCGAGCGCAACGACATGGTCCAGTACTTCGCCGAGCACCTCGACGGCTTCGCGACCACCGCGCACGGCTGGGTGCAGTCCTACGGCTCCCGCTGCACGCGCCCGTCGATCCTCTTCGGCGACGTCTCGCGTCCCGCACCGATCACCGTGGGCTGGTCGGCGTACGCGCAGTCGCTCACCGACAAGCCGGTCAAGGGCATGCTCACCGGTCCGGTGACCATCCTCGCCTGGTCGTTCGTGCGCGACGACCAGAGCCTCGGCGAGACCGCCGACCAGGTCGCCCTCGCGCTGCGCGACGAGATCGCGGACCTCGAGGCGGCCGGCATCGGCATCGTCCAGGTCGACGAGCCCGCGCTGCGCGAACTGCTGCCGCTGCGCGCCTCCGACCAGGACGACTACCTGCGCTGGTCCGTCGACTCCTTCCGCCTCGCCACCTCCGGCGCGGCCGACGCCACCCAGATCCACACCCACCTGTGCTACTCCGAGTTCAACGAGGTCGTGGACGCGATCGACGCCCTGGGGGCCGACGTCACCAGCATCGAGGCCGCCCGGTCGCGCGGCGAGATCCTCGAGGCTCTCGATCCCGAGCGGTTCTCCCGAGGCATCGGCCCGGGGGTCTGGGACATCCACTCGCCGCGCGTTCCCGCCGCCGAGGAGATCCGCTCCCAGCTCTCGGCCGCGCTCGACCGCGTGGGGGAGGGGCGGCTGTGGGCGAACCCCGACTGCGGGCTCAAGACCCGCGGCTATGAGGAGACCACCGAGAGCCTCCGGCACCTGGTCGAGGCCGCGCGCGCCGTCCGCGAGCAGGCGGCCCGCGAGGGGTCGGGTCTGCCGGTCGGCTGACGGGCGCGGGGTCGAGCGGGCGCCCGAAGATCGGGCGTCCGCACGTCGGGATTCCCCCGGAAATGTCGGTCGGCGACGCTAACCTGAGAACAGGGTGAAGATCTTCCGCACGGACCCTGATCATCGGCTCCTCATGGTGGGCGCGACCGGTGCGGGTGGGGATCCGATCCTGCACATCACGGATCAGCACGAGGGGACCTTCCGATGACGACGCCCGACGACGGCACGACCGCGCCCGACGGCACGACGCCGTCCGCGCAGCCGCCTGAGCACACCGCCCAGAGCTCGCCCCAGGACGAGCAGCGCACCGCAGATTATTCGTACGGCTCGTACGGTCAGGAGCCGACCCGGTCCGCCGGCGATCCGGTGGACCTCGGGCAGCAGACCCCCGCGGCTCCCGGGCAGCAGGGCTCCGCCTCCGCCGGGTCGTCGGCACCTGCCGCTCCCGTCGGCGCGGCGCCCGGGCAGGGTGCGCCCACGGCCCCCGGGCCGCAGGCGATGCCGACCTCCTCGTCATCGATGAGCACGGAGCAGGTGGTCGCGACCCTGCGGGGTGCCGGTCTGGAGAGCCCCCTCCGCTCGCTCGCGGTGGGCGGCGTCGCCTATGTCGGCGCGCTCCTGACCTCGCTGCTCGCGGTGCTGCTCTCGGCGGCGGCGATGGCCGTGGGCGCCTCCGGCACCGGTGAGGTCGGCGACGAGCTGGATTCTGCGGGCATCGATCCCGAGGGCGCGCTGAGCGGGATCGCGATGATCGTGCGCATGCCGTTCCAGCTGGTCGCGATGGCATCCTTCGGCTCCTGGGGGACGCACGCGGAGTACGAGGGGGTCGCCCTGCGGGCCTCCGTGCGGCTGCTCCCGTTCGTCGTCACCCTCGTCATGGTGCTGCTGGCCTTCTACGGCGGTCGCCTCGTCCAGCGCGGGCGCACCACGGGGCTGCTCGGCATCTGGGTCAGCGCGCTGATCACGGGCATCGCCACCGCACTGGTCACGGTGCTCGCGGCCCTCATCCTCGCCCAGCCCGTCCCGATCGAGGAGGGCTTCTCGCTGCGCGTGCACGCCGCGGGCTTCGATGCGTTCTTCGGCTCGCTGGTGCTGATCACCCTCGCGATCGGGCTCGGCCGGATGAGCCGGCGCGCACGCTGGGCCTGGTGGCCGCTGATCGCGGACCTGCCCGCCGCTGCGAAGCTCGCCGTCGTCCACGCGCTCGTCATCGGCATCGCGCTCGGGGTCCTCGGCGCCATCGGCACCACGATCCAGGCGCTCGCGGACGGGGAGCAGCCGCCGGTATTCGTGTTCGTGCTCCTGCTGCCGCTGCTGGGCGGTCAGATGATCGCGGCGCTCACCGGGCTGCCGCTGCTGTCCTCGCTGACGGCGAAGGCGAACGCTCCCGACCTCCTCGGCGAGTTCCTGCCCTCCTCGAGCTTCACGGGCCGCGCCACGGTCTTCGACCTGCCCTGGTACGCGTGGCTGCTCACGATCCTGGTGGGGATCGGCGTGCTGCTGGTGGTCTCGTTGCCGTGGAACCACGGCCGGCGCATCGTGCCGGGGAACATCATCGCCCTCGTCGTCTCCTGGGCCGCGCTCCCCGTGGTCTACTTCGCCGGCGGGATCGTGCTGCTCGTGCTGGCGCGGGTCTCCGTGTCCTTCGGCGTGGAGGGCGGATTCTTCGGCGGCGGCGAGCAGATGTCCGGCTCGGTCGGGCTCGCCTGGTGGACGCCCTTCCTCGCGCTGCTGGCCGGGGTGATCGTCGAGGTGCTCTCGCGGTTCTTCGCCCCGCTGCTGGGCCCGGTGCTGCCGCGCCGCACGCTCTCGTGGTTCCGCCGTCCTCTGGCGCCCGCCGACGTCGTCGATTCCCAGAACGCCGTCGGAGCTCCGGGGGCCGCCGCGCCCGGGAGCCCGGCGACGGGGGCCGCCGACGGCACGGCGCCTGGCGCTCCGACCGGGGCCCCGACCGGCGCTCCGACCGGGGCCGCTGGGCTCGCCGCCGGTGCAGCGGCCGGGCTCGCCGGTGGCGCCGCGATCGGCAGCGCGACGACCGTCGACATGTCCGGATCGGGGTCGGGCACCCAGGAACGTCGGCCGCTCTCGAAGAAGGCGCGCCGCCGCCTCATCGCCGGCTTCGCCGGAGCCGGCGCGATCTGCGTCCTGGTCGTGGGGCTGGTCATCGCGTACAACGTGGTCGCCAGGACCGTCTACGCGCCGGAGAAGAGCGTGGACGCCTACCTCTCCGCCCTGGAGGACGGCTCGGCCTCGCAGGCGTCCGAGCTGGCGCCCGCGAACGTGCCGACCGCTCAGCAGGTGCTGCTGACCGACGAGATCGCGGGCGCGGCGGCGCAGCGCCCGGACTCCCACGAGATCACGGCCACCGACCGCCAGGACGACGGATCCGCGCAGGTCACCGCGCGCATCACGCAGGACGGCGTCACCAGCGAGCAGACCTTCACGGTCGAGCGCGCGGGCCGCTCCGCCGTCGTGTTCCCGTCGTGGCGGCTGGGCGCCGTCGAGTACTCGACGCTCCGGCTCGTGGTCGACCAGGGCACGTCCACGATCCTCGTGAACGATCAGGAGGTCGACGTGTCCGGGCTGGATCTGTCGCCGGGTTTCGTGGACCTGCCGGCGCTGCCCGGGACGTACACCGTGTCGCTTCCCGCCGCTTCCGATCTGGTCACCGTGACGGACAGCGAGGTGCCGGTGCTCGTCGAGCCGAGCGGTGACGAGGACACCTACGCCAGCCCCTTCTACCAGCTCTCCGAGGCCGGTCAGAAAGAGGTGCAGAAGCAGGTGAACGCGACGATCGACGAGTGCGCGACCAGCAAGGACGCCGCGCCCGAGGACTGCCCCTTCGAGGCGTACGTGTACGACGAGGTCGACGACTCCGGGTCGTGGAAGATCGAGGACTACCCCACGGTCACCGTCGAGGAGGAGGACGGCTGGTACTTCTCGACCGGGTACGAGGACGCCGGCTCCGCCGTCTACTCCTACAAGCAGGAGCCGTTCCTGGACGACGAGAAGCCGACCGACGAGACGAGCGACAGCTCGATCACGGTTTCGGGCGCGGTCTCCGTCGACGACGACGGGAAGCTCTCCGTCCAGTACAGCGAGTACTGAGCCCCTGCGGGCATTCGGTCCGTCGATCTGTCGGTCCGGCGACCCACGGCCTCAGCGCCCGACGATGACCAGGATCTATGACAGGAACGGGCCGTTCCTGTCATAGATCCTGGTCATCGTCGCGTGTTCCCGTGAGGCACGTGGGGCCGGGGGCCGGGGGCCGTGGGGCCGTGGGCCTCGGTGCGTGCCGTGCGCCGCGCACCGCGCGTACCCGCGCCGGATCCCTGCCGCCCTACGCCCCCGTGCGCATCCAGGCGTTCCCGCGCACGCGGACGCCGAGGGCGACGGCGCGAGCGACCATGAACAGCAGATTCGTGGCGACCCAGAGGGCGGCCAGGCCCAGCGGTCCCGCCGGCGCCCAGAGCCAGACGACGATCGCACCGGGCATCACGGCGAGCATCGTGAGCATGCCGGCCCGGGCCAAGTAGGGGGCGTCGCCTGCGCCCATGAGGACGCCGTCGAGCACGAACACGTAGCCGGCGACGGGCTGGGCGACGACCAGCACCCACAGCGCCGCGCGCAGGCTCTCCTGCACGGCCGGGTCGGGGCTGAACCAGGAGGGCACCACGTAGCTCGCCGCGAGCAGCATCACGCCGACCACGGCTCCGCCGCCCACGCCCCACCGGGTGAGTCGGCTGGTCACGGCGTGGACCGTCATGGTGTCGGCCGCCCCCAGGTGACGACCGGTGAGGGCCTGCCCCGCGATCGCCAGGGCGTCGAGCGCGAGGGAGAGCAGCGTGAACACGGTGGTGGCGAGCTGGTGCGCGGCCAGCTGCACCGCGCCGAGGCGCGCCGCGACGAGCACGGTGACGAGGGTGACGATCCGCAGGCTCAGGGTGCGCACGAGCATCGGGAACGATTCGCGACCGGTCGCGGCGACCGAGCCCAGGTGCGGCCGCAGCGCCACGCCCTCGCGGCGCGCATGACGCACGACCACGCCCAGCAGGACGCCTGCCATCAGCCACTGGCAGATCACGGTGCCCGTCGCGCTCCCGGCGATCCCCATGCCGAGGCCGAAGATGAGCGCGGCGTTCAGGGGGATGTTCAGCAGTGCTCCGCCCACGGCCACGAGGAGGGGGAGGCGTGCATCCTGGAGTCCTCGGATCAGCCCCGTGGTCGCCTGCACGGAGAGCATCGCGGGCAGGCCGAGCGCGGAGATCCGCAGGTAGACGGCGGCCTCGGCGGTGACGTCGGCCCCCGCCCCGAAGAGCGGGAGCAGCACGCCTCCGCCGGCGACCAGCAGGAGCAGGCAGCCCGCGCCGATCATCAGGGCGAGCCACGCGGCGTCGACCCCGCGGGCGATGGCCTCGCGCATGCGCCCGGCCCCGACGGCCCGGGCGACCGCCGCGGTCGTCGAGTAGGCGAGGAACACGGAGAGCCCGACGACCGTCGTCAGCACCGTCGAGGCGAGTCCGAGCCCGGCCAGTGAGGTCGTCGAGACGCGCGCGATGAACGCGGAGTCGGTGATGACGAAGAGCGGCTCGGCGACGAGCGCGCCGAGCGATGGCAGCGCGAGGCGCAGGATCTCGCGGTCGACGGAGCGCCGCGCCGCCGCGGGCGAGGGGTCGGCCGGGCGCACGGGGGAGGAGTCGCGGGAGGAGTCGGGGGGAGGATCGGGCAAGGGCTCGGGCACGGATCCATCGTGCCAGGGGCCGGGCAGCCGACGGGCGGGGCACGGATCACACCCGATGCTCCGACCTTCGGCTGATGCTCGCGATGTCCGGACTGTGGTCGAATGCCCGAGGATGGCCGCGCTGCGTCGGCCGAGTCCGCACGCCCCGCTCGACCGTCCCGGCCCATCGGCCCAGGAGACTCATGAACCGTCTGGCCAAGCTCAGCCTGAACAATCGTCCGTTCATCGCTCTGGTCTGCATCGCCGTCTCGATCATCGGGATCTTCGCGATGACGACCATGCGCCAGGAGCTGATCCCCTCCGTCTCGCTCCCGCAGATCCAGGTGATGACCACCTCGCCGGGGGCCTCCTCGGAGCAGGTGCAGAAGCAGATCAGCAAACCCGTCGAGCAGGCCGTCACGGGCATCGAGGACGTCGAGAAGACCTCCTCGTCCTCGCAGGCGGGCGTCTCGGTGGTGACCGTCGAGCTCACCTACGGCACGGACACCGCGCGCGCGACCAACCAGGTCGACGCGGCCGTCGGCCGCATCGACGACCAACTGCCCGAGGGCGCGGACCCGCAGGTCATCTCCGGCGGCACGAGCGACCTCCCGGCCGTGGTGCTGTCTGTCTCCTCCGATCTGGACCCGTCCGAGCTCGCCGACCGCCTCGACACGAGCGTCACCCCGGAGCTCGAGCGCGTGGACGGCGTCTCCTCCGTCGCGGTGATCGGCGCGCCCGAGAAGATCGTGCGCATCACGCCCGACGAGGACGAGATGGAGAAGCGCGGCCTCACCGACGACGACATCTCCACGGCGCTCGATGCGAACGGCCTCTCCCTGCCCGGCGGCAGCGTGACCGACAAGAAGCAGAGCATCGACGTGGTCATCGGCCAGGAGATGACCAGCATCGACGACCTCAAGGGCATGGTCGTCATGCCCGGTTCGCAGGGCGCGTCCTCCGGCTCGTCGGACTCCTCCGCTGCCTCCGGCGGATCGGCCGACGGGTCGAGCGGCGGCGCGGCCGGCGGCGACGCCGCAGGCCAGCAGGGCCAGACCGGCCAGTCGAGCCAGTCGAGCCAGTCGGGCCAGCAGGGCCAGACGGGCGCCGACCAGGGCGCGACGGACCAGGGCCAGTCGGGCCAGCAGGGCCAGTCGGGCCAGCAGGGCCAGACCGGCCAGCAGGGCCAGGCCGGCCAGCAGGAGGTAAGCACCCTGGGCGACGTCGCGAAGGTCGAGGAGACCACCGAGGACCCGACCTCGATCTCGCGCACCAACGGCCGTCAGTCGCTGGTGATGATGGTGACCGCGACGTCCGACGGCAACGTCGTGGACATCTCCAAGGACGTCTCCTCCACGCTCGACAGCACTCTCACCGAGGTCGGCGGCGACGCGAAGAGCGACGTGGTCTTCGACCAGGCGCCGTTCATCCGCGAGTCGATCGTCTCCCTCGCCGAGGAGGGCCTGCTGGGCCTGGTCATGGCCGTCGGCGTGATCCTGCTGTTCCTGCGCCGCCTGCGCCCCACCCTCGTCACCGCGATCTCGATCCCGACCTCGCTGCTCATCGCGTTCATCGGCATGCTCGTCACGGGCTACACGCTGAACATGCTGACCCTGGCGGCGCTCACGATCTCCATCGGCCGCGTGGTCGACGACTCGATCGTGGTCATCGAGAACATCACCAGGCACCTGGCCTACGGCAAGACCCGCAGACGGGCCATCCTGGACGCCGTCAGGGAGGTCGCGGGGGCGATCACCGCCTCGACGCTCGCCACCGTGGTGGTGTTCCTGCCGATCGCGATCGTCGCCGGCATGGCCGGGGAGCTGTTCCGACCGTTCGCCCTCACCGTCGCGATCGCGATGCTCAGCTCGCTGCTGGTCGCGCTCACGATCGTGCCGGTGCTCGCGTACTGGTTCCTGCGCCCGCCCAAGAAGCAGCCGGTGCCGGACGATCCGGACGACGAGGCGCAGGTCGCGAAGGTGCGCGAGGCCGCCGAGGCGCGCGAGGAGCGCACCTGGCTGCACCGCCTCTACGCGCCCGTGCTGCGCCTGACCCTGAACTCGCTGCCGCGGCGCCTGATCACGGTCGTCGTCGCGATCGTGGTGCTCGTGGGCACCGTGTTCCTCACGCCGCTGCTGAAGGTGAACTTCCTGGGCGACACCGGGCAGAACATCGCCTCGATCACCCAGACCCTGCCCGCCGGGACGAGCCTCGAGGACTCCTCGAAGAAGGCCAAGGACTCCGAGAAGGCCCTCATGGACCTCGACGGCGTCGAGACCGTGCAGACCACGATCGGCTCCGGCGGCGACGGCGGCTTCAGCGCCGGCGGAGGCGGCGGGGAGAACGAGGTCAGCTTCTCGATCACCACCGACGCCGACTCCGACCAGCAGGCGCTGCAGACGAAGATGGTCCGCACCCTGCAGGACCTCCCGGATCCCGGGGACGTCGAGGCGGCCGACATGACCTCGGCGACCGGTTCGAGCACCGTGGACATCCAGATCACGGGGCCGACGGCCAAGGACCGCAAGGCTGCGAACGACGCCATCCTCGATCAGCTCGACCCGGCGCCCAGCGGCGTCAAGGAGGTCACGAGCGACCTCGAGGGCGACCAGCCCACCGCCGTGGTGACCGTCGACCGCAAGAAGGCGGCCGAGAAGGGCCTCACCGAGCAGGCCGTCGTCGGCCTGGTCGCCCAGAAGATGAACCCCGGCTCCGTCGGCACCATCACCCTGGACGACGAGGACCTCGACATCTACGTCGAGCAGAAGGACGACGTCACCACCCTGAAGAAGCTCAAGGACCTCGACCTCGCCGAGGGCCTGCCGCTCACCGACGTCGCGAAGGTCAGCCAGGAGGAGTCCCGGCCGTCGATCGCGACCCAGGACAACGTCGAGACCGTCACCGTCTCCCTCGCCCCCACCTCGAGCGACAACGTCGGCGCGGTCTCCCAGGCGGCGCAGAAGGCGATCGACGACGCGGACCTGCCCAGCGGTGTGAAGGCATCGCTCGGCGGCTCCGCCTCGGACATCGACGAGACGTTCGGCCAGCTGGGCATCGCGATGCTCGCGGCGATCCTGCTGGTGTACGTGCTGCTGGTGTGGATCTTCAAGTCCCTCGTGCAGCCGCTCGTGCTGCTGGTGTCGATCCCGTTCGCGGCCACCGGTGCGCTGGGCCTTCTGGTCCTCACCGGCGTCCCGCTGGGGCTGCCCTCGATGATCGGCCTGCTGATGCTGGTCGGCATCGTGGTCACCAACGCGATCGTCCTCATCGACCTGGTCAACCAGTACCGGCGCGGGGGCATGGCCCTGGACGAGGCGATCCACATGGGCGCTGCCAAGCGTCTGCGCCCGATCCTCATGACCGCGGCGGCGACGATCTTCGCGCTGCTGCCGATGGCGTTCGGCATCACCGGCAAGGGCGGCTTCATCTCCCAGCCGCTGGCCGTGGTCGTGATCGGCGGCCTGGTCACGTCGACCCTGCTCACCCTGGTGATCGTGCCGGTGCTCTACCGTCTCACCGAGGGGCCGGGCGAGCGTCGTCGCCTGCGTCGCGAAACCGCCGAGCGCGACCGCCGCGAGGCAGCGGAGCGCGAGGCCCAGGCCAAGCGCGAGGCGCAGTCCAAGGAGCTCGGCGAGCGGGCAGCCGCCGCGGCGGCTGCATCGTCGGCGACGGGTAACCCTGCGGCGGCGGGGGAATCGGCCTCCGCGCCGGTCTCCCCGGCCTCACCCGCCGAGGCACCCGCCGACTCGTCGCCCGCGGAGACGGACAGCGGCACGTCGCCCGCGGAGGCTCCCGCCAGTGACTCGCCGAGCACCGACGGCTCCGCCGGTTCCGACGCCTCGGCGAACTCGCACCGGGCTCCCGGCCCCGCGCACACGGCTCCCGCGGGGGAGAGCGGTGCGCACGCCGCCGGCCGCGGCGACGCCGGCGAGGGGCGCACGGGGTCCGGGTCGGCCGGAGCCCGACGCACGTCGGGTCGCGGTGGTCCGCTGCGCAGGATCCGGAACCGCTTCCGCCGCTGAGCGGGAGAGGTCCGTCCCACCGCGGGGCGGGTACGTATCGAGTGCTGCGGATGCGGCCGTGTCGGCGAACGGCGTGGGCGGGCTGTCTCTGCCACATGTGGCAGAGAC
>NZ_JBHTSV010000035.1:0-13648 GCF_042794925.1 Brachybacterium sp. NPDC056505
GTTTTCAAGACCACCACATTCGGCCGCTCTGTCATCCCTCCAGTGGGTTCCGGTGCTGGTCACGGGCATTTCCGTACCGTCGCCGGGTCCCGGCCGCCCCGAGTTGATCACGAGATGAACACATAACCCCTCTGGGTCGGCCCCGCACGAGGGTACCGCGAGCCCGGCCGGAGACGGCCACCCGTCGGCCCGATGCGCGAAATAGTTACACAACAAGGTTGCGTACCCAACCGGGGGTGTGTATGGTGTTCTTCATCAGCCCCACCACCCCGAGGAGTACACCATGATCGACAACAACAACGCCGCTGAGGAACTCCTCGCAGACCTGGAGGAGTGCCAGGCCGAGACGGACGAGGCCCTCTCCGCCTACCTCGCGGCCCGCCAGGACCGTGACGAGCAGATCCGCGCCGCCATCACCCAGGGCATCACCATGTACGCCATCGCGAAGCGGACCGGGCTGTCCGAGCAGGCCGTGGCGAAGATCCGCGACCGCGCCCGGACGATCGACGCTTGACCCCGGACGCACGAAAGCGCCCCCACCGCCGCCCCACGAGGGGGAGACGATGGGGGCGCATTCATGTGCGGGGTCACTCCGCGAGGTGCGTGTGCTCCTGGCTGTTCTCGCCGGTACTGCCGGACGAGGCTGTCCCGTCGGGGACGGCCTTCCCGATGATCGCGTACGCGGCGCGCGAGGCGACCGCGACCGCCGCCACGATCACGACGCCCGTGGACACCACGTCCGCGAGGCCGCCGGGGATACCCGCGACGACACCCGAGACGATCGCGGCCACGAGGCCGAGGACGACCGCGATGCCGACCGCGACGAGCTGCGTGGTCCCGGAGGACCAGTGCGCGCGCTTCGCGATCTGGGTGAGGACGGACGCGACGACGCCGAGGAGGACGACGACCGCGCCAATGGGGGACATGTCCGCGAGGGACGCGAGCGCTTCGCTCATGGGGTGTTCTCCTTGAATCTCAGTTGGTCAACTTGGCAACAATGGTCAGGGAGAACGGATAGGATGGGGAGCGCAAGATGCCCCGGCGAGTGCTGGCACACTCCCGGGGCGCGGTCCAACCGACAGGCGGTTCAACATGCCCGACCCTACCGACTACCCGTTCTCAGGGATGCCCTTCACCTCCGGCGTCGCCCGAGCGCTCATCCCCGAGGTGATCCCCTACGGGGTCCACTCGCGGCAGGCCATGATCGACGCGATCCGGCAGCACCACATCGCACACGGCGGCGTGGACCGGAACGACCTCACGTCGTGCGTCAAGACGGCCCTGTCCACCCTCCGTGACGAGGGCGTCATGGAACGCGTGGAGGCAAAGGGGTACTGGCGGCACGTGGCCCCAGATCACGCGTCCGGAACCGAGGAGTCCTCCTCCCCGTCCGTGTCGTCCGTAGACGTTGCCCTGCATGGGCCGGACACCCTCTCGCTGTCCTTGTCGGTGTACGTGACGATCCAGTCGCCGGAGGGGTCGCAGACAATCGAACTGATCCCGCGCCCCGCCTGACCCTGCTCGCCGCGCTCACCCTGCGGCCCCGGGACGGTCGAATCCTTCCCGGGGTCGCCCTTCTCGCCCCGGTCACCCTTCGGCCCCTGGGGTCCCTGCGGCCCGGTCACGGAATCGCCCTTGTCACCCTTCGGCCCGGTGATGGACTTCCCGTCGGCACCCGCCGCTCCGGTGTCGCCCTTCGGGCCAGCCACCGTGGAGTCGGCACCGTCGTCGCCCTTCGGGCCGGGGACTGTGGAGTCCTCGCCCTGCGGCCCGATCGGTCCCGTCGCCCCGACGGAGCCCGCGGCCCCGTTGACGCCCGGGTCACCCTTCGGCCCCGGCACGCCCTGGATGGACTCCCCGTCGGCTCCGTCGGTCCCGTCGCGGCCCGGTCGCCCGTCGGACCCGTCGGCACCCGGGATGCCCTGTGGCCCCTGCGCGCCCGGCGCTCCCTGCTCTCCCTGGACGGGCTCCGACGGCTGCGAGGTCGCATCCTCCGAGGCGTCCGCGCACACCCGCTTCCCGCGAGCCGTGGACTGGTCCACTTCCCCGGACCGGCAGAGCTCGGACACGGACCGGGCCGTGTCCTTCTTCTCCTGCGTCGCGTCCGCCGCGACCGTGCGCGAGGTCGCGGCCTCCTGCCGGAGCTGGGACGCCTGCCAGAACGACAGGCCCGACACGATCAGGGCCACGAGGGCAGCCCCGATCGCGAGCGCCCGGACGATCGCCGCACGCCGATCGGACCGGTGATCCTCCTCCGCGGCCGACCGGAGGTCCGGGTCACGGATCGAATGAGGGTCAGACATAGCGGGCCTCCCGCCATCCGGGGACCGGCTCGATGCCGTTGTCCTTGAGCTGCCAGTAGTAGGAGTGCCGCTCGGTGTTCGCGGCGCGGAGCTCCTCCTCCAGGAGCGCGATTTTCGCGTCCCGCTCCTGGAGGTCCTTGTCCTTCTCGGCCAGCCGCTCGTCGGCCGCCTTGAGGGCGTCGTCCCGGCGTGCGCGCTTGGCCTTGTCGATCCGGTTCATGACCCACACCACTCCCCCGGCGAGCGTGGACAGGAACACGCCGAGCGGGCCGAGGGAGTCCCAGTCCATGCCACGCTCCTCACCTCCTGCCGGCGCACGGCGCGATCACTTGACGGGGTACAGGAACGCGGCGAACCACGTCATGGGGCCGACCTTCCCGTCCTGGGTGAGGCCGGCGACCTTCTGGAGGTTCTTCACGGCCGCCTCGGTGCCGGGGCCGTAGCGGCCGTCCACGTCGATGGAGTAGCCGCGGGCAGCCAGTCGCTTCTGGAACGTCGCCAGGCCCTGTGCCTTGGACTTCGTGCCCGAGCCGGACACCTCCCCCGGGTTGAGGCTGTTCTCCGACTTGCCGGAGACGGACTCGACAGGGCCGGACGCGTCGCCGTAGTAGCAGAGGTGGTCCGGGGTGCGGAGGAGGGGGAAATCGGGCATGTCCGCGAGTGCTGCCATGAGGGCGGTTCCTTCCGGGAACTCGGCGTCTCCGCCGGTGGTGGGGGTGGTGGGTGTCGCGGACGGCTCGGCGCCTCCCGCGAGCTCCAGGAGCCGGGCGACGGGGAACGCGCCCGGGTCCCAGTGCTCGTTGTGGGGCACGTGGGTGTGGCCGAGGACGCCCCGGTACTCCTCCCATTCGTGATCCGTGAGGCGCTGCGGCGCGCCCTCGTACGCGGCGTTCGTGGTGGGCCATGAGAGGAGGCCGGTCTCCAGGGGGATGCCGTGGGCGGCGTGGACCCAGGCGACGACGGCGGCGAGGGCCTCCAGGTCGTCGTCGTCGGCGTCCTCCGTGAAGAACAGTCCGTGCTTCTCCGCGTAGTCCGCATCGCAGGAGCCCACGAACTCGATCTGCACGACCCCGGCGTTGTTCGTCTCCACGGTCCCGGAGGGGTGCGCGAGGGCCTTGGACGCTTCGGTGGTGGGGATGTGCTGCCGGATGTGGTCCGAGTCCGCCGGCCCCGGTTTCACGGTGAAGTGGGGGGCCATGGAGCCGCCGGAGTAGTCGGTGAAGCCGGAGCCCTCCGTGGTGTGCAGGACGAGCTTCCCCACGGTCGCCCTGTGCGGGTTCCCGTCCCACGTCTGCGAGGTGTCGGCGCCGGGCATCCATCCCGGGGTCGCGGACGCATCCGCGGCCGGCGTGGAGGATCCGACCTTCACGGGCTCCGCCGGCTTGGCCGCCTCCGGGGCGGCCTCACCTTTTCCCGAGAGGATCGCCGCCTGGGTGTCGGGGCCGGGGATCCCGTCCGCGGTGAGCCCGTGGGCCTTCTGCCACGCCTTCACCTTCGCGCACGTCCCGGTCCCGAACTTCCCGTCCGGGGTGACGCCCAGGGCCTTCTGGAGCTTCTCCATCGGCACGGTGCCCTCGGCCTTGAACCGGTCCAGGCTGGGCTGGTAGACGAAGTGCCAGCCCTCTCCGAGCTTCCGCCCCTCGTCCCACGTCCAGCCGTAGGCGCGGCCGTTCTTCTGGACCCACGCCTGGATCTTCGACGGGTACAGGTCGATCGCGGAGCCCGTGCCGTGGTTCGAGTGCCCCGGGGACGCGGCGGCCGGGAAGCCGGAGCGCTTCGCCCACGTGGATCCGTCCCAGGAGCGATCCGTGGACAGCGACCGGGCGCGGGACACGCGCCGGTAGTAGCGCTCGAGGATGGTCACCTGCTCCGACAGCGACCGGTAGGCGTCATACAGCTGGAAGTTCTGGCCGGTGTGCGCGACGGCGCGGATCAGCATCCGGCCGAGGGACGCGGCCGCGCCGTCCTCCAGGTACTCCTGCCGGCCCGCGTTGGACCACGAGGTGGGGAGGGCGGTGAGCGCGGACGTGGGCAGCTGCCCGTTCGCGTATGCCATGGGGTCTCCATTCCGCCCGCACGCGGGCATGAGTAGAGCCCCCACCGGATGGTGAGGGCTCGGGTGTGGGGTGAGGCGGGGTCAGTCGTCGGTGGGAGCGTCTGGGCCGGTGTCGTCGTCCGGCGCAAGAGGCGTCCCCTCCACGCCGGCAGCGCCGATGATCTCGCGGAGCTCCTGGATCGTCTGGTTCGCGACCTCCAGCTGGGCCTCCGCGAGGATCTTCCCGGCCGAGAGGCGGGCGATCTCCGCGTTGTAGCGGCCGATCACGGCGTTCGTCAGGTCCATGTCAGTAGTCCTCAGTGGTGGAGGGGCCGAACGGGTTGCCAGTCGGCTCCTCCGTCGGCTCGTCGGTCGGTGTTGGTGGCAGGTCGAGGAGGTCAAGGGGGCCCTTGGGGTTCTCCTCCGGGTCGGTGGGAGTATCAGATGAGGTCATAGGAGAATCCGTCCATCGCGATCCAGCTGGTGTTCTTCGAGACGCCGAACGTGAACGTTCCGCCGGAGCTCTGCTCCAGTCGGCAGCACCCGGCGTTGACGAAGCCGGCGACGTTGCCCAGGCCGGAGGTGGTCTCCGCGGGGCGCAGGGCAGGGGGCATGTCGAACGGGCTGTAGGACTCCGACGTGAGGAAGTTCCCGCCGTCCGCGCGGCCGTAGCGGCCCCGCATCAGGACCTTGTTCCCCACCACGGCATAGGCCGGTCGGCGGCCGTGGGGCCACGACCAGCCCGAGGCGATCGGGAGGTTGTTCCAGGTCGGCTCCCACAGATCATTGATGAGGAACGACGTGGACCCGTCCACGTACCAGAGGCCGCTGTCCTCCAGGCGGAGCTGGTAGCCGGTGGAGCCCTTGCGCTTCTCCAGGATCGCGGCGTCCTTGTCCACCTGGATGATGGCGGACCCGGCGGTGTTCTCCTGGGATATCTGGACGACGCTGGCACTGGCGAGGAGCTGCCCCTCTCCGGTGGTGCCGGTGAAGTTCATGGACGCCTGGTCGGAGAACACTCCGGCCTTGGCTGAGGACGATTCCTTGGACCAGTTGAGCTGGGCGCCGTTGAAGTCCAAGGCCGCGTACGAGGACGCGCCGGACGAGCTGCGGCCGCCGTTGATCTTGAGGCCGTAGCCGTTCGGTCCGATCGCCGGCTTGACGCTCACACCGGACGTGTCCACGGGGGTGATGCGTACGCCCGGGTACTTCGTGCCGTCGGCGTCCACGTAGCCGTCATCGGCCAGTTCCACCTGGCCCTGGAGGCCGTCGGTCGTCTTGATCAGGCCGCCCTCTACGACGGTGCCGTAGAGGTGCTCACCGGAGATGTTGGCCGCCAGGACGTCGCCGGTCACGTTGATGTTGGCGAAGTCCACGGTCCCCGTGAACACGCCGTCCGTGCCGATCAGCTTGTCCCGCACGTTGATTTGGTCCACCACGGTCTCTCCGAGGAGCGTGGCATGGTTCAGGATCGCCTCGTCCGTGACCACCAGGAACTTGGTCTCGGTTGTCATCGCCTGGACGATGGCCTCTGCGAGGTCAGCGGACGGGTCGTCCAGCCGCGCCTTGGTCGCGTCCGCGGTCTCCTGCGCATCGGTGATCCGCTCGGCGGCATCCGCGATGGTGCCCTCCGCGTCCGACAGGCGCCCGCGGGCGTCCGCCAGATCTGCGTCCACGTCGCGGATGGAGACGCCAGCGGTGCCGTCTGGGCGAGTCCAGGTGACGTCCCCGGCGGTGCCGAGGTCCTTCACGCCGGCCGTCGGGGTGTCCTTCGCGCGCGCGGCCGCGGAGAGCTTCCCCATGAGGTCGGCCATGGCGGTCGCCTGGTCCGGGTTCAGGTTGAGGCGCTTCACCATTCGTATGCCTCCGTGAGGTGATCCTCCTGGCACTCCACGTCCACCATGTCCGTGGCCAGGTCGTACTTGCAGGAGATGAGGCGGAGCCAGTGGTCCCCGTCCGCCACGGACATGAGGCCGCCCGTGGTGACCTTCGCGAGCTCCCCGCACCACCAGGAGCCGATGGGCTGCCGGAGGGGGTCCGCGCGGACCGTGAGGGTGATCTGGTCCAGTGACCGGTCCGAGAGGGCACCCTGGGCCTTCGACGCGAGGAGCGCCGTCCCCGTGTCGTCCTCCGCGTCGGTGTCGGAGAGGACCGACTCCACGAGGGGGACCCACTGCGGGATGGTCGCCGCGTCCGCCTGCGCGAGGGTGATCCCGGCGCCCTCCCCCGCGCCGGTCGCGTACACGCGGTGCGCGACCTGCGTGGCATCCGAGGTGACAGAGATGGCCGCCACGTCGGTCCGCGCCGACGTCGCGTCCCACTGGATGCTCCGGGTCTGCGGGAGGGTCTGCTGGGCGTCCGTGCCGACGATCAGCCGCCATTGGAACCTCGTGTGCTCCTCGTCCGCCCACTCCGGGCGGAACTGGAGGTCCGGGCCACCGATGACCTCGGTCAGCTCCGTGAGGCGCTTCCATGCCCCGTTGTTCGCGACGTTGTAGCCCTCGTAGGTGCGCTCGTGGTCGCCCTTCTCCGTGCGCGAGGGGAGGACGATGGGGAGGTGCCCGGAGCGCTTGACCTCCGTGGCCCGGTAGACGACCTCCGCGGCGATCGCCCGGAACGTGCGCCCGGTGATCGTGACGTTCGTGGCACGCATGTCCGCTGCATCGGCCGCGTCGTAGTCCTTCGTGAGGACCACGCGGCCCTCCAGGAGCCAGGACACGCCCTTGGCCTGGAGGGTGAGGGTGTCGTTCTCCAGGTCCTCCTCCGGGTGCGCCGACGTGATGGGGCACGCCGAGACGATCCGCTCCTCCAGGGACGCATCCGTGTACGTGACGAGGACGGTGCCGGAGAGGTACTGCCACCAGGACTCATCCACGCCCGCGAGGTCGGCGCGGGCGAACGTGACCGTCAGCTCGTCGTGCCCGTTCAGGGTGTGGGTGAGGGTCCCGGTGGACACCGTGAGGGGGGTCCCCCGGGCGCCGGACATGGTGTGCCCGAGGTAGGCGCGCCACTCCCCGCCGCTCACTCGATCGCCCCCACGTCCATCACGGACAGGGACGTGGCCGGCCAGTTCTCCGTGCCCTGGTAGCGGATCACCGGGTAGTCCTCGTCAGGGTGCGACGTGCCGACGAGGCCGCGGGTCCGGTACAGCTTGATCGTGTGGGTGCCCGCGAGGAGGTTGAACGTCGCCCGGTTCTGCTTGACCTCGGCGTAGTCCTCCACGCCGAGGACGATCGTTCGGGCCAGCTCGGAGTCGATCACGAACTCCCACGTGAACGTGGCGCGCTTGCCCACGTCCTCCCCGGTGTTCGCGTTCCGGCTCATCTCGTAGCAGACCTGGAGGCCCATATCCACGCGCCGATCGGACTCCAGGGTGAACGTGAGCGTCCCCATGAGCTTCCGGGCGTCGGTCTGCTTCGCCTTGTCCGCCGCCGACTGCTTCCAGTACGCGACCAGGCCCATGGACGCCCCGAACAGGGGCGCATACGTCCGGTTCCCCAGGGTGGACGCTGCCGCGGTCGTCGCGGTCACGTTCGCCGGGACCCGGTACACGTCCAGGAGTGCCGTCCCCTCGGGCTGGGAGCCCGCCTGGACCTGCACGGCCCCCTCGTCGGTCACGTACACGTAATCGTCACGGGTGCCCGAGGTGGGCGCGTCCGGGGTCGCCACGGTCGTCGCCGCGAACGGGACAGCGATGGTCTGCGCCTCCCCGCCCGGGAAGATCGCCACGCCGTCCTCCACGGCGTACTCCATGCTGGAGGTGCCCGTGACGACGGCGCCGCGCACCAGCGCGGGACCCTGCGTCCGGTACAGCGACCAGATCCACCGCTGCATGTCCTCCGGAGTCGAGCCCTCGAAGATGGGCATGGTCTCCGGTGTGGGCTCCTCCCCCACCTGGATCGGGGGCTTGCCGATGCCGTGAGTCATGAGGCTGTCTCCTTAGACGTAGGGATCCCGCTGGTGGGTCTCCAAGTAGCCCGTGCCGCCCTGGAGGGCAGACAGGCGGGGGGTGTAGGTCTGGCCGGGCTCCAGCGGCATCCACTGCCGCGTCCGGGCCTGGTTCGTAAGGTTCGAGGAGCCGACCCAGACGGTGCCGGTCTGCTCGATCCGCACGGGCTGCCGGGCATCCGTGGGCCACGGCCAGAGGATCGTCCGGCCGGCCGCGGTGATCTGCACGCCGCCCGGGAAGTCCCCGCGGACATACATGGTCGGATAGGACGTCTGCGTGCCCTGATTCGTGACCGGCTGGTCCGCGTCCACTGCCGTCCCGTACGTGAGGACCCCAGCGGCCCCAAACAGGGGGAACGCGAGGCCGACACCGATGCCGCCCGGGAAGGAGTAGGACACCCGATCCGGGCCATACAGGAACGGATCCACCGCGTACAGGGACAGCTCCCAAGACGCATAGAACACGGACAAGGGCCTGAACGTCACCTGGTCAATGAGCTGCACCTCGGAGGACAGCTCAAACCCGCCGTTCTCGATCACGGCAGTGGACGACCCGCCGTCGCGGAACAGACCTGCCAGGATGTTCCTGGCCTGCATCTGCTCCGCGGCGGAGGTCGTCTCCACGCGGCCCGTGACCTTGACCGTGCGGCCCTGCGCGCGGCCCTTCCCGCCGAGGGCGCCGTGGCGGAGCCGCTCCACGGAGGGCACCTGGAATCCGGGCGAGTCCAGGAGGCCCTCCGTGTCGAGCACCTTCCAGGCGCCCCCGTTGAGGGGCATCCCGCCGATGGTCGCCTTCATCCTCGGACCGCCTCTCGCATGGATCGGATCATCCTGTTCTGCACGCGCTGCGCGGCGACCTCCGCGGCCTCACCGCCCACCTCGTGGAAGTGGTTGGTCACCGAGACGGCGCCGGACTGCGCCACGTGGTCCCGGGTGTCGCGGGCGTTCTTCACCTGCTCGCCGCCACGGAAGCGGACGAGCTCCGGGCCCTGCTCCCCGACCATGTGCCAGCCCGGGGTCGCGTTGAGCGTCCCGGACGCGTAGCCACGCCCGGCGAGGTCCCCGAGGACTCCGCCGCGCTTGTAGGCCACGTGGACGTGGTTGTGGTGGATCCGGGCGAGGGTGCCGCTGTTCGCGTACTGCCGGCCGCCACGGTGGACGTTCCGGGCACCCGCCGGGGTGTAGAGCAGCTCGGTCGGCTTGGAGTTGGCCAGGATGTAGTTGAAGAACCGCATTTCCTGCGGGGTCTCCCAGCCGTTCGAGTAGTCCCGGGCACGGTTCTGCGCGTGCATGGACAGTGACCCGGAGGACGTCCTGGCGCCCGGCCGGTAGCCGGAGGTCATCGTCAGCCCGAACCGCTTGGCCACGGACGACGCCCAGCCGAGGGACCCGCCCTTGCCGGTCCCCGCCGGGACCCCGCCGGGGGTCTCGTCGTTCTTGCCCTTGAGGAAGTTCCCGATGTTGGACGCAACCTTGTTGATCGCGGCTTTCCCGAGGTCGGTCATGAGCCCGGCCGCGGGAGTGCCGCCCAGGAGGTCCTTCGCGAACGTCTTGAACACGCCCAGCGGGTCGGACACCACGTCCTTCACCCAGGAGGCCTTGTCCTTGAGCCAGTTCGCGCCCTTGGACGCCTTGTCCTTGATCCACGAGAGGACGCCGCCGCCCGCGTACGCGTGACGGCCCGCGCTCGCTGCCCCGTACACGCCTCCGGTGGAGAACGCGTCCGAGAACGACTGCCCGTTGATCGCGGCAGCGTTGAGGCGTGCCACGCCCCTCGGGCCACCGACTGCGCGGGTGAACTCGGGGCGCATGATCGCCTCGCCGCCGGACAGGTCCAGGCGGCCCAGGCTCGGGGAGTAGAACGAATGGACGTCGCGGCCCGGCGTGTACCCGGGGAGGACACCACCGGATGCGAACCCGGCGGACACCTCGGACAGCTTCCCGACGCCGAACTTCCCGGCGATCTTGTTGAAGTTCTTGACGATGCCCTTGTTGATGACGGTATCGACCACGAACTTGATAGGGGCCTTCGCCTTGGCCTTCACGCCGTCCCAGGCCTTGCCGACCGCGGACTTCATGGTCTTGAAGGCGCTGGAGATCTTGTCGGCGGCCGTCTTGAGACCGCCAACCACGGTGTTCTTGAACCATCCGTAGACGGGCTGGATCACGTTGTGGCGGACGGCCTTCCAGATGCTGGACAGCTTGTCCTTCATGGCCTGGAACTTGGAGCGCACCGTCCCGAGGGCCGTGGTGAACCCGGCGACCACGGTGTTCTTGAACCACGAGTAGACCGGGGAAATGATCGTGTTCCGGACGGCCTTCCAGACAGCGGAAAGCTTCGACTTGAGGAACTCGAACCCGGCCTTAACGTTGTCCACCGCGGTCTTGAAGCCCGCCACCACCGTGTTCTTGAACCACGAGTAGACGGGCGCGATCACGTTGTTCTTGATGGCGCCCCAGACCTCTTGGAGCTTCCGGTGGAAGATGACGAATCGGCCCTTGATGTAGCCGATAACCCGCTCGAACAGGGGGGCCACCGTGTCCCGGAACCAGGCCACCACTGGAGCGATGATCTTGTCCCGGATCGCGGCCCACGTCTCCAGCAGCTTCCGCCGGAGGAGGATGAAGCGGCCCTGGACGTACCCGATGACCGTTCGCAGGAGAGGCCACGCCGTGTTCTGGAACCAGGAGACGACCGCGCCGATGGCGGACTTGATCGCATTCCAGACTGGCAGGATCACGGACCGGTAGAGCCAGGTGAACACGGGCGCCAGGACGTTCCGGAACACGGCAACCCACATCTGGATGTAGGTCATGACGACCGCGACGACGACCGCGATGGCGACCTTGATGCCGGTCCACACGGGCTGGATCACGTTGGTGTAGAGCCACTGCGCGGCGGTGGCGATGGCCTGCCAGGCGGCCGCGAGCGCAGGGACCAGAGTCCCGGTCACCCAGCCCGCCACGGCACCGACCGCGGCGCGGATGCCGGCCCAGACTGGGACGAACACGGACTGCCACAGCCAGATCGCGGCGGCCGAGATACCGTCCCAAGCGGCCTGGAGGATCGGGACGAGGGTCCCGGTGAACCAGTCCGCGACCGCGGCGGCGGCGGCCTTGATGCCGCCCCACACGGACGCCCAGATCTTCCGGCCCGTCTCCGTCTTGGTGAAGAACAGGACCAGGCCACCGACCAGGGCGGCGATGGCCGCGACGACGATGCCAATGGGGTTCGCGGACAGGGCCGCGTTCCACAGCCACTGCGCGGCAGCCGCAACCTTCGGCCATGCGGCCGCCACGGCCATCACGGCGTTGTAGACCGCCACGCCACCGTTCACGAGCGCCACGGCCCCCGCGAGGGCACCGAGGCCCACGACGAGCGGGCCGATGAGCGGAGCAATCGCGCCCAGGCCGTCCAGGAGCGGGGTGATCCACTCGACCGCCGGAGCGGCCATGTCCATGAGGGTCGTCTGGATCTTCCGACCGAACTTCGCGAGCTTCGCGCCGGCGGTGTCGCTCATCGTCTTAGCGGCCTTGTCGGTCGCCCCGGCCGTCTCCCCCAGGGAGTCCTGGGCACCGGAGAGCGCGCCGAGGAACCCGGGCAGCTGGTCCTTGCCAATGTCCTCAATCTGCGTGCCGAACAGGCCGGAGGCCAGGGACGCCTGCTTGGCGGGGTCCTTCACGTCCAGGAGGGAGTCCGCGATCGTCTGGGTGGCCTTCTTCGCCTTGTCCCCACCGGCCAGGAGGTCGTTCGCGACCTGCTCCCCGTCGAGGCCTAGCGCCTTGAGGGCGTCCTGGGCACCCTTGTCGCCCAGGTCCGTCGCGCGGATCCCGAACTCCTTGATCGCGTCGCCGGCCTTGTCGATCGAGATTTCACCGCCGGCAGCGGCCTCGGACAGGATCGACATTGCGTCCTTGCCGTCCATGCCGACCATGGCGAAGTGCTTGGAGTATTCGTCCACCGCGTCCATGAGGGGCTCGACCATCTGCGGGCCGGCCTTCTGCGATGCGGCGGTGAGGAGGTCGAACGCCTCCTGCGGGTCCTTCGCCAGCCCGTTCTTGACGAGGATCCCGGCGGTCTTGGCGGAGTCCCCGACGTCGGTGCCCATGACCTTGGAGAACTGGAGGGCGGACCGGGACGCGGCCTCGATATCGGACTGTGAGGCGTTGCGGAGGTCCGAGAACGCGCCCATCACGGAGCCGGTCGCGTTGGACACGTCCTCCATGGACTCGCCCAGGCCCTCGCTGTAGAGCTTCCCGGCGACCTTGCCGGACACGGCCGCCTGGTCCTCGGTGAGGCCGAGCTGGGCGGCAGTCTGCGCGTTCGCGGACTGGAGGTCCATGCTCGACTTGAAGCCGGCGGCGAGAGCGGCCCCGGAGAGGCCCCCGGCGATCGCTCCCGCCTTCTTCCAGTCCTTGGACTTGAGCTGTCCAAGCGCGTCCTTCACGTTGTCCGAGAACCCGGCAATGTCCAGGCCCAGGTACCCGTTCAGCTCACCGATCGACAGCGCCATACGGCCGCCCTCCGTCCTCGGGCGGCAGCCCGTTCGCTATGTCCCCGAGGTGCCTCGGGTGTTGTCTCCGTAGATGGCCCGGTGGAGCCGGGTGGTGGTCTCGGTGAGGAGCTGGACTATGCGGACGGACAGCCAGCGCCAGGTGCGCTCATGGATGATCGGTCCGCCGAGGTCGGCCCCGTAGACCTGGTGCATGTCCGCCTCGATCAGCGGCCAGTGCTCCAGGAGGCGTGCCCAGGTCAGCCCGCGGCCTTGCGCGCGCTGTCGCTCGGCTTCCGACGGGTACTCGTACCACTCCCAGAGGCCGGTCGCTTCGTCGTACTCGCCCCGCCCGTAGGGGTCTTGGGCGCCCGACGCTGCGCCCGGTTGGGCTCCGGTGCTTTTCCCCCTGCGGCCCAGTAATCGGCGGCCATGTCCTCGCCGTGGACGTTCCAGAGGATCGCGGTGATGGCGGCCAGGCGGAGCCGCGGGTAGGAGATGCCGTCGGCCAGCATCTCGTCGTAGGCGTCGCCCAGGACGTCGGGGTAGAGCTCCATCTCCTCGGCGTCGGAGATGAGCTCCTGCACGTCCTCATCCGAGGCGCGGTTGTTCTGGGCGTCCTCGGTGACCTCCAGGATGCGCTGGAGCTTGAGGCCGAGCTGGGCGGACACCGCGGGGATGCGGTAGTCCTTGCCGTTGATGGGGAGGACGAGCGCGTCGTCCAGGAACTGGTCGAGGTCCTTGAATGCGGACATGGGGTGCGGTCCCTTCGTGGTGCTGCGGGTGGTGGGGTGCCGCGCGGCCCCCGGGGGGGGGGCCCGCGGCCGGGGGGGGGGAAGGGCCCCCCCCGGGGCCCCCGGCGGGGGCCC
>NZ_JBHTSV010000035.1:13658-37318 GCF_042794925.1 Brachybacterium sp. NPDC056505
TGTGTGTGGTGGGGGGGCGGGCGCGTGGGGGTGGGGGGGGGGGGGGGGGGGCGGGGGGCCCCGGGGGGGGGGGGCCGCGCGGCCGGTGGGGGTCAGGAGCCCGCCGGGGGCTCCTCGGCGGTCTCCGCGGGGTTCGCGATGGTCTCCCGCTTGCCGGTGCCGGTGAGGGTGATCGTCGCGGTGGACAGGTCCGTGACCGATCCGCCGTCGTCCGTGAAGCCGGCCTGCGCGCGGCCCTGATATGCCTCGTCGCCGCCGTCACGGTTGAACCAGCGCACGAGGACGGTGCCGTCCACGCCGAACTGATCCGAGGCGGTGCGCACGATCTCCTGGCCCGGGTCATAGGCCTTGTCCGCGGACATCTTGCGGAGGGCCTTGACCTCCAGGGACCAGGACTGCCCGGTGCGGACCTGCGACGTCCAGCCGTCGCTGTCATAGTCGCTGTCGTCCTCGAGGTTGTCCTCCTTGCCGGGGGTCAGCTCCTGGATGCCGCGGAGGTCGATCCACTCCGCGGCCTCCGGGTCGGCCGAGCCCGCGAGGACCTGGACCTTGAACTTGCGGGCGAGGGTGCTCACCTTGTCTGCGGTGGTAGCCATGGGTGGCTCTCCTTCGTGTGTCAGAACGGCCGGTGCCGTGTCGGGGTGTGGGTCTGCATGTAGTAGGTATCCGCTTGCTCCCAGCGCCGGTTCCCGTCCTGCCCGAGGGGGGCCGAGACCTGGCGGTGGCATTCGATGACGGGCACGCCGCCGAGGTCGCCCGTCCACGCCTGGAGGACGTCGAACACGGCGCCGGAGGTCGCCCACGTCGTGCGGGGGTCCGTGGTGCCGCGCACCCGGACCTGGACCGCGATGGTGGAGTCCGAGAACGCGGGGTCATCGGTCACCGTGTAGGCGGTGAGGGTGACCACACGGTCAGGGGACTCGGGGACGGCGGCCATGGCGATCACGGGCCCGGGACCGGTGAGGGTCCCGGACGGCGACCAGGACGCGATGCCCTCCCCGTCGAGGAGAACGGCGAGACCGGTCACGATCGCCTCGTGGGTCGTGGTCACAGCGCCCCCTTGATCGCGTCCGCGATGATCCGGCGGACCATCTCCTGGTTCGATGCCAGGGCGTGCTCCAGCCACTTCGCGGACCTGCCGCCGTCGTGGTGAAGGGTCATGTCCTCGTGCTGCCGGACGGCGTAGGGGGTGTCATAGGAGATGACGGCCCGGAGGGATCCGGCATCGGCCGACGTGCGGCCGGACCGCTGGAGGGTGCCCTCCTCGATCGGGACCTTGTCGTTCGCCTCGGAGAGGACCGCCTCCGCCGCGAGGGCGAGACCACGCGCGGCAGCCACGCGCACCTTCTCGTCCACCGGGTCACCAGCCGAGACCGTGAAGTCCTTGGACACGGGTGCCTCCTGTCAGGTGAGGGTGACCTCCACATGGGAGGGGAGGCCGAGGGCGTCACCGTCGCGGGCGTTGCACCCGATGACCTGGGCGTCACGCCCGGGCAGGTGCACGAGCGAGCCGACGGTGAACACGGGGGCCGCCGCCAGGGCGGCGTACACGGTCGCGGACGACACGACCTCGGTGCCGTCCGCGTCGCGGACCAGCTGCCTCGTGTCGTCCCGGTAGCACGGGATCGGGTCAGAGGTGGGCTCGTAGGTGTCGCCCCACGCCCCTCCCCCGGTGAATGTGTCCACCGTGACCTCGTGGATGAAGAACTCCTCGATCCCGCTCACCCGATCACCCAGACCCTCCGGTCCCGTACCGCCGCGTCCAGGAGGGACGCCGCCGTGGGCGTGAGGGTGGAGACCGCGGCCGCCTTGTCGTCGGCCGCCCGGGCCGATGCCTGGTAGGACAGGGACGCGGAGCCGATGGACTTGGAGGCGACGACGCCGCCGGTGCTCGTGCCCGCGACACCAGCCGAGGGGTCGATACCGAGCGCGGCCCAGGCGGCGACCTGAGTCACCACGGCCACCTTGAACGCGTCCGCGATCGCCGGGTCCTGCGGGTAGCCGTCGCCGTCGGTCACGTAGAGCGCGGTACGGGTGTAGCCCTCCACGAGCGCGGAGGCGTAGACCAGCTGGGCGCCCACGTCACCCTGGGGCTCCAGGCCCTCGGGCAGGTCGTCCTTGGTCGCATAGGTGCGCATGAGTGTTCCGTTCTGTGGAGGGGTGGACGGCGGGGCTGGCAGGCGCCGCCATGACAGCCAGGGAGGGGATCCTGGCCGGTTGCGCCTTCACGGGTCCGCTCCCGCGCCCCGCCGTCCGGTCTAGGTCAGCCCGCCGAGGCGGTGCCGAGGGTGCCGACGGCCACGCCCTTGTCGGTGAGGCGCTTCACCGCGTAGTGGAGCGTGGTCACGACGTCCGTGGAGCGCGCGAGCGCGTGACGCTCGGTCTCCACGATCGGGCGCTGCTTGTACAGCAGGCCCAGGGACTGGTTCTTGAGGACCAGGAACTTCCCGGCCTCCACGCGATCGGACACGTGCAGGGGCACGCCGCCGATCAGGCCGAGGCCACCGGTGCGAACGGGGGTGTCCGCGCCGAGCTTGGAGGCGTTGATGAACTGGTCGTCCGCGAACGCCTGCGCGAGCTGCGCGGAGTTGATGAAGACGCCCGCGAACTGCGCGGGGTCCCAGTCATCTCCGAACTGCGCGATGGCCTCCACGAGGGCGCCCCAGCCGAACGCGGTGGCCTCGGTGGTCACGGCGTACGGGGTGCCGTTCGTGCCGCCGGACAGCTGCGCGGCGGTGATGAGGTCCGCGTCCACCTTCCGGGCGGCGAGGATGCCGAACTGGCGGCGCGCCTCGGCCTCCGGGTCACCCATGCCGACGAGGCGGCCCCGGTCGGTGATGGTGACGGCCTTTCCGGCCTCCTTGATCTTCGCGGAGGACTTGCTCGTGGTGAGCTTCTCCGGGGTGATCGCGGTTCCCTCGGTGAGGTCGTCCAGCTCGCCCAGGGTCCCCCACTTGGGGAAGTTGATGGTCTCGCCGGGCTGCCCCGAGAGGGTGTCGTCGGACTTCACGGCCGCGGAGGCCGCGACCTTCACGGCCCCGACGAACTCGGCCTGGGCCATGTCCCCGTAGACCTCGGGGACGATCAGATCTGCGCTGGTGGTGTTCGCCATGATGGCGTCTCCTTACTTGGATGCCGCGAGGCGGCGGTACGTGTCCGGGTCGGACAGGAACAGCTCGTTCCGCTGCTGCATGTCCATGTCCCGGAACTTCTGGGGGGTGATCGCGCCGTCACCGGTCCCGCCGGTGAAGTCAGCGCCAGATCGCGCCGCCGCCTGGGTGGCCGCGAGTCGGGGGGCGTCCTTGATCGCGTCCCGGATCGCTCCGGTGATCGCGTCCTGGTCGGACGGGTCCAGGTCTGTGATCCGGTCCAGGAAGGACCGGGAGTCGAGGAGCGCGGCGGCGTCACCGTTCGCGGCGGGCGCGGCCCGGTAGACGGCGAGCTCGACGCGGGCGGTGCGGGCGTCCTGCTCGGCCTTCTCGCGGGCCTGCCGGTCGGCCTCGGCGGCCTTCACGGGGTCCTCGGTGTCGTCGTCGGTCTCGATGCCGGCGGCCTTGAGGATCGCGGCCACGCGGGCGTCAGCCTGCTCGCGCTCGGTGTTGCGGGCGGTGCGGTTCTGGGCGGCCTCGTCGCGGGTCTTGCGGATCAGGGTCTGCGCCCAGTCGGGCAGGTCCTCCACGGACTGCGTGCCCTTCTCCGGGCCGTTGCTCGGCTCGGTGGGGGCCTGGGGGGTCGGGGGCGTGTTCGCCTCCTGGGCGGGCGCCTGCGCGTCCTGGGCCGCGTTCTGCGCCCCATCGGTGGTGCCGCCGTCGGTGGTGCTGGCCTCGTCAGCCATGGTTCCCTCCTGGGGAGTTGGGTGGTCCCGGCGCCTGGCCGGGTGTGGGTCAGCGAGCCTTGAGGCTCTCTCGGTACGCAAGATTCTTGCGCCCGTTCTCCTCGCGCCACGCCTTGAACTGCGACTGGCGGGCACGGAGTCTGGTGCGGGTCCGCTTCGCCTCCGGCGAGTCCGGCCCGTAGAACGCGGCGTCCATGTCGGCGCGGCGCTTCCAACCGCGGATCTGCCGCTCGTAGGAGCGCTGCCGTTGCCGTGTCTCGTAGACCTTCGGGTCTGCCGGCGCCGCCTCCGCCCGCCTGGAGTAACCCGGCAGGTACAGGCCCACGGTGTGGGTGCAGTTCGGGTGCTGGAACCCGGCGGCGCGCGCCCGGTCGATCGTCCCGGCGACGCGCACCCCATCCTTGAGGCGGCCACGGGTGCGTCCCGTGAGGGACAGGACGCGGCCCTGCCAGGGCGAGCACTCCGGGCAGGACTCCGGGGACGTGGAGACCTTCACGAGGTCCTGCCCCAGGTCCTTGAGCTGGTCCGTGTGCCCGGCGATCGCGGCCTGCCCGGCCGTGGTGCGGGTCGCCATCTCCGCGTAGGACGCGAGGTCCCAGCGGCGGCCGGACCGGTCACGGAACGCCCGCACGCCCCGGTCGGCGTACTTGCCGAGGGCGGAGCGTGCCGCCTCACGACGCGACGCCGTACCGGTGAGGACCTGCGCGGTGGTCTCCGCGGTGACGTCCTGGTACATGTCCGAGACGGCGCGGACCACGCGCGGGGCCGCGCCCGCCTGCGTCGCCACGAGGGACTCCACGAGCGCCTGCACCGCATGGGAGGCGTTGATCCCGCCCAGGGGCTCCGGGACGATGCCCAGGCCCTTCACGTCGAGGTGCGCCGCGGTGAGGCCCTGCTGGTAGGCCTCCGCGATCACGCGCTCGAACAGGGCCGGGGCGGCCTCGTCCAGGCGCCGCATGTACCGGTCCAGCTCCTGGAGGACCCCAGGGAGCTCCGCGGCCTTCTGCTGCGCCCAGTCCGGGGCGTCCAGCCCATCCGCGAGACGTCGGGTAACCACGCGGACCGCGTGGTCCTCCGCTGCCTCGTAGATCAGGCGGACGCGCTGGGCGACCTCACGGGCCATGTCGGGGGACGCGGGCATGGGTCACTCCTCGCCGGTCGGCTCCTCGTCTGGCTCACCTGCCGTGGGGAGACCAGACCCGAACGCGCCGAGGAACTCGGGATCCGGGGCCGGTTCACCCGCCTCCTCCTGGATGCGGGCCACCTCCTCGTCCACCTCCGGGTCCGACCAGTCCGGGTGGACCATCTGCACGCGCGTCTTGACGGACGCGGCCTGCGCCTGGGCGAGGAGCTGCGCGGTCCGGGCCAGGGCCTCCATGGACTCCTGGACCGAATCACCGAACTGGACGGAGACGGGCAGGGACGGGTCCGCGGCCGACTTGAACACGGCCCGGTCGATCGCGAGGGCCTTCACGGCCAGCGTCGCCAGCGCGCCCTTCCATGCCCGGATCTTCCGGTCGCGGGTCATGAACGACCGGCGCTCCCGGGACTGGACCTCGGTGGCGGTCATCGCCCCACCCGCGGCGTCCATACCAAACGTCTGCGCGGAGTAGCCAGCGGAGCGGAGGATCTGCGAGAGGAGCGCCGAGACCGTCTCCTGGTGCTCCTGCACCCGGATCTGGAACTGCACCGCCTGGATCGGCAGGCCACCGTCGGAGTCCATCGCGGACGGCGGCGTATTGATCGCCTCGTACACCTCGCGGTCCAGGTCCAGCGTGGAGCCCTGCCCGGGGCCATTGTCCTCCAGCGCAGACTGCGCGGCGACGATGCGGGCCTTGCCGATGCGGAGGTCCCGCATCCACGACGACCATGCCTCGTCCAGCTGGTCCAGGAGGGGCTCCAGCCCGTCGAGGTCGGAGCGGCCGAGGTTCGCCCCCAGCGGGTGCTCCCGCCAGATCCGGTTCGGCAGCTGGTTCGGAATGTAGGCGACGTCCAGGCCGGGCGTCTCGGTGGAGACGATCGAGTCCTCGTCCACAACCTCGGCGAGGCCCGCCGTGGCGGACGCTTCGGTGAGGGGGACGACCCGGCCGAGGGTGGAGTCCGTGCCCTGGTACAGCTCGTGCCGGATGACACCGATCCCGTGGGCGTCGACCTCGTGGCGCTCCAGGTGCCGCCACACGGTGCCACCATCACGGCGGACGGTCGCCCAAAACGTGACGGCCGCGAGGCGGCCCCACCGGAACGTGGGGATCGCCCGGTCCGCGTCCACGCGGGTAATGAACGGGTGCGCCTCCAGGGACTGGTCCCAGGTGACGCGGAGGTACACGCCGCCGAGCGCCGCGCCGACCTCCGCGGCGGAGGCGAGGACGTTGTGGGCGCCCTCCCCGAGGATCAGGTCCAGCCGCTCCTGCGTCTTGGGGTCGTCCACGATGATCGTGGGCGGCTCCCCCAGGAGGAGGTCGGAGGACGCCTGGCAGAGGTCCGCGGCCACGGGAACGTGGATCTTCGTCTGGGGGCGCGTGGCCTCCTCCTGCGCCTGCCCCCAGAACCAGCGGCGGAACCGGCCGAGGATGCCCATGGTCCGTGTGCTGGTGCGGCGGGAGTCCTGCGCGTACAGGGTCGTGAGCTTCGCGGTGTCGCCCGAGTACCAGGCGGACCAGCGGGCCATGGCGGGGAGGACCTCCTGGAGCTCCTCCGGGGGCCACGCGTCACGCTGCGGCATCTTGTGACCTCCTGGTCCATTCGTCTATCCACGGCCGCCATACGGTCTCCGTGGTCGTGATCGCGTACCGCATCGCGTCCAGCGAGTGGTCCGCGACCTTGAGGGGCTTGTCCTCGCCCTTGTCGGTGGCCTTCGGGTCCCACGCGTAGGAGGGGGCCTCCTCGATCACGCCCGCGCACCGGTCGCTGATGTGGAGGGCGCCGAGGGTGAGGAGCGAGGCGACGGTGCGGATGCCGTAGGCCACGTGGTTGTTGCCGTCCATGACGCGCCGCTCCCCGTCCAGTCGCATCTGGACCTTGAGGGAGGCAGCGGCGGGGTCGAGGATCAGCCACTCGGGGATGAGGTCGGGCTGATCGGGTAGGTGGGGCTCGTGGAGCCAGTCGCGGACCTGCGCCGAGATTTGCGCGTCGGTGAGGCGACGGCCGGAGACGGATGGGTCGTGCCGCCACTCGTCCACGAGGTAGAGCGTGTCGTCCTCCCCCAGGCCGAGGATCACGGCGGAGGACGGGTTGGTGGTGCCGTAGTCCATGCCGGCGGCGAGGAGGCGGCGCATCCGCGGCAGCGTCTCCCATGGGATGACGTGCTGGGCGGGGTCCCAGGAGTCGTAGATCGCGCCCTCCGCGCTGACCCACTCCCCGAGGATGAACCGGCGGTACCAGAGGCCCGTGAACTCCCGCTTCTTCGCCTCCACGTACTCCGCCGACAGGGCGGGGTTGTCGTCCATCGTGAAGTGGAAGATCCGCCAGTCCGGGAGGGCGTCCAGGCGGTTGAGGTAGCGGCGGCGGAGCCAGTGGGACTGGCTGTCCGGGTTCGTGGTGAAGAACAGGGTGGCGCCCGGGATGGACAGGCGACCGAGGAGCTGCACGAACGTCTGTTCCGGCATGAGCGTCGCCTCGTCCACGTACGCGCCGGCGAGGGTCAGGCCACGGATCACGGCCTCCGAGCGCTTGTCGGAGAACCCGACGAGCTGGACCTCGCGGCCCATGATCCACGCGACGTTGGACCCGCGGGTGTGGCGGACGATCGACGGGTGGAGGTTCACGAGGGGGTCCAGGACGTTCCGCTGGATCGTCGTCAGGGTCCAGCCGAGGATCGCGAGGTGCCCCTCCGGGGAGGTCGTCGCGTACTCCGAGAACCGGATCAGGGAGGCGATCGTCTTGCCCGACCGGATCGAGCCCTCCCAGCCGTTGACGGCGCCGGTGGATTCGAGGATGGATGCCCGCTGGGCCGTGGACAGGCCAGGCATGAGCATCCTCCCTCCGGTCAGTCCCCCTGGTTCAGGTCGTAGCCGCAAGACGGGCAGAGGCGCTCCGTCGGGCCGGACGGGGTGGGCGTCGGCTTCTCCGGTGGGCCGGCGAGGTCGCGGAGGAGGTCGTCCAGGTCGTCGCCGTCGTAGCCGGTGCCGGCGTACCCGTCGAGGGACTGGAGCATGACGACGAGGGCGGCGGTGTCGTAGTCCGCGAGGTCGCTGGTGCGGTTGTCCGCGAGGGCGATGCGTGTGGCGGCGTCGTCGTCCAGGTTCAGGAGGATCGCGGGGACCGTGGTCATGCCGAGCTGGCGGGCGGCCTGCGCGCGGTGGTTCCCGGCGATGACCTCCAGGGGGCGGCCCGTGTGGGTGCCCTGGTTGACGATGATCGGCTGGTACACGCCGTTGGTCCGCATGGACTCCACGACGGCGCCGACGTCGCCCTGGCGGGGGTTGCCCGGGAGGAGCGCGAGGTCAGCGACTGGTATGTGGTGGATGGTGAGGTCGTGCACCTGCTGCCTCCTCCCGGGAAGTGAGGGGGGCGGTGAAGCCGTCGGCCATCGCGGTGATGCGCGCCTGGAACTCGTCCACGGCTGCGGCCGTGTTCGGGGTGATCGTCACGTACGTGGACCCATCGGCGGCGGTGGTGATGCCGTCCGCTTCCACGGGGATCGGGAGGTCAGCATGGATCCGGCCCTCGGCCAGGATGTTCCGGCGGCCGGTGAAGCCGGGGCGGACGTTCGCGAGCCGCACCCGGTACTCGATGACGATGGGCTGGTCGGCGGTGGCGATGGGCTGGTCACTCATTCGGGGCCTCCTCGCGCTGGATGAGGGTGGACAGGAGCGATGCGGCCTCAGCGACCCCGGCTCCCTGCTGGGGCGTGTACAGGCCGAGCAGCTTGGCCTGCTGGTCGTTGGCCTTGAGGATCACGTCCGCGGAGCGAGGGTCCTTCACGGTGGCCATGTGAGCGCGGACGATCATCTGGCCGCGCTGGAGGATCATGTCCCGCGCAAGCTTGAGGTTCTCGTCCTTGTGTTCCAGGGCCTGCTTGTTGACGATCCTCGCCACGGTGGACTTGGACAGTCCGGTCTGCTGGGCGACCTTCGCGTAGGCGAGGCCGGAGGCTGCGAGCTGGTAGACGCGGAGGTCGCGGTCCTCGCGTTCGATGGATCGTCTTGTGGCCATGGGTGCGTTCTCCGTCTAGGAATGACTGGAGCCCACCACCCTGTGGGGTGATGGGCTCGTGTGCGGCGCCTGGCCGCTCATGGTGTTGGTGCGGCCGCCCGGCCCGAGAGGATGAGGGCCGGGCGGCCTGCTGGTGTCGTGCCGGGGAGCGCCCGCCGAGGTGCTCGACCCAGTAGTGACCAGTCGATCAGAATCTACAGGTGATCGTGCGCGCGCGCAAGTCCCCATGCGTGGGCGCACCCCAGGCTACTCCCCCGCCCCTCCGAGCACTCTGGCTTTGCGCAGGCGCTCCGTGAACTCGTGCGCCTGCCGGCGCTCGGCAGGGACGAACTGGAGATAGCGCTCCAGCACCGCGGCCTCCTCGTCGGGGCGCCCCAGCTTGCGGAGGATGATCGCTGCGTGCCGGGTGTACGCCGGTGCGGGCTCGCTGCCTCCACGGCCCTGCTCGGCGCCCTGGATCGCCTGGTAGCAGAGCGCGAGCGCGTCCTCGTTGCGGCCCTCGCGCTTCGCCTGCTTGATGGGCTCCACGAGCTCCAGGTAGTGCACGCCGTCCACGGTCCCGGCCTCTATCTCGCGGGCCTGCCGAGGACTCGATGCGGCCTGGTCGCGGAGCATCGCCTGGATGTCCTCGTGGTGTCGCTGGGCGCGCTCCTCCGTGGTGGTCGGCGCCGGTCGCAGTGCCGGAGTGGTGGCGGGCTCCGGGGCCGACTTGAACAGGCGGGAGAGGATCCCCATCATTCGGCGGCTTCCTCGGCAGCGGCCACCTGCTCGATGCCGGCCTGGATCTTGTCCCGCACCTTCCGGGCCTGGGCGATCTTGTCCGCCTTCACGCCGACCGTGTACACGTTGCCGTCCTTGAGCTCCATCACGAGGTACTCGGCGGGCAGGTTCGCTTTCTTCCGGGCCGAGCCGATGCCGCCGCCGAGGACGGCACCGAGAGGGCCGAGGAGGACCGCGCCGATGATCGCACCACCCGCGACACGACCAACGGACGTGCGCTCCCGGTAGGCCTCCTCCGTGCCGGTCGAGACCGCCGCGACGTCCGCGATATTGAAGCGCTCCGTGCGGATCCTCGCCCCGTCCTGGTGCATGTACTTCATCGCGCCGTCGAACGCGAGGTTCACGTACCCGTCGCCCCCGAGGTTCAGCATGGCGGGCTCGTAGGAGGTGCCGGTCTTGCGCTCGGCGAGGGTCTTGCCGAGGGGCTGGGTCCAGAATCCCATCGTGGGGTCCTTCCGGTGGTGTGTGGGGTGCTGTTCAGGGTGCCAGGTGGGTGGGACGTTCGAGGGCGGTCGGGGTCACGATCGCGTTGCGGTGTCCCGTGACATTGCGTCCCGCGATCAGGTGCCGAGGGTGAGGCAGATGCAGACGAGGGCGGACAGCATGGACAGTGCGGCCATGACGAGGGCGGTGCGGGATGCGCGGTGCGCGTCCTCGGCGTGGCGTCTGGCGTCGGCGGCGGCGCGTCGGGTCGCGGGGTCCGGGGTCATCGCTGGGCCTCCCTCGCGGCGGTCAGGGCGGCACGGGCGGCCTCGGTACACGCCTTGCACGGGTGATCCTCGGTCGGCTCGTACCCGTCATCCTGTAGGCGGCAGATCGCCCATGCGGCGGCCCGCACCTCCTCGTCGGTCACGGGCTGGGACACGGCCCACTCGGCGCCGACGATGAAAGCGATGCGGGCGATGGGCTTGTTCTCGTCCTGAGAGCACGCGGACTCGGCGTAGGCGTCTGCGGCTTCGCCTCGGGCGCGGTCGGTGATGCTCATCGGTCGTTCTCCTTCGGTTGGTGGACGGTGACGGTCATCCCCGCGCCCCACTGGATGGTGTCGGGGAGGCCGGTCACGGTGAGGGTGTAGGTGCCGGGTGAGCGCCGGGTGATCGGGTTCCCGTCGTCGTCCTCGTCCGGGTAGCCGAACGTGACGGCTGCGAGCTTGCCGGTGTGGTCGCTCACCGCTCCTCACCGTCCTCGGGTGCGAGCCCCACAACGGCCAGGGCGTGGAGCTCCTGAGCCTGGTGGACGGCGATAGCGAGCTGGCGTCCACCGATCCGTGCGTCATCGAGGGGCGCGTTCAGGTCGGCCAGCTCGGCCCCGCACAGGCAGACAACGCCGAACGGCAGGTGCTCTGCGACCTGGTGTAGGGCAAGCGTGCGGATCTGCTCGGCGGTACGAAGGGGCTTCTGGGCCTTCTCGCGGTCGTCGATCTCCTCATCGAAGCTGCGGAACATCACTCCTCACCGTCCTCGGGTGCGCGGACGCCGAGTGCGTCCAGGTGCTCGGCCACGCCCTCGGCCCCGCCCTCACGGATCCAGCCCGCGTTCTCCAGTTCGAGAGCGAGCCGCTTCGTGTACGAGACGACCGGGGCGGGTGGGTCCAGGAGGCGACGCTCGCCCCAGTTGCCACGGGCGGGCAGGCCCTCGGCGTTCCCTCCATCGGGACTCGCGAGGAGCGTGTCGCCCTCATAGCGCGTGATGTACGCGGCCCCGGCGGGGACGATCCCGTCGGCGGGCACGTACGCGGCAGACCAGGCGGCGTCCAGATGCTCGCGGGCGGTCATGGACTCCAGCGCGGCCATCTCATTGGAGGTCACGTTCCAGCCATCGCGCATTGCGTCCCGCTCCTGCTCGGCCTTCACCGCGCGGGCGCGCTGCTCTGCGAGCGCCTTGCAAGTGGCCTCGTAGGCGTGGGCGGTGGGGTACGGCTGGCGGTCGTGAGCGATCGCCTCGTCCCGCTCCACCTTGGCCTTGGCCTCGAACCGCTCACACTCCTTGCGTGACTTCCACAGGTACCGCGCGGTCTCCTTCCACAGGGCCGCGAACGCCTCGGCCTGCTCGCGTTCCCGCTCGGCCTTCCACCACATCGCGTGGTAGTCCACCGAGGGGTCGCCCTCGTCGGTCGTCGGGGCGGCAGACAGAGAGGCGTTCACAGCGACCCGGACCAGGTTGTCGAGGCCCTGAGAGGACAGGCGAGAGAGCGACTCAGGGAACATCGTGCGGAGTGCCCGCACCCCACGCGCCGCACCCTCGTCGGTCACGACGCGCGGGGGCCGGGTCTCGTCCAGCGGGGACCAGCCGTCAGCGGCCATGTCCGTGTTGGTGCCCATCCAGGTGCCTATGGGATCACCGGGCGGGGTGCTGGACGTCGACGCCCACAGGGTGGGGGCCGCGCGGTGCGCGATCCTCCCGTCCGGGTGCGTGGCAAAGCGGCTGTTGCGGAAGTCTTCTGCGGTGCTCATCGTGTGCTCTCCTCGTCGGTGCCATAGCGGGCGTCGTACTCGGCATCGGTCAGGTCATAGGCGTTGAGGACGCGGGCGATGCCATACCGCTCCTCCCAGGACCAGCCGCCCTCCGGCGGGTTCTCCACGTCGTGGAACACGCACAGGGCCTCGTCCAGGTGCGCGATGTACGCATCGCGAATGGTGGAGATGATCGGTCGCATGGCCTCGATCGTCTTGAGGTAGGCCTCGCGAACGGCGGCGCAGACGTGCTTCACAGCCTCGATCTGCTCCGGGGTGACGTCTTCGGGTGTTCTCGGTGTGCGGCTCATCGGTCCATCTCCGTCCTGCACTCGTCCCGGGCGTCCGGGTAGCCGAGTGCTCCGATCTGCTCGTCAATGTCAGCGATCTGGTGCGTGGCATGGTCGATGCCATCCGCGTCCAGGTCCTCGTACGCGTCGATGCCGTCCGCGATGGCCTGGTTCCGGTCGTCCACCAGGTCCATGACCTGATCTGCCCTGTCCAGGGCCTCCAGGCAGGAGGACGGGTCGGGGGTGAGGTAGGTGGCGGTGCCGTAACCGGTGCCCGTGCCCATGAGGAACACGAGGATCGCGGCGGCGAGAGCGGCCCCGGTCACCAGGGCCCGCTTGAGGTCGGGGTGCATGGTCACTTCTCCCCCGCCTCGTAGTGGTTGTGGACGACACCCGGCGCGTCCGGGGCGACGGGCACCTGGTGCTCCCAGGACTCATCCACGCCCGGGAGGTCCCGCCACGGTTCCGTGACGAAGCGGGCGATGCGGAGGGTGTCGTCCACGGACGGAGTGCCCGGGGTGGTCTTGCCGGTGAAGGCACCAGCGATGCCAGCCTGGCGGGGCTCCGCGGGAGCGATGAAGCGCGCGGCGACCACGATCTGGAGGCGCTCCGCGGGGGTGTAGGTGCCGTCCTCGCGGAACGGGATGGCGGACAGGTCGGGGGTGGGGTTCGAGGTCATGGGTCAGCGCTCCAGGGTGTTGCCGTTGACGTCGCGCTCACGGCGCGGGATGGACATGGCGAGGCCCGTGGCGCCCATGACGCCGGCGGGCACGGTGACGATCAGGAGCAGCCACCACCAGCCGCCGTTGGACACGGGCGGGATGAGCGCCGCCAGGGCGATGACGACGAGGATGCTGGCGGTCACGATGCCGAGGGGGTCCCTCGTGAGCTCGGGGTGGCGGGACAGGGTGACGTGGGTGTGGTTGTTCTTCATGGGGCGGGCCTTCCTGTGGGTGAGGTAGTGGTGGGTCTCGGTGGTGGCGACGATCGCGATGGCCAGGACCGCCCCGACGATCGGGGTGATGGCAGCGGCGAGGGTCAACATGAGCGGGTGAGGCGGGAGCGGGCGCGGGCCGTCAGGACGGCGGTCCGGATGATGACGAGCGCGGCGGCGTAGCGCGCCCACGAGAGGGGGTTCATGCGGCGGTCCGGAGCCGGTTCGCGATGGCCTGGGCGATCTGCCGGGCCACCCGGGGGTCCAGGTCGGCCTGGGCCTCGATCAGGAGGCTGGTGGCCTCCTCCACCGGGTCCGGGGTCGGGGCCGCGGCGACGGCGGCCTGGAGGGCATAGGCGAGGGCCTCACGGTGGGAGTCCTCGTCCAGGTCGGTGTGGCCGTAGGCGCGGGCGGCGGCGTCCAGCATCGGGCCGGTCGGATCCTGGGGGACGTGGTGGACGATCAGGGCGTCCCGCTCGGCCAGGTACCGGTCGGAGTGGCGGACCGTGGTCCCGTCGGGGCGGGTGATGAGCCAGGGGGTGCGGTGGCGGGGCTGCCGGACGGCGGGCATTCCGTCGTGGACGGCGAAGTGGGCGGTCGCGTAGTCGGCGCTGGTGCGGCCGGTGAAGGTGGGCATGGCGGGTGTCTCCTCGGGGTCAGTCGTCGGTCGGGTCGTGCGCGGACGGGAGGAACGCCTCGTCCCCGCACCACCGGCAGGTGAGGCGGCGGCAGGAGCACGGCTCCGGGTCATCGGGCGGGGTGAGGACCTCGGGGTCCTGGTACGTGGTCAGGTCAGGGATGGCCATCGGTCTCGGGCTCCTCGTCGTTGAGCTCGTCCAGGAGGTCGAGCTGGCCGGGCAATGCGGTGGGCTGGTTGTAGGGCTGGAGGTGGTCCAGGGCGTCCGTGAACGCGGGATGGACGTTCATGCCGCGGCCCGCTGGGCGCGCTGGGCGCTCGCGGCGCGGCGTTCCAGGCGCTGGAGGTGCATCTGGCAGAGGCCGCGGGCGCGGTGGATGCGGTGGCATCCCACAGCCGCGCACTCCCGGTAGGGCTTCTCCGGCGGGATGGGGATGGAGGCGACCTCGGCGGCGAGGTCGCGGCCGACGCGCTGGGCGCTGGGGCGGTGGAGGCCGACGAGCGTGGGGTACGCGCGGCCCGTGTACAGGGCGATCTGGCGGAGCGTGACGCCTCGCTGGGCGAGGAGCTCGAGCCGGTCGAGGGTGGGGCCGATCGGGATGGTGCGGGATGCGGTGCGGCGTTCGCGGGCGTCGCGGACGGCGGCCTGGCGGCAGGGCACGCACCCGCACCGGTGGAGCGTGTACGTGTGGACGGTGCCGTGGTGGCGCTGGAACGTGGTGCAGTCGCAGTCCACGGTGCGGGTGCGGGTGCGGTGGGCGGGCATCGGGTTCTCCTTCCCAGGGTCAGGCGCCGGCGAGCTCGTCGGTGAGCCGGGCGATCGCGTGGCCGAGGCCCTGCTCCCCGTTCGCGACGCGGGTCTGGAGGTGGCGGAGGTCGTGGGCGGTGGTCGCGAGGCGGGCCACGGTGTCCGCGTCGTCGGAGGTGTTGCGGAACGCGGAGGTGACGCGGGGGCCGTCCGCGGTGTTCGCCAGGTCCTCGATGCGGCTGGCGAGGTTCCAGAGCCCGTCAAGGCGGGCCAGGGCTCGGAGGTCGGCGGGGTCGAACGTTGAGGCGGTGGCGCGTGCGGCCTTGCGGATCGCTCGGGCGCGGGCGGCGTAGACGGTGACGGTGTTCATGGCGGCGGGCTCCTCGTTGTGTGTGTGGGCGCATCTTCTTCATGCGTCTACGCATACTCTAGGGCAGTCCATGCGCTCGCGCAAGTCTGCATGCGTGGACGCTAGAGCCCGTACGGCGAGGAGACCCCCAGCACCCGCGCCAGCTCCAGCACCTCCCCCAGCGACACCCGGCGCCGACGGGCCGTCCCGTACGCGCACAGCCGCCCGTCACGGACCCACTGGCCGATCGTCCACGCCGACCGGCCCACCGCCTCCCCCGCCGTCGCGGTGTCCACGAGGTCACGAGGCATGACGCACCGCCTCGACCGTCGAGCGCTCACCGCACCGGGTGCACTCCAGTGCCCCGCCCACAGAGCGGAGGAACTGCCTGCGCTCGCAGGCGGGGCAGATCGCGCGCACGCCCGGCGTGCCCTTCGGAATGTCCGTGATCGCGACCGCGCGGTGCACGAGCGCCTCCAGGTCCCCGAGGAGGACCGGCGCCCGGTACGAGCGGCGGAGGGCGTCCTGGGTGTCCAGGAGTGCGCGGGCAGTCCCGTCGATCGTCACGGGCAGCCGGGAGGCGCCGAGGCCCCGGAGGGCGTCGCCCAGCGCCGTATAGAGCTCGCCGCGGACCTCCACGGCGGCAGGGTTGATCGGCAGACCCGGGGCGGTGGTCCCGCGGACCTGCTCCCCGTACCGGCCGCGCTTCCCGATCGCGGACTCCAGGTCCGCCTCCAGTCCGTCGCACCGGCCGAGGAGGTCCACGAGCTTCTCCCAGCACCCGGGGGCCTGGATGCCCTTGCAGAGCGCCCCGTTCATCGTCGGGGCACCGCAGTACCCGCACCTGGGGGCGCTCATGCCGTCCTCCCCATCTGGTCGCGGCCGGTGGACATGCCGCGCGACTGGTGCTCCTCGATGACGAGGGGCCGGCGGGAGGCGGGCAGTTCCCGCCGTTCCACCTTCACGTCATGCGCGGCGGCGATCTGGTGGTCCGCCAGGGCCATCGCCTGCTCCGGCGTGCACCCGTCCCCGATCGCGTGCTTCGCGGACCGGAGCCACTCCGGCCAGCCACCCGGCGGGAGCCCATCCGGCGGGGTCAGGGCGTTGTCGCCAGCGGCGGCGATCCGCTCCTTGCGGAGGGCACGCACCGCCCCGATCAGCTTGGCCGGGGTCGCGTCGAGCTTCTCGCACTGCACGAGGAGCCGGTACGCCGCCTCCGTCGCGTCCACGAGGCGAATGCCCTCACGGTTCAGCACGAGCTGCCACACCGCGGCCTGCTCGTCGGTGACCTGGAGCCACTTGTCTCCGGCCGTGAGGATCGTCATCACCTGGGCGGCCTCGTATGTCTCGATCATGCTGTCCTCCTCGTGAGGGCTGGGGGTGTGGGGTTCTGTGACTGGAGGGACTGGGCCTTGAGGCGGGCCACGGTGTCCAGGCCCTGCCGGAGTGCGTCGGGGCGGCCTCCGCTGGGCTGGCCTCCGTTCCGGGCGGGAAGTGGCCCGTTCTCCCACCGGTCCTGGTTCAGCCACGTTGCGGCGGCCGGCATGTACTGGGGATCGGGGAGGTTCGGATCGGCGGCGTAGGCCCCGACGGCCGCCTGGAGGTGCTCCGGGGTGACGCGGGCCCGCTGGCGGGTGTTGCCCTTCGTGGCCTTCTCCCAGGCGGTGAACGCGGTCCGCTTCGTGTCGCCGGGCTTCGGCCAGACCTTCCACCACGCCTCGAACGCATCCGGGTACACAGCGCCCCGCCGGGGCGCGGCCGCCGGAGGCGGGGACTGGAGCAGCTCGCCCTGGGCGCCGGTGGGGACTACAGGGGTAGTAGTTGGGGTCGGGTCGGGACGGGACGGGCCGGGAGAGGCGTACGCGTCCGTTACACCATGCGCACGTACGGCGTTACCGTTTCCGCTGGTCCCGCTCACTTCCGAACCGTTTTCGGGCTGGACCGTACGGTCGGACGAACCGTCCGATCGGACCGGACCTCCGTCCGAGGTACCGGATTCCTGTCCGTTCGCAGACTCGCGGGACTTCCGCTGCCGCCACTTCCGGACACGCTCGGCCTCGGCCGCGCGCTTCTCGTCCTTCGCGGCCTTCGTGGGCTGGAACTCGTCCCAGTCGTGGAACTGGATCCCGTCGTCGGCCGGGTCCCACAGCCCGACGGCCACGAGCGCCTCCACGAGCACGTCCGTGCCGCCGAGGTCCTCCACGATGTACTCGGGCACCGCACCGTCGGTCTCGAACGCCGCGGACCACGCGCCGGCGTGGACCCACAGCCCGGAGGCGGCGAGCCGGAGCGCGCGCGGGATGCGCTTGAACTTCGGGTGCGCGTGGATCTTGTCGTCCACCTTGAACCAGCTCATGCCGGCCTCGTACCGACGAGCAGGGCCACGAGGTCCCGGACGGTCATGGTCACGTACTGGTCGGCCGGGTCCGCCGTGCCGCGGCGCTTGTGGACCACTAGTCCGGCCACGGCGTCATCGTTGCCGCGCTCGGTGTCGGCCTCACGGGTCCAGCCCGCGAGGTCAGTGCGGGACACGTCCTTGCACTCGATGACGACGCGGCCGCCGAGGACAGCGCGCACGCCGCCCACGTCTCCGCGGTCCTTCGCCCCCGTCTTGACGCGCCGGTCGATCCGGTCGTCCACGGTCGCGGCGAGATAGTCCGCCACGGACCTCTCGAACCGCGTCCCTGCGGCGCGTGCGCTCGCGCGTGAGCGTCCCATGGGGTCCTCCTCTGCTCTCGGTGTGTGGGTTCTTGTCGTGCCCCGGTGCGGGTCCGGGCCGTGAGCCGTCCTAGGTCGGCATCACCGGGGCGGGGTCGTCAGAAAGGCGGAGCGTCGTAGCCGGGCTGGCCGCCGTAGCCGGCGCCCTGGGGTGCCTGCTGGCCCTGCGGGGAGCCGTAGCCGCCCTGGCCGGAAAACCCGCCCTGCTGGCTGCCCTGCTGCCCCTGGAAGCCGCCCTGCTGCTTCGGCGGCCAGACGTGGATCGCGGACGCCGTGACCTTCGCCGTCAGCTGCACGGCGCCGTTCTGGTCCGTGTACGAGTCCAGGCCGGTGACGGTGCCGAGGATCGACACCTGCGAGCCCTTGAGGGGGTTCTGGGTCGCCAGGGCGTCGTGGACCTCGTTCCAGGCCGCGACGTCGTACGCCGTGGAGGAGAGCTGCTCCCACTGCTGGGTCTGCTCGTTGTACTTGGACCGTCCGGCGCGGACGGTGAGGTTCCCGACTCGCTGGCCGTTCTGGGTCTGGTTCCAGCGGGGGTCAGCGACGATCCCGCCGTCGATGACGATCTGTGCGTCTCCACGTGCCATTACTTGTTCTCCTTGAGGGTGTCGATGAGCTCGGGGCGGTAGCCGGACCAGTCCTGCCCGGCGCTGGTGACGACGACCGGGAGGCGCTGATGGCCGAGGCCGACCACGAAGTCGTAGGCGTCCTGGTCCTCGGTGACGTCCACGGCCGTGTACTCGGTGCCGTTCTTGTCCATGCGGCGCTTCGTCGCCCAGCACTGCTGGCATGCAGGCTTGGAGTAGACGGCCACCGCGGTCTGCTGGGTCATGCGGATTCCTTCCGTGTTGCGGGGTGAGCGGTGACGCTCGTGGTGCCGTCGGGCAGGAGGTAGACCTCCCCGCGCGGCGTAATGATCGGGGTCTCCTCGCAGGTGGCGATCCCGAGGCGGCGGACCATGAAGCCCGTCCGGTAGGACTCGGTGGGGTGGGCGTGAACCCAGCCGTGGCACCCGGTGGTGCCCGACCCACAGAGCAGAACGAGCGCGGCGGGCCGGTGCGGATCCGCCCCTCCCCTGCCCTGCCGGTGATGGATCGACCCCTGGGCCGTGTAGACCCCGCACCGCTGGCACTGGTCCCTGTCCCTCCAGCGGACGAGCTCCGCCACGTCCCGCGGGACCCGGGGCCGGGTCATGCCGCCACGCCCTGGAGGTAGTGCTCCGCGTACTGCGGGGACAGGGGGTCGAACGCGCCGAGCCGGTGAGCGAGGGCCCGGAGGCCGTACCGGTTCGCCATGGTCCGGGCGGTCTCCACGGTCCAGCCGACGCGGGCGCACGCCGTGGGCGGCCAGACCCCGCCGTCCAGGAGCCACTCCAGCTCCTCGATCCGCGCGGCGATCCGCGGTGTCGGGGTCCTCATGCCTGGCCCCCCACCACGTCGCCCTCCAGGACCTGGCGGGGCTGCTCCGCGTCGAGGTCCGCGCCGCGCTGCTGGAACGCCGCGTAGATCCCGGCGTGCCGGTTCACGCCCAGCTCCTTCGCCTGCTCGAACAGGCGGGACAGGGCGGCGCGGTCCTGGGCGGCGTGGATCTTGTCCAGCCACTGCTGCTCAGCGGAGCGGGCCTCGGTGGCCTCCGGCGTCTCCGTCGGCTGCCCCGCGTGGGAGCGCTCCGGGGTCGCATCCGCGCCGACACCCATCGCCTCCCACAGGTTCGCCACGGTGAAGTGCTGGAGCTTCGTGGGCCGCTCCATCTGGAGCTTCGTGGAGCGGACGCCGGAAAGGATCGCCACGCCCCGCTCGGGGAGCTTCACGACCGCGCCCACGTCATAGGGGAGGTTCTTCTCGGCCTCCACCTTGTCGCGGGTCTCCTTCGTCGGCTTGCCCTCGGCGTCCATGACGGTCACGACGGACAGGCGGGCGGTCAGGATGACCGGGCCGGGGAACGAGCGCAGGGCGTCCAGGACGTCACCCCACCGGCCCTTGGCGCGGTTCCAGAGGTCCATGCCGATCTGCACGTCGTCCTCCGGGGCGTTGCGCCCGTACTTGCGGGCCTTCGCGGCGGCGCGCTCGTTGGCCTCGGCCTGCGCCATGTCGGACAGCTGGGACCAGAGCCGGCCCATGGAGTCCACGATCAGGAGGTCGGGGCGGCCGTCCTCCTGCGGGAGAGCGGCGACCTCGCGCACGGTGTCCAGCACGGCCTTGTAGGTGCCGTCGTGCTCCACGATCTGGAAGTCGGCGCCGGGGATCTGGGCGTACTCGTCGGGGTCGTCCTCACCGATGCTCAGCCAGTAGGCGTTGCGGATGAGGTCGGATCCGGTGGCCTCGGCGGCCGCCCAGGACTTCCCGGCCTTCTCGGCCCCGGCGAGGAGGAGCATGGGCCACGGTGCGCGGCCGGTGGGCTTCCTGGTCTGCATCACCGATCACCTGCCTCGGCGACGTCCTCGATGAGCCCGGCCACGCCGAGCTCGGTGATGAAGTCGTCCATCACGGCCTTGCCGTCCACGCTCTTGGTGGCGGCCCAGCGGACGGACTGGTACTCGGAGCCGTGGCCCTCCTCGACGCCGGGGATGGCCTCGCCGTCGCTGGTGACGGGGGTGCCGTCCACGTAGTCCTCCACGATGGAGGCCAGGGAGCGCTTGCCCTGCTCGGTGAGGCGGGGGCGGGTCTCCACCATGTCGGGGCGGTTCTGCTGCGCCCAGGCCAGGAGGGCGTCCTCGTCCGTGATCACGGGCTTGGACTTGCCGCCGCCGAGGCTGATGGTGGCGACCTTCTGGCCGTCCACGTCCACGGCCCACTGGCGGCCGCCGGTCTGCTCGGCGTCGGCCTGGAGGGCGGCGAGGTGCTGGTCCTTGATGTAGGCCATGCCGTCCTTCACGACGTCGGCCACGCGCTTGAGGGCGGCGTACTGGAAGTTGAGGGTGCGGAGGTTCGGGCGGTTGTCGGTGGTGGTCATGACCGGGTGTCCTTCCGGTAGTAGGTGAGGACCTCGCGCCAGGCGGCGCCGAGGAGGAGCAGGAGGGCGATGGCACAGGCGGCGTCGTAGCCGTTAAGGTCAGGCACTGGTGGCCACCTCGCTCTGGTCCAGCCACTCCTGGAGGGCGTCGGCGCGGTAGCGGACGACGCGGCCGCGCTTGATGAACGGGGGGCCGGTGCGCTTGTAGCGCCAGCCCTCCAGCGTCTTGGGCTTCACGCCGAGGTAGGCGGCGACCTCGGCGGGGGTCATGAGTGCTGTCACGGCGGGCATGTAGACTCCTTGGTGTGTGTGGGGCGCCCTCGGCCATTGGCCGGGGGCGTTCTGCTGTCACTGCTTGACGAGCAGGTCGTCCATGGATCGACCGGGAAATGCGGTCTTGAGGCCGAGGTAGAACCGCTCTCCCGGGGCCTGTGAGCCGCTCAGAACGCGGTAGACGGTGGCCGAGTTGACCCCCATGCGCTTGGCGAGCGCGTTTCGGGAGCGGATCCCCTCCGCGGCCATGTAGTCGTTGAGGACCGAGCGGTTGATGCGAAGTCGAGGCATGACACCTCCTCTCGTGGATGCTGGTGCGCATCGGGCTATGCGTCACCGCATACGCTACAGCCTCCGATGCGATCGCGCAAGCGATAGGTGCGTGCGCGCATACCTAGAGGTAGAGGCCTGGTCCTCGGCCGAAACGTGCCCCGCCCTGGCGGTTCACCCCGGCCCGCCGCCCGTTTGGGGGACGTCAAATGTATGAGTGCGCGCATACGATCCACGCATGGACTCATTCACTGACTACCTGGCCGAAATCACCGGCGGCGCCTCCCAGGCAGCCATCGCCCGCGTCGCAGACCTCGACCAGTCCAACGTCTCCCGATGGCGCAAGGGCGCGAAGCCCTCCCCGGAGGCCGTGATCCGCATTGCCCACCACTACGGCCGGCCTGTCCCAGAGGCGCTATATCGTGCCGGTCTCGTGTCAGAGGAGACCGCGAAGCGGCTCCGCGTCACCGATGCCCCGGGGCTCTCCAGCTACCCGTACCCGGCCCTCCTCCGCGAGCTCGGGCGCCGCCTGGCGCACGCAGAGCACACCCCACACACAATCCAGTCCCCCGCGGACTACGGAGAGGAGCCCTCCCCCGATGACTACGACCTCGCTGCCGGGACCGCCGATGGTCCGATTGATCGACCTCGCCCATGACCACGGCATCCGCATCTGGTGGCGGCCCATGGACGGCCGAGATGGCCAATGGTCCTTGCGCCACCGGTCGATCTGGCTGGACCCCCGCATGACCGCCGTGCAGTCTCGCTCCGTGCTCGCTCACGAGCTCGGCCACGCGACCTACGGAGACGACGGCCCCCAGCCGCCGCACATTGAGGAGCGCGCCTGGCGGTTCGCCGCCCGCCTCCTCGTCCCGGGCATGGCCTACGAGCAGGCCGAGACGATCGTGGGATGCCATCCCGGCGCACTCGCGGACGAGCTCGGCGTCACCCGCCCCGTCGTCCTCGCCTACCGGGAGGTCCTCGAGCATCGGGAGTTGATGTGCGCATGAGGGACACCGCGAACCCGAAGGTCAAGCAGTACACGGACGCGCGGACGGGGAAGCCGCGCTATCTGGTCCGGTACCGGAAGCCCGACGGCCGGCAGTCGATGAAGCGCGGGTTTCCCACGAAGCGGGACGCGGAGGCGTGGCTCACGGACGCCGAGGGCGCGAAGCGGCGCGGGGAGTTCGTGGAGGTGTCCGCCGGCCGGATCCACCTGGCCGAGCTCGCGGAACCGTGGCTGCGGGCGAAGCGCACCCGCGTGAAGCCGTCCACGTTCGATGGGATCGAGGGGGCATGGCGGATCCACGTCCACCCGCGGTTCGGCCGCACCTCGGTCGCGCGGATCCTGCCCTCCGAGGTGGAGGCGTGGATCGCGGACCTGGTGGATGCGGGGAAGTCCCCGACGGTCGTGCGGCGCGCGCACGCCGTGCTCGCGCAGATGCTCGACACCGCCGTGCGGGATCGCCGGATCGCGGTGAACCCGGCGCGCGGGATCACGCTGCCCCGCGCGGGCTCGTCCGCGCACCGGTACCTGTCGCACCTGGAGGTCCGCGCCGTCGCAGAGCGCGCCGGGGAGCACCGCACGCTCGTCTACCTCCTCGCGTACGGCGGGCTGCGGTGGGGTGAGGCCGTCGCGCTGCGCGTCGGGGACGTGGAGGGCGCGCGGGTGCGCGTGGACCGAGCCGTGGTGCCCACGAAGAGCGGGTGGTCCGTCGGCACACCGAAGACGCACGAGCGGCGCACCCTGTACCTGCCCGCGTTCGTCGCCCGGATGGTCGCGGACGAGGTAGAGGACCGGGCGCCGGGGGCGCTCGTGTTCCCGGCCCAGCGTGGCGACTACCTGCGCTCACCGGCGAAGGTGAAGCGGGGCCGCCGACTCTGGTGGCAGGCCGCCCTGGAGGACGCCGAGGTGGATTACCTCCGGATCCACGATCTGCGGCACACTGCGGCGTCCCTCGCGGTCCAGTCCGGGGCGCACGTGAAGGCGGTGCAGCGGATGCTGGGGCATCGCTCGGCGGCGATGACGTTGGACGTGTACAGCGACCTCTGGGACTCGGACCTGGACGCCGTGGCGGGGTCGCTCGACACCGCGCGCGACGCGGCGCTGGCCGCTCACGGATTGAACACAGGCGACGGCGAGGACGCCGGGGCCTCGGAGGGTTCAGGAGTGGTCGTGCCCCTGCACGGGTGACCGAATCCGGCCGTGACCTGCGGTGTCGGGACAGTTTTCAAGACCACCACATTCGGCCGCTCTGTCATCCCTCC
>NZ_JBHTSV010000036.1:0-37005 GCF_042794925.1 Brachybacterium sp. NPDC056505
GCGCATGATGCGCCGTCGGCCGCTTCTGCGTCGGGGCATCCCGCACCGGCGGCACCAACCGCGAGGAGACGGAGGAGCCCGGGACGATGGGAACTGCAGCATGGAGCGTCCGCTGCGCTCCTGAGCGCGCGGTCGAGCTCGTCGACGCAGCTCTGCGCGCAGCCGGGTGGCGCGAGGTCGAGCGCGACGGCGGAGAACCGCTTGGCGATGCACGGGGCGGCGGTTCCCGCGGCCCCGTCGGCATCTCCCGGGTCTTCGAGCGCGGACGGCTGGGACGCAGCGTGCTCATGGGCGGCCTCGCCGGAGGCGGACAGCACCTCGAGATGCGCATCGACGTGCGGCCGTCGGACGACGGAGCGAGCGGGGCGGCGCCCACCGCGGCGGGCGCCGCGCCGGCCCGCAGCGAGGTGCACTGCTCGTGGTCGGACGCGAGTCCCCGTGCCCTGGGCGGGATCCTGGGGGAGCGCCGAGCCCGCCGCACCATGGACTCGACCACCCGGAGCCTCCGCGTCGCGCTCGAGGACGCGGGCGTGCTGATCGCCTCCGCGCACTGACCAGGGGCCTGACGTCCGGAGCTCGCACGCGGCGCCGCTCGACGGCCGCCGCGTGCGCGCCGGGGCTCAGGCCTCGAGCGCCCGCATGATCCCGGGGAGGTCCTCGGCGAAGTTCTCGCGCCAGAGGGTCCAGTCGTGGGTGCGGCCCTTGTCCATGCGGTAGTCGTTCTCGATGCCCGCATCGCTCAGCGCGCCCGCGAACCGCTCCAGGTTGGGGTGCACGGGCCCCTCGATCACGTCCCCGCCGATCGTGTCCGCCTTCCGACGGATCTGGTCGAGCAGATCGCCGTGGCCCTGGAGGGCGGCGACGAAATCGATCCAGTTGCCGTCGCCGCTGCGGAGGAACACGCGCTTGCCGCGATAGCGCTCGATGTTCTCGATCGGGTCGTAGGTCGAGGCGATCGGCGGATCGATGGACGGGCCCCAGGTCGCGCCGGGGCCGTTCGCGGTGGCGGGGTACTTGCAGGCGTCGAAGATCGGGCAGGCGAGGATCGTGAAGGCGACGAGCTTGCCGTCGTCCGTGTCCAGGCGGCAGTCGCCGGGGCCCGAGTAGGAGCTGATCGAGGTGAAGAGGTCCTTGTACTTCTGCCCGAGCGCGAGCGCGCCCCAGCCGCCCATCGAGAGCCCGGCGATCGCCATGCGCGTCGGGTCGGTGCGGAAGCTGTCGTGCACGAAGCCCAGGACCTGCTCGATGATGAAGGTCTCCCACGCGGCCTCGCGTCCGGGCAGCGGTGCGTTCGCGTTGGAGTAGAACGAGCCGGCCCCGCCGTCGGGCATGACGACGATGACGTCCTGGTCCTCCGTGCGGGAGATCGCCTGACCGCCTCCGCCGCCGTCGCCGCCGGGCTCGCCGGTGTCGTCGGCGGACCACTGCGTGAAGTCTCCTCCGCGTCCGTGCAGCAGCAGGAGCACGGGATAGTCGCGGTCCGGCTCGTCGGCGTACCAGGCGGGGAGCGTCACGCGGAACGACGGCGGGAAGGTGCGGATCTTCGGCGCATGCACCCGGAAGTCGATCGAGCGCCATTCGGGGATGGCGACCGGGAAGCCCTCGGCGAACGTGAAGCCGTGGGACGCCGTGTACGCCGAGGGGTCGTAGGGGTCGCTCACGGCGGCCCGCGCGGCGGACGGCGCGGCGAGCGGCGCCGCCATCAGGCCTGTGGCAGCGGCGGTGCCCGCGAAGAGGGCACGACGGGAGGGGCGAGCAGCGGACGAGCGGTTCATCGGATCTCCTGTGATCGGTGCACGAGAAGCCGTGGCCGGGCCGGAGACCGCCGCGCGAGCGCACCGACGCCGTGCACCCGTCCGCTGCGGCCCGAAGAGCTCGCCGGAGGCACCGTCAGCCTGCACGCGCCCTGGACGAGGGCGCAAGGGTCACTGGTTGCCGCGGCGTGTCGGGATCGGCGGGCCCGGACCGGGATCGGGGCGAGGATCGGCGCCGGGATCGGCGGGCCGCGTCCCACCCAGGGGACGGTCCGTGCACCGAGGGGGCGGCGCGACCCTACGATGGTCACCACGTGGGAACGGAGCTGTGACGCAGACGCGCTGCCGCAGTCCCCGGCGGGAACGACGCCCGCACTCCACCCTGCAGCTCGACTGCACCCCACCACCATGAGACGAAGGAGTCGCGCGATGACCCTGCGCATCACCGTGTTCGGCGAGAACCGGCACGAGAAGGTCGACGAGAGAGTCCAGGAGCTCTACCCCGAGGGCATGCACACCACGATCGCGGGCGCGCTCACCAGCACGCTCGGCGCGCTCGGCGAGGACGTCGACGTGCGCGTCGCCCTGCTCGACGACATCGAGGAGTCCCTCAGCGAGGAGGTCCTCGCGAACACCGACGTCCTCACCTGGTGGGGCCACATGGCGCACCAGGACGTGCCCGACGAGGTCGCCGAGCGCGTGGTCCGCCACGTGCGCGAGGGCATGGGCTTCCTGCCTCTCCACTCCGCGCACTACTCCAAGCCGTTCCGCCTGCTCATGGGCACCACCTGCAACCTGCTGTGGCGCAACGACAACGACGAGGAGCGGGTGTGGACCGTGAGCGGCTCCCACCCGATCGCCCGCGGCGTGCCGCACCCGATCGTGATCCCCGGGCAGGAGATGTACGGGGAGATGTTCGACATCCCCGCGCCCGACGAGCAGGTCTTCATCTCCTCCTTCAGCGGGGGAGAGGTGTTCCGCTCGGGCTGCTGCTTCTACCGCGGCAAGGGACGCATCTTCTACTTCAGCCCCGGTGACCAGGAGTACCCCGTCTACCACCAGGCGGAGATCCAGCGCGTGCTCGCCAACGCCGCTCTCTGGGCCCGCCCCCAGGAGGACCGCGAGCGCGCCGCGGTCAAGATCGCCAACGCCCCGCGGGACTGGTTCCGCGAGGGCGCCCGCACCGCCGAGGGCGAGGAGATCACCCGTGTCATCTGATCTGCGCGAGAGTACAGCGGCCGATGGGACGCGCGCGGAGGCGAGCACCTCGGACGCCGTCGCCGACCCCAACGCCGCGATCGCGAACTCCGCGGGGCAGCGGCCCCTGCGGGCCGTCGTCGTCGGCGCGGGCGGGATGGGGAAGTGGTGGGCGCGCGTGATCGCCTCGAGCCCGGTGACGGAGCTCGTGGGCGTCGCCGACCTCGTCGAGGGCATGCCCGGGCAGTCCATCGCCCAATCGGGCGTCGAGGACCCCTCGGCCGTCGCCGTCGGCACCGACGGCGTGGACCTCGCCCTCGAGGTGGGGGCCGACATCCTCATCGACCCGACGGTCCCCGTCGCCCACCACCCGGTGACCCGCAAGGCCCTGCACGCGGGCATCCCGGTGCTCGGCGAGAAGCCGGTGACCGAGACGCTCCCGGAGGCGCTGAGCCTCATGGCCCACTCGGAGCTCACGGGAGTGCCGTTCATGGTCTCCCAGTCGCGCCGGTTCTTCCCGCAGGTGCGGGAGCTGCGGCGCTTCGTCGCCGAGCACGGGCCGACGATCCTCACCAGCGCCTTCTTCAGCCTGTTCACCGAGCACGAGGGCTTCCGCGCCACCCAGCAGAACCCGCTGCTGCGGGACATGGGCATCCACGCCTTCGACACGGCCCGCTACATCACCGGCACGGACCCGCTCGCGGTGACCGCTCACGGCACCAACCCGCAGTGGAGCGTGTACGCGGGCGACGCCACCGTGAGCTGCACCTTCGAGATGAGCGGCGGCTCCCTGTTCGTCTACAACGGCACCTGGAACGCGCGCGGCCTGCCGACCTACTGGAACAGCGAGTGGCGCATCGGGGCCGAGCAGGGCACGGCGACCTGGGACGGGAAGGGCGTGCCGCAGCTCGGCACCGAGGACGAGGAGCGGACCCGCTCCCTGCAGTCGGCGCTCGAGCAGGCGCTCGCCGAGCCCGAGCCCGACCAGATCGACGCCTCGATCATCGAGTTCGTGACCGCGCTCCGCGAAGGCCGCACCCCCATGTGCGAGGTGCACGAGAACATCCTCAGCTTCGCGATGGTCGAGGCCGCCGTCGCCTCCGTCGACCGCGGCACGCGCGTGGTGATCGACGAGCTGCTCGAGGAGGCGCGCACCGAGGCGATCGCCGCGGAGGACGATCCCGAGGCCCGCGACATCCTCCAGTCCTGGCCCAGCGTGCGCGAGGCGATCGCGCGGGGCTGAGGGCGAAGGAACCGTGCCCCGACATGCGAAAGGCCCCGTCACCGCAGGTGACGGGGCCTTTCCGCTGGTGCGCCTGGAGGGATTCGAACCCCCAACCTTCTGATCCGTAGTCAGATGCTCTATCCGTTAAGCTACAGGCGCTCGTCGGCGTGACCGACCTCAGTAATACTAGTCGGCACCGGTTCGCCGCGCCAATCGAGAGGCCGTGAGCCGCCTCACGGCCTCTCGAGGAGCGTCACGGGTGACCGCGCACCCGCGCGCCGAGCCTCAGTTCTGCGGCGGACGGCTCCACGGCTGCTCGCCGTCGGACCCCTGCCCCGGCTGCTGGCCCCAGGGCTGCTGACCCTGCGGGTTCTGCGGATCCTGCGGGGCCGGAGGCTGATTCCACGGCTGCTGGCCCTGCGGAGACTGGGGCGCCTGCTGACCGGGGGCCTGGCCCCACTGCTGGCCCTGCTGACCGGGAGCCTGGCTCCACTGCTGGCCCTGGCCTCCCTGCTGCGGGCCTTGACCCTGGCCCTGGCTCGGGTCCTGGCCGCCGCCAGGGTAGCCGGAGCCGCCGGGGTAGCCGGCGTTCCCGGCGTTCCCGCTGTTCCCGCCGAAGTCACCGCCGTTGCCGAAGCCGCCGTTGCCACCCGCCGGTCCGCCAAAGCCGCCGGGGCCCGCGCTGTTCTGGGCGTTGTTCCGGCGGCGCGAGCGCACCACGAAGAACACGATCAGCGCGATGATGATCAGCACGATCAGCAGCACGACGATCACGGCGACGATGAGGATGATCAGGCCCGCGCCGATGCCGCCGGCCTTCGCGGTGATGTCCACGCCCTTGCTCATGTCACCGGCGTCGGTGATCGTGACGGTCTTGCCGTCGACGGTGCCCACGTTGGACTCGATGACCTTGCCCGGGAAGGAGAAGGTGACCGTGAGGTCGAGGTCGCTCGCGCTGAAGCCGCTGCTCGAGGGATCGAAGGAGGAGTCCGGCGAGGTCTTCAGGTGCAGCTCGCCGTCGCTCTCGTCGATCGTGAAGCCCGACCCGAAGTCCTTCTTCTCGACGGTGCCGGAGATCTTGCAGCCCCACATGTCGTCCTCGGTGTAGGGCTCCCACTTCGCCTGGCCGAACTCGCCGGAGTCCTCGTCCTCGAGGCCCTTGCACAGCTCGTCGGCGGAGTTGAACTCGCTCTGGACATATGACTTCTCGACGGCCATGTCGAAGTCGAGGTCGTAGCTGTCAGCGCTGGTGATGTCGAAATCCGCGGTCACCCGTGCGCAGCCGGCCGCGAGCAGGAGGAGGGGAAGGAGGAGGAGCGCGGCGAGCCGTCGCCGCAGGGAGAGGGAGTGCATGGTGGCCCCGTTGTCGAAGGAGGTGGGCGGCGCGGCGACCCCGCGCCTGCGGGCCCCCGACCAGTGCGCTCGGTGCAGCCCGTTGCCCATACCCTAGATGCCCTCGTGCGGGAGCGCAGTGGGGAGAAGTACCCATCGGCCGGGGGAGCGGCGGAACCGCGTCGCGATCCGTCGGCGCAGGACGGCGACGTGCGTCGGCCCGACGTGCCGCCGGACCTACCGTCCGTCGGCCCGATGTGCCACTGGACTTACCGGTCGGAGGCGGAGGTGCCGGGAGGCATGGGCCGACCGAAGACCGGTGCGGCACACGGCCTCTTCGGCCGCACCGCGTTGCCCGAGGACTGCCGGCGCAGACGCCGCACCACCCACGGCCCGAAGTGCACGCGCGCCCAGTGCAGATCCTGCTGGCGGGCCTCGCGCCACGGCAGCGCGGTCGGGTCGCCCAGGTCATGGGGCTGCAGCGCGTGCTCGACGCCCAGGGTGTCCAGCACGTGCGCGGCGATCGTCAGATGCCCCTCGGGCGAGAAGTGCAGGCGGTCCTCGGCCCACATCCCCTCGTGCGTGAGCGAGCGCAGCGACCACAGGTCCACGACCGCGGCGCCGTGGCGCTGCGCGATCGCGCGCATGTTCTCGTTGTAGATCGCGGTGCGCCCGCGGATCAGGTGGAACACGGGCGTGGAGCCGACGTCGGGCCCGGTCCACAGGACGATGGTCGCGCCGGTCTCGGCGAGGCGGCCGACGGCCGTGTCCATCGCGGCGGCGATCTCGTCGGGGTCGCGTCCGCGGATCACGTCGTTGCCGCCGGCGAAGATGCTCACCAGGTCCGGCTCGAGCGCGACCGCCGGCTCGATCTGCTCGTCGATGATCTCCTGGTAGAGGCGCCCGCGGATCGCGAGGTTCGCGTACTCGAAGCCCGGGACCGAGCGGCCCAGCTCCTCGGCGACGCGGTCGGCCCAGCCGCGGTGGCCCCCGGGAGCGTCGGGATCGGGGTCGCCGATGCCCTCCGTGAAGGAGTCGCCGAGGGCGACGAAGCGGTGCCAGGGCTGAGCGGTTCCGGCACCGGCGGATCGTGCGGTGCCCGTCGATGCGGCACCGGTCGATGCGGCGCCGTGGTCCGGGAGCGGCGGGGGAGTGCTCACTTCCAGAACATGAGCGTCACGCCGCCCATGGCGAGCACGCCGAAGCCCACGAGCAGGTTCCAGTCACCGATCGGGAGCGGCAGCGTCGCGCTCGAGAGGTAGTAGGTGACCAGGTAGACCAGGCCCACGATGAGCAGGACCACCGCGACCGGGGCGATCCAGTTCGGGGTCACCGCGGGCGCGGCGACGCGGCGGCCGCGGCCCGTGCTCTCGGCGGCGGGCCGACGGCGCTCGGAGATCGCGTCCTTCGCCTTCTCATGGGTCTCGTCGGTCGAGGGCTTCTCCGCCGCGCCGCGCTTCGCGGGCTCGGCGCCCTTGGCGCGCTTCGCGGGGTCCGCGTTCTTCCGGTCGCGCTTGCTGCGCTGGGTTGCGGCCATGCGATGCTGCTCCGTTTCCGACGGGGGACGAGGTCAGGGGAGGTGACGAGGGGAGGGATGTCCGCCCCAGCGTATAAGGCGCGCCTGGACGGCGCGACCGGGGTGGCGCGGCCGGGGGCCCACGGGGTCCGGGTGCCGCCCGTCCGGCTCAGGACGGCGCAAGCAGCGGGGCGAGCCCCTGCGAGCGCTCGCGCGCGTCGACGCCGTCGCACAGCTCGAGGAACCGCGCGAGGATCAGGTGGCCGTGCTCGGTGAGCACCGACTCGGGGTGGAACTGCACGCCGTGCAGCGGGAGCTCTCGATGGGCGAGGCCCTGCACGACCCCGTCGGCCGTGCGGGCGGTGACCTCGAGGACGTCCGGCACCGTCTCCGGGACCACCGTCAGCGAGTGGTAGCGGGTGGCCGTGAACGGACTGGGCACGCCCGCGAAGACGCTCCTGCCCTCGTGCTCGACCACGCTCGTGCGCCCGTGCATGAGCTGCGGGGCGTGAGTCACCGTGCCGCCGAAGTACTGGCCGAGCGCCTGATGGCCCAGGCACACCCCGAGCATCGGCACCGTGCCGTCCGCACAGGCGCCGATCACGTCGAGGATGCGCCCCGCGGTCGACGGCGTCCCGGGGCCGGGGGAGACCAGCACGCCGTCGAACCCGCCCAGGTCGATCGCGCCGTCGGCGCCCTGCGGCACCTCGTCGTTGCGCACGACGGTCGTCGCCGCCCCCATCTGCTGGAGGTAGCCGACGATCGTGAAGACGAAGCTGTCGTAGTTGTCGACCACCAGGATCCGCGCGGTGGGCTCAGCCATTGTCGTCGCCCTGATCATCGCCCTGGTCGCCGTCATCGCCGTCCGACGGGGTCGGGCTGTCGCTGTCCGAGGGGGTGTCGGAGTCGCTCGGGGTGTCCGACGGGGTGTCCGTGGGGGTGTCCGACGGCGTCTCGGAGGTGGGGGTGTCCGAGGGCTCCTCGGTCTTCTCCGGTCCGGTGGAGACGTACACGGTCACGGTCGTCCCCGGCTCCACGGACGCGTTCGGCTTGGGATCGGTCTTGATGACCGTGTCCTTCGCGACGGAGTCGTCGGACTGGTAGGTGACCTTCACGCCGAGGTTCTTGGCGCCGAGGGTCTTGCGGGCCTCGGACTCCGTCTGGCCCACGACGTTGGGCATCGAGATGTTCCCGGGAGCCTTCGCGACCACGATCTGCACCGTGGAGCCGACCTCCGCGGTCTTCCCGTCGCCGCCCGTGGGCGTCTGGCCGGTGACCGTGCCCGGGTCCTCGTCGTCGGACTCCTTGGTCGTCGCGTCCACCTCGAAGCCCTGGTCCTCGAGGGTCTTGGTCGCGGTGTCCTCGTCGAGGCCGGTGACGTCCGGCAGCTCCGCATCGCCCGAGGCGAGGTTCACGGTGACCGTGTCCCCGGCCTCCGCGTTCGAGCCGGAGGCCGGGTCCTGGCCGACGACCGTGCCGGCCTTCTTGCCCGCGACGTCCTTGGGATCGCCGATCTCGATGCCGAGCCCCAGGTCGTCGAGCTTCTTCGTCGCCTCGTCGCGGTCCATGCCGGCGAGGTCGGGGACCTCGACCTGCTCGGGTCCGCTGGAGACGGCGACCTTCACGGCCGTGTGCTCGTCGACCTGCGTGTCGCCCTCGGGATCGGTCGAGATGACGTCGCCCTCGTCGACGTCGGAGCTCGCCTTCTTCTCGAAGGTGCCCGTGAGGCCCGCGCTCTCCAGCTCGGACTTCGCCTGGGCCTCGGTCATGCCGACGACCTGCGGGACCGCGACCTGCTTGGGGCCCGTGTTCCACGGCTGCCAGAGAGCCAGGGCCGCCGCGATCACGGCGAGCACGGCCACGATGATCAGCACGATCAGCCAGACGGGGCGCTTGGGCTTCTGCTCGAGCTCCTCGCCCGGCTCGTCGGCCGAGCCGGCGCCCTGCATGCCCGCACCCGCGGCACCTGCCGCACCGGCCCCGAGGGCTCCGGCCCCGGCAGCGGCCGCGACCGGCGCGCGATGGGTCTGCGTCGCTCCCGCGGCCGCGGGCAGCGCCTCGGTGCGGTCATCGACGGGGCTGAGCACCGTCGTCGCCTCCGCGTCGGAGGTGGGCTGCGGGTCCCCGGCCACGAGCTGCGGACGCCGGCCCGCGATCACCGAGGCGATGTCGCGCGCGAAGGCGGTGGCCGAGGGGTAGCGGGTCTCGCGGTCCTTGGCCAGACCGGTGAGGATCACCCGGTCCACGTCGGGCGTGATCGCGGGGTTGTACCGCGAGGGCGGGACCGGGGTCTCGCGCACGTGCTGGTAGGCGATCGAGACGGGGCTGTCGCCCGTGAACGGAGGGCGCCCCGTGACGAGCTCGTAGAAGACGCACGCGGCGGAGTAGATGTCGCTGCGCGCGTCGACGAGCTGTCCGCGGGCCTGCTCGGGGGAGAGGTACTGGGCGGTGCCCATGACCGCCTGGGTCTGGGTCATCCCGGTCGCGTCGGCCACCGCGCGGGCGATGCCGAAGTCCATGACCTTCACGTCGCCGTCGTCGGTGATCATGATGTTGCCGGGCTTGATGTCGCGGTGGACGATGCCCTGCTGGTGGGAGTACTCGAGCGCGGAGAGCAGCGCCTGCATGATCGTGGCCGCCTGGCCCACGTCCATCGGGTGCTCGGGGTCGACGTACTCGCGCAGGGTCTTTCCGCGCACGTACTCCATCACGATGTAGGGGATCGTGATCTCGTGCCCGGTGAAGTCCTTGGCGTGCTCCTCGCCGGTGTCGTACACGGCGACGATCGAGGGATGGTTCAGGCCGGCGGCGCTCTGCGCCTCGCGGCGGAAGCGCTCCTGGAAGTTCGTGTCGCGCGCGAGGTCGGTGCGCAGGATCTTCACCGCGACGGTGCGATGCAGACGGCGGTCCTCCGCCAGGTGCACGTCGGCCATGCCGCCGTGCCCGAGAGCCTTGCCCAGGGCGTAGCGCCCGGACAGAATCAGGTTCTCTTCGCTCACTGTCCTACCGTCCTCGTCAAGTCGCCGATCTGGGGCGACGCGAACATCGTACGTGCATGTGCCGCGTGCGCGGCCTCGCCGCTCAGGAAGCCGCTGGGGATGATGCCCACACCCATCCCGATCGCGACGGCCGCCACCACGACCACGATCAGCAGCAGCACGAAGCCGGGCACCGTGAACGGGCCGATCCGCGCACCGGTGCTCGTGGACCGCGCGGTGCGGCCCGAGGGCACCGTGGAGATCCCACCGCCCGCGCCGTCGGCCGAGGTCGATCCCGCGGCAGTCGCGTTCCCGGTCCCGGCACCGGTGCCGGTGCCAGGGGCCGGCGAGGATCCCGGGGCGCCGGCGGGGGAGCCGACGGACGCGGGGGAGCCGGGACCCGAGAGCCGGGAGGCGCTCGACGTGCGCGAGAAGCCCGCGGCGGGCATCGCCGCGCGGGCGCCCGCCCCGCGAGCGCCCGATCCTCCGGTCTCGGAGGCCGACGGCGCCGAGGCGCCCGAGAGGGCCGACGGGCCCGAGGTCCCCGAGCGATGGCGGATCCCGCGCCGGCGGTGCGTGCGCGGCAGCGGCATCGCCGCGGTGCGCGTGCCCACGGGAGACGCCGACGGCTTCCCGGAGCCCGCGCGGTTCTCCCCGGTCGACCCGGAAGACGCGGAGGCGCCCGAGGCCGCCGAGGCGCCGGAGGCCGCGGCGCCCGCGGGAATCGCGCCGGTCGTGAAGCGCGGCTCCTCGCCGCGCTGGATCGACTCGAGGATGCGGGCGACCGCCGCCGCCGAGCGGGGACGGTTCGCCGGGGCCTTCGCGAGCAGCATCATCACCAGGTGCCGCAGGTCCGGGTTCACCGACTCCGGCAGGGCCGGCGGCTGCTTCTTCACCTGCGCCATGGCGATCTCGACCTGGCTGGCGCCGGTGAAGGGGCGATGCCCCACGAGCATCTCGTAGGCGACGATCCCGAGGGCGTACAGATCCGAGAGCGAGGTGGCCTGCTTGCCCATCGCCTGCTCGGGGGAGAGGTACTGGGCAGTGCCCATCACGAGCCCGGTCTTGGTCAGCCGCGCCTGGTCCTGGCTGCGGGCGATCCCGAAGTCGGTGATCTTCATGTGCCAGTCGTCGGCGTCGTCCACGAGGATGTTCTCGGGCTTCACGTCGCGGTGGACCACGCCCTTGGCGTGGGCGGCGTCGAGCGCGCGGGCGAGGTCGATGAGCACCGAGACCACGCGGTCCTCGGGGAGGCCGTCGGGGTGCTCCTCGATGATCTCCGAGAGCGGCCGCCCCTTGCACAGCTCCATGACGATGTAGGCGCGGCCGTCGATCTCGCCGTAGTCGTACAGCGCGGCGATCGTGTCGTGGCTGAGCGAGGCGGTGTGGCGCGCCTCGGCGCGGAAGCGCTTGAGGAAGCCCTCGTCGAAGGCGTACTCCTCGCGCAGCACCTTGACCGCCGTCTCGCGGTCGAGGTCCTGGTCCCAGCCCTTCCACACCTCTCCCATGCCGCCCGTGGCGATCAGGGAGTCCAGGCGGTAGCGCCCCTCCAGCACCAGTCCCTTGCCGGTCCTCACTGCGAGACCACCGCCTTCATCACATCGCGCGCGATCGGTGCCGCGACATCCGCTCCGTAGCCGCCCTCCTCGACGACCACGGCCACGGCGACCTTCTTGTCGCCGCTGTCGGCGTAGCCGACGAACCACGAGTGCGGGGTGCGGCCGTCGCCCCACTCGGCCGTGCCCGTCTTGCCGCCGACCTCGACGCCGTCGATCTTCGCGGCGGTGCCGGTGCCGTCCTCGACGGTGGAGACCATCATCTCGCGCATCTGCGCGGCGTTCGAGGCGCTCAGCGGCTGCGAGTACTGCTCGGCCGAGAACGACGAGATCACCGACTGGTCGCGGGTGCGGACCTCGTCGACGAGCTGCGGGGTCATCACCTTGCCGTCGTTGTCCATCGCCGAGGCCACCATGGCCATCTGCAGGGGCGTCACGCGGTCCTCGTACTGGCCGATCGAGCTCGTGGCCAGCTGCGCGTCGTTGAGGTCGTCGCCCATCGACGAGGGCGTGACCGACAGCGGGATCTCCAGGCGGTCGCCGAAGCCGAACTCCTGGGCCTTCTTGCGCACCGCGTCCTGGCCCAGCTCGATGCCGAGCTTCGCGAACGAGGTGTTGCAGGACTGCTGCAGGGCCTCGGACAGGGTCGAGGAGTCGTCCGCCCCGCAGGCCGTGTTCCCCTGGTTGGGGTGGTTGTACAGGGTGCTCTGGGTGTCCGGCAGTGTGAACGAACCGGGGCCGGGGATGCTCGTGTCCTTCGTGTAGTCGCCGCTGTCCAGGGCGGCGGACGCGACGATGAGCTTGAAGGTCGAGCCGGGCGGGTAGAGATCGCCGGCGATCGCGCGGTTGGACAGGGGCCGGTCCGGATCGTCGTTCAGCTCGCTCCAGGCGGCCTCGGCCTTCTTCGCGGAATGGGTCGCCAGGGTGTTGGGGTCGTAGCTCGGGGCCGAGACCATCGCGAGCACCTTGCCGGTCTCGGGGTCGAGCGCGACGGCGGCGCCGCGGCGACCCTCGAGCGCCTTCGCGGCCGCCTCCTGGGCGTCCGGGTCGATCGTCAGCGCGACGGTCGCGCCCTGCGGGTCGCGCCCGGAGATGGTGTCCGTCAGGCGCTGGTAGAAGAGCGCGTCGGACTCCCCGGAGAGCGTGTCGTTGAGCGACTTCTCGAGCCCGCTGAATCCGTACTGCACGGAGTAGTAGCCCGTGAGCGGGGCGTACAGCGAGCCGGGATCGTAGGTGCGCTGGTAGCCGTAGGCGTCGTCGGTCGCATGGGACTCGGCGATCGGCTCGCCGCCCACCACGATCGGTCCGCGGTGACGGTCGTACTGGGCGTAGACCGTGCGGTAGTTGTGGCTGTTCGCGTTCAGCGACTTCGCATCGATCACCTGGAAGTAGGTGGTCGAGCCGAAGAGCAGCACGAACAGCACGCCGACCACCAGCCAGACATGGCGCAGGGGCTTGTTCACGACATCGCCTCCTGTGCTCGCTGCGGCTCGCCGCTGTCCTTCGGACCCTTCTGCCGGCGCGCCGGCGCGCCCTCGCCGTCCAGGCGGCGGGCCGCGGGCCGACGGGCGGCGTCGGACATCCTCACCAGCAGCGCCACGATGATCCAGTTGCACACGAGCGAGCTGCCGCCCGAGGCGAGGAAGGGGAGGGTGAGGCCGGTCAGGGGGATCACGCGGGTGATGCCGCCGACGACCACGAACACCTGGAGGGCGAGCACGAAGCCGAGCCCAGCGGCGAGCAGCGTCCCGAAGCCGTCGGAGATGCCGACGGCCGCGCGCATCGCCCGCTGGACCAGCAGGATGTAGAGCAGGAGCACCGCGAAGGCGCCCACCATGCCGAGCTCCTCGGCGAGGGTGGAGTAGATGAAGTCGCTGTGCCCGAAGGGCACCATGTCGGGCCGGCCCCCGCCGGGGCCCTTGCCCACGAGCCCGCCCGAGGCCATGCCGAACAGGCCGCGCGCGATCTGCTCGCAGGCGCCGTAGTTCTCGCTGCTCAGCGGGTCCAGCCAGCACGTGAAGCGGGTGCGCACGTGCCCCAGCAGGGTCGCGGCGAAGATCGCAGGGGGCACGAACATCACGGCGCCGATCACGAGCCAGCTCAGGCGGTCGGTCGCGACGTAGAGCATGGCCACGAACAGGCCGAAGAACATCAGCGCCGTGCCCAGGTCGGTCTCGAACACGAGGATCGCGATGCAGAAGGCCCATGCCGCGAGGATCGGCCCGAAGTCCGACCAGCGGGGCAGGTGGATGCCCAGCACCTTGGGCCCGGCGAGGGCGAGGGTGTCGCGGCGGGAGACCAGGTAGCCGGCGAAGAAGATCGCGATGCAGATCTTCGCGAGCTCCGCCGGCTGGAAGGAGTAGCCGGCGATCCTGATCCAGATCTTCGAGCCGTACTGCTCGTCGGTGAGGAACGGGACCAGGGGCAGCAGCAGGAGCACCGCCCCGCTGACCGCGAAGATCCACATGTAGCGGCGCAGGATCCGGTGGTCGCGGATCATCATGAGCACGACCACGGCCAGGATCGCGCCGATCACCGTCCACAGCTGCTGGCGCGAGGCGTAGGACGCGGTGGTGCCGATGTACTTCGTGACCGCGGTGTCGTAGCTGAAGATCATGGCGACGCCGATGCCGTTCAGCAGCACCGCGATCGGCAGGATCACCGGATCCGCGTACGGCGCGCGCCACATCACCGCGATCTGGAGGACCAGCACGATCACGCCGGCGCCGATCGCGACCGCGGGCAGGGCGTCGGGGATCTCCCCGTGGCGGCCCAGGCCCACGAGCGCGTAGGTGAGCACGCCGAGCCCCGCGGCGATCAGCAGCAGAAGCGCCTGCAGGAAGCGGCGCGGACGGGCGGTGTAGGAGACGACGGTGACCATCAGTCCCCCTCGTCGGCCGTGGAGGACGGGGACGTGCTGCTCGCGTCGTCCGCCGGCGGGGTCGGGCCCTCTGTCGGCGTCGTGGGCAGGGTGGTCGCGGTCTGCGACTCCAGGCGGTCCACGATCTCCTGGGCGTCGGCGAGGTCGTCGGCCGGGATCGTCGAGGTGACCTGCTGCTGGGTGATCGAGGGCAGGGAGTCCACGGGCACGTCGGTGACCTCGACCGGGTCGGAGAGCGAGACCGGTCCGAGGTCCTGCGAGATGCCGCGGTAGATGACGACGCTGTCGCCGTCGGTCCCCACGTAGTACTGCTTCTGCGACCACGTGTACCCGGCCCACAGGGCGCCCGCGAGCACGGCGACCACGAGCACGAGCGTCACCAGCGCCGGCCAGGGGCCGCGGCGCGGCGGCTCCTCCTCGAAGTCCTCGTCGGAGTAGGGCGGCTCGGGGCTCTCGACGCGGGTCAGCGCGGCGGCGCGCGCGGCCGGTCCCGAGGCGCTCGTGGGCTGGTTGCGGGTGCGCGCGGCCGACCCCACGATGAGCGGGCTCGTGGAGGGCGACTCGGCGCTGCGGGGGAGGTCGTCGAGATCCACGACGTCGGCGATGATGCAGGTGATGTTGTCCGGCCCGCCGCCCTTGAGGGCGAGCTGGATGAGGGCCTCGGCGCACTCGTCGGGATCCTCGACGCCGTCCATCGTCGCGTGGATCGTCTCGAGCGAGACCAGGCCCGAGAGGCCGTCGGAGCACAGCATCCAGCGATCGCCCACGCGGGCCGAGCGCATCGAGAGGTCGAGCTCCGGGTCCGCGTCCACGTCGCCGAGCACGCGCATGAGCACCGAGCGCTGCGGGTGGCGCTCGGCCTCCTCGCTGGTGAGCCTGCCCTCGTCCATGAGGCGCTGGACGAACGTGTGGTCCTTGGTGACCTGCACGGTCTCGTCGTCGCGCAGCAGGTAGGCGCGCGAGTCGCCGATGTGGGCGAGCGCGAAGCGCCCCTCCGCGCGCAGCAGCGCGGTGACCGTCGTGCCCATGCCCGCGAGCTGCGGCTCCTCGCGCGCACGGCGCAGGATCAGCTGGTTGGCCTCGAGGATCGTCTCCTCGAGGCTCGCCACGAGGTCCGAGGCGGGGGTGTCCGTGTCCAGCTGGGCGAGACGGCCCACGGCGATCGACGAGGCGACGTCGCCGCCCGCGTGGCCGCCCATGCCGTCGGCCACCATCAGCAGGTGGCTGCCCGCGTACCCGGAGTCCTGGTTGTTCGAGCGCACCAGGCCGACGTCGGAGCGGGCCGCGTAGCGCAGGGCGATGGTCATCGGGGGCCTCGCCTCAGCTCGATCTCGGTGCGGCCGATCCGCACCTGAGCGCCGGGGCGGAAGGGCACGGCGCCCTCGATCTTCTTCCCCGACAGCAGGGTGCCGTTGGTCGAGCCGAGATCCTCGACCATCCACTCGTCGTCCTGCGGGAAGACGCGCGCATGGCGGTTGGAGGCGTAGTCGTCGTCGAGAACGAGCGTGCACTCGGGGGCGCGCCCGATGAGCACGGGCGTGCGGCCGAGGGTGAGGGTCGTCCCGCGCAGCGGGCCGGCCGTGACCACGAGCGCGGTCGAGATCACCGAGGGATCGGTGCGCAGCGAGGCCGCCTGGGCGGGATCGGCCGACGGGCGCTGCTCGCGCCGCGGGTCCGGCTTCGTGCCGCGGTTCACGACCGTCGTGCCGAAGAGGTCGTTGCGCAGGATCAGCAGCACCGCGACGACGAAGAGCCAGAGCCCCAGCACCAGCGCGACGCGCAGGACGAGGATCGTCAGTTCGCTCATGCGGCGCTCACCAGGTCGCCGGCGTCGGCGCGGGCGCGGGCAGGATCACGGTGAGGCGGGTGCGACCGATCCGGATCGACGAGCGGTCCTGCAGGGTCACGGGCGTGCGGATGCGCTCGCCGTCGACGAAGGTGCCGTTGGTCGAGCCCAGGTCGGTGGCCATGAGGGAGGCGCCGTCGGCCCGCAGCTCGAGGTGGTGGCGGGAGACGCCGGTGTCGTCGAGGATGATGTCCGCGTCGCCGCCGCGGCCGATCACGGTGACCGGGCCGGTCAGCAGGTACTGCTGGTCGTCGATCTCGACGATGGGGTGGCCGGGGCCGGCGGCCTGCTCGGCGCCGGTGGCGGGCGCGACCGTGCCGCGCTCGGTGCGCGACTCGGTCTCGAAGCGGCCGGGGCGCACCTCGTCGTCCTCCTCGAGGGAGACGCTCACGCCGCCCACGAACACGTAGCGGTTCTTCTCCGCGTGCTCGAGGATCACGCGCTCCATCTCCTCGAGCAGCGTCTCCTCCCACGAGGAGAAGCGCTCATGATCCGCCGAGTTCAGGTAGATCGTGAAGACGTTCGGGGCGATGGTGCGCGTGCGGTCGAGGACCTGGATCTGGTCGTCGCACTCGCGCTTGAGCCCCTGGGCGAGGTCGAGCGGCTTGAGCTGCCCGCGGCCGGACGTGAAGACGCTCGTGACGCCGCGGTCCAGTCCGCGCTCGATCCGATCCAAGATCCCCACGGTCGATCCTCCGCTGTCGAGACGGTGTGGTGCTGGTCGATCGTATCGTGCCATCACCGTGCGACTGCGATCAGGGGGAGGGGAGGTCGGGGACGAGGTGTGCAGGTCGTGTGGAGGCGCACCTCGCCCCCCGCTCTTCGAGGGGCCGGCCGGAGGGGTCTCAGTGCACGAGCACCCGGCGCCCCTTCTTCATCCAGCCGCCCTTCCAGAGCATGTCGGTCGCGGCCACCGAGAGGCGGCTGCAGCCGTGGGAGGCGGGGTAGGGCGGGATCGAGGTGGCGCCGTGGATGGCCCAGCCGCGGTCGTAGTAGCCCGGTCGGTACAGCCTGCCCAGCGGCGCCGTCTGCCAGCCGCTCGAGGGGAAGCTGTACATCCTGAAGTCCCCGCTCGGCGTGGTCGCGGTCTTCCAGCGCCCGCCCGAGTAGTACTTCTTCCCCGAGGCGGTCGAGGTGTTGAGGACGTACTTCAGCGTGCCGCCGCTGATGCAGTAGAGCAGCTGCTTCTTCTTGTCGACCTCGAAGGCCGTGCCCGAGGCGATGCGCGGCTTCGGGCGGGTGCCCTTCTTCAGCGCGGCGCGGGACTTCGCCCCGAACACGCCGTCCTTGGCGAGGCCCGCGGCCTTCTGCAGGGCGTAGACGGCCTGCGTGGTGGTGGCCCCGAAGCTGCCGTCGGCGCTGCCGCACCAGTAGCCGCGTGCGGCGAGATCCTTCTGCATGGTCTTCACGGCGCTCCCGCGATCGCCCGGATGCAGCACCGGGTCCTTCGCGGAGGCGGGGGACGTGCCCAGGGCCAGGGAGCCGGCGAGCACGGGCGCGCCGACGAGCAGGGCCCGACGGGTGGTCACGGGAGGGGTGGCGAGTCGGGTCATCTGTCTCTCTCCTTGTAAGAGACGGCGCGGGGGGCCACCGTGGGTGCGATGTCGCGATATGCGCGACATGTCCGATGGGCGGACGCGCCTCAGCCTGCCATAGGTCAAGAAAAAGTAAAAGGGAAGTCAAGGAGGTGGCGCTTGACGTGGGCGGGGACCGGCGCAGACGGCGTGGAGGACGGGGGGAGCGAGCGCGTGGGGGAGCGGGAGCGCATGTGGGAACCTGGGACCGTGGACGACCTCCTCGCACCCTTCTCCTTCCCCTGCGCCCTCGGCGTCGCGGGCACCGGGGGCACTCTGCTGACCGCGGGCGACGCCGCGCGCGTGCACCCGCTCGCGAGCGTCTCGAAGCCGATCACCGCGTTCGGCGCGCTGATCGCCGTCGACCGCGCGCTGCTCGACCTCGAGGCGCCCGTCGGCCCCGAGGAGACGCGGGGAGCGCTGGCCGGCGGAGCGGACGCCGAGGTCCCCGAGGGCGCCACGATCCGCCACCTGCTCGCCCACACCGCCGGCTTCGCCTTCGACACCGGGGCCCTGCTCGCCGCGCCCGGCTCCCGCCGCATCTACTCCAACACCGGCTTCGAGGTGCTCGGCCGGACGCTCGAGGAGGCGACCGGCACGGACCTCGAGACCTGGCTCGAGGACGAGGTCTGCGGGCCGCTCGGCCTGCGCGACCTCGAGGCATCGGGCTCGCCGGCCGCGGGCTTCCGCGCGAGCGTCCAGGACCTCCTGCTCGTCGGCGGCGAGATGCTCGCCCCCACCCTCGTCGGCCCCGAGCTCTGGCGGGAGGCCACGGGCGTGCAGTTCCCGGGCCTGCCCGGGGTGCTGCCCGGGTACGGGCGCCAGAAGCACAACGACTGGGGGCTCGGCCTCGAGATCCGCGACCACAAGAGCCCGCACTGGACGGGGGAGCGCAGCGGGCCCGCGAGCTTCGGCCACTTCGGCCAGTCCGGCTCCTTCCTGCTCCTGGACCCCGACCGCGGGCTCGCCCTCGCCTTCCTCGGCGACGAGCCGTTCGGCCCCGCCCACGTCGCGCACTGGCCCGCGCTGATCGACGCCGTGCTCGCGCGGCACGACGCGGGGGAGCTGGGCGCGTGAGCGGAGGGCCCGTGGCCGGGCGGACCCTTGGGGCCGACGGTCTCGGCGTGCTCGACGCGTTCGGCTTCGAGGCCGCCGCGATCGTGCTCGGCCCCGAGGGAGTGCGCGCGAGCGGGGGCGACCTCGAGAAGGTGCGCCCCCTGCGCTCGGTGAGCAAGACGCTCACCGGGTTCGCGTGCGCGATCGCCCTCGAGCGCGGCGCGGTCGCGCTGACGGACCCCGTCGGCCCCGAGGGGTCGACCCTGCGGCACCTGCTCTGCCACGCCTCCGGCCTCTTCTACGAGTCCGACCGCGTGCTGCAGGAGCCGGGGAAGCGGCGCCACTACTCCAACCGCGGGATCGACGTGGCCGCGCTGCACGTCGCGCGCGCCGTCGGCCGGGACTTCGAGGACTGGGTCTCGGGCGAGATCGCCGAGCCGCTCGGCATGGAACGCCTGAGCTGGGACGGTCCGCCGTCCGTGGGTGCCTTCGCCCCGCTCGCGGACCTCGCCCTCCTCGCCCTCGAGCTGCTGCGGCCGACGCTGCTGGGCCCCGAGGTGTTCGCGCAGATGACCACGCCGCAGCTGCCCGAGCTGGTCGGCATCATGCCGGGGTTCGGCAAGCAGGACCCCAACCCCTTCGGACTCGGGTTCGAGGTGCGCGGCGCCAAGAGCCCCCACTGGACCGGGACCACGAGCAGCCCCGAGACCTTCGGGCACTTCGGCATGCTCGGCACCGCCCTGTGGGTCGACCCGGTCGCCGACCTCGCCGCCGTCATCGGCACCGACCACGAGTTCTGCGACAGCCACCGCGAGCTGCTCCCGCGCCTGAGCGACGACATCCTCGCGCGCTGGGCCCCGCCCGCCCGCTGACACCGCCTTCCGGATAGTCTCGGAGGGACCCTCGTCCTCCGACCGCCGCGACGCCTGCGCGCCGCGAAGGAGCGCTCGCACATGCACGACGACACCCGCCTCACCGAGGAGCGGATCCGCCGCTTCGTCCGCGACCATCTCGACGGCGGAGGGCGGCGCGAGCAGGTCCCGGTCAGCATCCGCGCCCACGCGCTGCCGGGGGAGCCGGTCCCGCCCGCCGAGGCGATCGCGGCGCTGCCCGAGTACGTCCCCATCGAGGTGGGCCAGAGCTGGGGGCGCGCCTGGTCGACCCTCTGGCTGCACGTCGCAGGCTCCGTGCCCGCGCAGTGGGACCGGCCCGAGGACGTGTGCGAGCTCGTCGTCGACCTCGACTTCACCGGCGGCCCCGGCTTCCAGTCCGAGGCGCTCGTCTTCACCCCGCAGGCCGAGCCCGTCAAGGCCATCAATCCGCTGAACGCGTTCATGACCCTCGCGCCCGGCCAGCGCCTCGACCACTTCCTCGAGTGCGCGGCGAACCCCGACGTCGCGGGCGGCTGGACCTTCGCGCCCACCGACCTCGGCGACCCCGAGACCCTCCCCGGGCGCGAGCTCTACTCGATCCGGGCCCTCCACGTGCAGCGCAGCGACCGACGCATCCGCGCGCTCGCCGAGGACGTGCGCGCGCTCGACGGCCTCATGCGCGAGCTGCCGGGGACCAGCCCCCGTCGGGCCGAGATCCTGCGCGCCCTCGAGGCGGCGCTCGACGCCGCCGACCCTGACGACCTGCCGGGCACGGCCGACGCCGCCCGCGAGGCCCTGCGCCCCGCCCTCGAGCGCCCCGCGCACTCCTCGGCGCTCACCGTGATGGCCACCGGCCACGCCCACATCGACTCGGCCTGGCTGTGGCCCGTGCGCGAGACCGTTCGCAAGTGCGCCCGCACCTTCTCCAACGCGATCGCGCTCATGGACGCCGAGCCCGACTTCACCTTCTCCGTCTCCTCCGCCCAGCAGTACCTGTGGATGAAGGAGCACTACCCGAGCCTGTTCGAGCGGATCCGCGAGAAGGTCGCCGAGGGCCGCTTCGTGCCCGTGGGCGGCATGTGGGTCGAGTCCGACACGAACATGCCCGGGAGCGAGGCGATGGCCCGTCAGTTCGTGGCCGGCAAGCGGTTCTTCCTCGAGGAGTTCGGCGTCGAGACCACGCAGACCTGGCTGCCGGACTCCTTCGGCTACTCGGCGGCGCTCCCGCAGATCGCCGCGCTCGCCGGGCAGCGGGACTTCCTCACCCAGAAGGTCTCCTGGAACCAGACGAACGCCTTCCCGCACCACACCTTCACGTGGGAGGGCCTCGACGGGACGAGCGTCTTCACCCACTTCCCGCCGGCCGACACCTACAACGGCACTCTCGAGCCCTCCGAGCTCGCGTTCCTCGAGCGCAACTTCAAGGAGAAGGGCCGCTCCGACGTCGCGATCGACCTCTTCGGCTTCGGCGACGGGGGCGGCGGCCCCTCCCGCGAGATGATCGAGGCCGGACGCCGCGCGGCCGACCTCGAGGGCTCCCCGAAGGTCGAGTTCGCGAGCCCCGAGGAGTTCTTCTCCCGTGCTCGCGAGAGCTACCCCTCCCCGCCCGTCTGGGCCGGCGAGCTCTACCTCGAGCTGCACCGCGGCACCTACAGCGCGCAGCTCGCGACCAAGCAGGGCAACCGGCGCACCGAGGCGGCCCTGCACCAGGCCGAGCACCTCGCGACCCTCGCCGCCGTGCGCGCGGGCGCCCTCTACCCGCACGACGCGCTCGAGGACATGTGGCACGACGCCCTGCTGCTGCAGTTCCACGACATCCTCCCGGGGTCGGCGATCGCCTGGGTGCACCGCGACGCCGAGCGCAACCACGCCTCGATCCAGGCGCGCGCTGAGCAGGTGTCCCTCGACGCCCTCGCGGCGCTCGCCGGGACCGACGGGGCGGCCGCCGCGGAGGGGACCGGCGGCGCCGACGGGTCGGGCGAGGAGCGCGCCGGGGACGAGATCCTGCTGAACACGGCGCCCGTCACCTCCCGCCGCGGCATCGCGCCCTACTCCGCGGGGCGCCCCGTGCAGGAGACCGAGGGCGTGGCCCTCGTGCGTCGCGGCGAGCGGATCGCCCTGGACAACGGCCTGGTCCGGGCGATCCTCGACGAGCGCGGGGAGATCGTCTCCCTGATCGACAGCGCGAGCGGCCGCGAGGCCATCGCCCCGGGCGACTCCGGTGCCCGCCTGCAGCTGCACCGCGACACCCCCAACGCGTGGGACGCCTGGGACATCGACGCTTTCTACCGTCAGGTGGTGCGTGACCTCGACCGGCCGCTGGCCGTCGAGGTCGACGAGATCGCCGGGGGCGCCCGCGTCACCTACCGGTACTCGACCACTGCGCCCGAGGGGGCGTCGGGCGGCGTCACCGGCGAGGGCAGCGAGATCGTGAAGATCTTCGAGCTGCGCCCCGGCGACCGCGCCCTGCACCTCACGATCGACCTGGACTGGCGCGAGCACCGCAAGGCGCTCAAGCTCGGCTTCGGCCTGGACCTGCGCGCCCCGGTGATGAGCAGCGAGATCCAGTTCGGGCACGTGGACCGCCCCATCCCCGTGAACACCTCCTGGGACGCCGCGCGCTTCGAGACCTGCGCCCATCGCTTCGTGCGCGTCGCCGAGGGCGGGCGCGGCGTCGCGCTGGCCAACGACTCGACCTACGGGCACGACGTGCTGCGCACCGTCCGCGAGGCCGACGGCGGCACCACCACGACGGTGCGGGCCACCCTGGTGCGCTCCCCGCAGTTCCCCGATCCGGGCGCCGACCACGGCGCCTACTCCATGCGCTTCGCACTGCGCCCCGGCGCCGACATGGTCGACGCGATCACGGAGGGATATCGCGCGAACCTCCCCGAGCGCTGGGTCCCCGCAGCCGTCGCCCGGACCGCCGCGCCGCTCGCCCGCATCGAGGGCGCGCCCGGCGTGCTCCTCGAGACGGTGAAGCTCGCCGAGGACCGATCCGGCGACCTCGTGCTGCGCGTCTACGAGTCCCTCGGCGAGCGGGCACGGGCCACGCTCGTGCTCGACGTCCCCGGAGCGGACGGGGGAGCAGGGACGAGGAGAACCGACGTCACCGCCGTCGACCTCCTCGAGCGGCCCTTCGGTCCCGAGGCGCCCGGGCACCTCGCCCCGCTCGTCCGGGGCGCGGAGGACGAGGAGCGCGAGGCCGGCGCGGGGATCCCCCTCGACCTGCGCCCCTTCGAGATCCGCACCCTCCGGGTGGCCCGCGCATGACCGGCTCGTCCGCACCCGCCCGGCCCGCGCGCCCCGCCGTCGCGCCCGTCGGCCGGGTCTTCGCGATCGTGGCTCTCGCGGAGGCCGTCACCTGGGCGGGACTGCTGCTGGGCATGGCCCTGAAGTACGGGCCCGTGGGCACCGAGGCCGGGGTCTGGCTCTTCGGTCGGCTGCACGGCGGAGTCTTCGTCGCCTACGTGGTGATGGTGGTCGTCGCCGCCGTGGTGCTGCGCTGGAGGTGGTGGGTGGCCCTGCTGGCCCTGGTCTGCTCGATCCCACCGCTGGTGACCGTGCCGCTGGAGATCTGGCTGCGCCGCACCGGCCGACTCGCCCGTCGGGGCATGTTCACCTCCGCGTCATCGGGAGGGCCCCTCTCCCAGGATGACACCGATACGCTGGTGGACGTCGATCCCGCACCCTGACCAGGAGGTTCCCTGCCATGAAGATCGTCGTCGCCGGCGGAGACGGATTCTGCGGCTGGCCCACGGCCCTGTACCTCTCGCAGAAGGGGCACGAGGTCACGATCGTGGACTCCCTGGTGCGCCGCGAGATCGACACCGAGCTGGGGTCGAACTCGATGACGCCGATCCTCCCGCTCGACGAGCGCGTGGCCGCCTGGAAGGAGGTCTCCGGGAAGGACATCGACGTGGTGATCGGCGACCTCACCGACTACGACGACGTCACCCGGGTGGTCACCGAGAAGCAGCCCGAGGCCTTCGTCCACTTCGCCGAGCACCGCAGCGCGCCGTACTCGATGATCGATCGTGAGCACGCGATCGAGAACCACCGCAACAACGTCACCGGCACCCTCAACGTGCTGTGGGCGATCAAGGACCTCGCGCCCGACTGCCACCTCGTCAAGCTCGGCACCATGGGCGAGTACGGCCAGCCCAACATCGACATCGAGGAGGGCTGGATCGAGATCGAGCACAAGGGCCGCAAGGACCGCCTGCCGTTCCCCAAGGCCCCGGGCTCCTTTTACCACCTCACCAAGGTGCACGACAGCGACAACATCATGTTCGCCTGCCGCATCTGGGGCGTGCGCGCAACCGACCTCAACCAGGGCGTCGTCTACGGCCTCGACACCGACGAGACCCGCCTGGACCCGCGCCTGGCCAACCGCTTCGACTACGACGCGGTGTTCGGCACGGCCCTGAACCGCTTCCTCATCCAGGCCGCGATCGGCCACGACCTCACGGTCTACGGCGGCGGCTCGCAGACCCGCGGCTACCTCAACATCGCCGACACCGTGCGCTGCATCGAGATCGCCTGCGAGAACCCCGCCGAGCGCGGCGAGTTCCGCGTGTTCAACCAGTTCACCGAGTCCTTCAGCGTCCAGGACCTCGCCGAGAAGGTGCAGCGCGTGGCCCGCGAGCAGGGCATCGAGGTGGGCATCGACCACCTCGAGAACCCGCGCGTGGAGAAGTACGACCACTACTACAACGCGGTCAACACGAACCTGCTCTCGCTGGGCCTGGAGCCGCACCTGCTGACCGACGAGGTCCTCGCCGAGATCCTCGCCGTCGCCCGCGCGAACTCCGACCGGGTGAAGGACGAGCTGGTCCTGCCCACCGTCACCTGGAAGTGACCGCGACGGCGTGAGGATCGCGATCGTCACCGAGACGTTCCTGCCCTCGGTCGACGGCGTGGTGACCCGGCTGCGCCACGCCGTCGAGCGCTCCGTCGACCTCGGCCACGAGGTGCTCGTGATCGCCCCCGACCTGGGCGTGACCGAGCACCACGGGGCCCGCGTCGTCGGCATGAGGCCGGTGACGCTGCCGTTCTACAAGCACCGCCGCTTCACCCTGCCCAACCCCACCGTCGACGGGGTGATCCGCGGGTTCCACCCGGACGTCGTCCACGCTGCCCAGCCGCTGCTGCTGGCCTCCTCGGGCGCGTACGCAGCGCATCGCCAGCGGATCCCGCTGGTCGCGAGCTATCACACGCACATCCCCCGCTACCTGGACCTCTACCGGGCCTGGAAGTGGTCGAAGCCGCTCATCTGGTGGCAGATCCGGCGCAACCACGCGCTCGCCGACGTCAACATCGCGACCTCGCAGACCATGCGCGACGAGCTCGCCGGGCAGGGCCTGGCGAACCTCCACGTGCTGCGCCGCGGCGTGGACACCGCGCAGTTCCATCCCCGCTTCGCCGCGCACGAGGTGCGCGAGCGCCTCACGGACGGGCACCCGGAGAAGAAGCTGCTGGTGTTCGTCGGGCGCCTCGCCGCGGAGAAGGAGATCCAGCGCCTGCGCGCCATGATGGACCGACGGGACGACGTGGCCCTCGCGATCGTCGGCGACGGCCCGTTCCGCGGCGAGCTCGAGCGGATCTTCGCGGGCACCTCGACGCTGTTCCCCGGCTTCCTCGAGGGGGAGGACCTGGCCGCCGCCTTCGCGAGCGCCGACGCCTTCGTCTTCCCCTCGGTCACCGAGACCCTGGGGCTCGTGATCCTCGAGGGCATGGCCTCGGGCCTGCCCGTGGTCGCCGCCCGCTCGGGGCCGACGATGGAGCAGGTCACCGACGGGGTCGACGGACTGCTCTTCGACGCGGGGGACGAGGCGAGCCTCGATCGCGCCCTCGACCGCCTCGCCGACCCGGAGCAGGCGGCCTCGATCCGACGCGCCGCGCGCGCCGAGGCCGAGGAGTTCTCCTGGGAGAACGCGTCGGACGACCTGCTGCGCCTCTACGAGCTCGCCATCGCGGAGCACGGCTCGCGCCTCTGAGCATGCGAACGGCCCGGCCCCGCAGGTGCGGGACCGGGCCGATCGGGTGACCGGGCGCCGTCGGCCGAGGGCCGACGTGCGCGGGATCAGCGGAAGGTGACGAACCCGGTCGGGTTGCCCCAGATCGCGCGCTCGACGACCTTCTGCTGGGAGCCGGAGGCGTCGATGATCTGGCCGTTGCCGGCGTAGATCGCGACGTGGCCCGGGTAGGTGACGATGTCGCCGGGCTGGGCCTCCGACTGCGAGATCGACTTCCCCTGGGCAGCGATCTCGCCGCTCGTGCGCGGGATGTCGATGCCGGCCTGCTCGTAGGCGTAGTTCACGAGGCCCGAGCAGTCCATGCCGCTGAGCGAGGAGCCGCCCCAGGAGTACGGGGTGCCGAGCGCGGAGCGGGCCGCGCTGACGATCTCGTTGTCGCCGCTGGAGCTCGCGCTCGCCGGGACCGAGGTGGAGCCCGCGGAGGAGCCGTAGGACGGCAGCTCGCTGGACTGGCTCGAGGTGGTCGAGGACTGGCTGGTGGTGCCGACCTCGTCGCTGCCGGCCAGGTCCAGGTCGTTGGCGTTGGCGGCGCCGCCGGTGAAGGCGGTGCCGGCCAGGACGGTGCCCAGCAGGGCGGCCCCGCCGAGGGTGCGGGCGGCGCGGCTGGTGCTGGTCAGGGGGGTGACGGCGCGGCCGGTGGCGCGGTGCGTGTTCTTCAGTGCCATGGTCTCGGTGCGTTCCTTCCGACCTCGGGTGCGAGGATCGTGATGCTGTGCGGGGGTCGTACGAGGAGGACCGGGAGCGGGGGCTCCGATCGCTGCCTGCGATGTGCCACCACCGTAGGAACGGCGCGAGGGCGATCTGAAGGCGTTTGGACGAGCCACCGACGAGGGTTGACGGGACCTTGACGCGCGCCCGGGGCGAGGTGACCGGGAGGTGACGCGCATTGACGCACTCGCGGGGTCTGCGCCACATCGCCGGGAACTGCCTGCACGGATGCGGAGGATGCCCCGGGAATCGGGCACGGACCGCGCCACGCGCGCGCCCCGCGCGCTTCACGAGCGCTGGGGGCCTCGAATGTGTCCGCTTATGACATCGAGGTGGCATGCGCGGGTCGCGGATGCCCATGATGCCGGGCATGACCACCACTGTGCCCGCCGACGCCCGTGCGCGCCGCGCCGCGAGCCCGAGCGGCGGGAGTCCGCGCGGCGAGAGCCCGATCGACGCCGACCCGAGCGCCGAGCGAGGGGCTCTGCGCCTCGCGGGCGTCGGCCGCGTCTTCGGGCCCGCCGAGGTCCTGCGAGGCCTCGACCTCGAGGTCCGCGCCGGGGAGATCCTCGCCGTCATCGGCCCCTCCGGATGCGGCAAGTCGACCCTGCTGCGCCTGGTCGCGGGCCTGGACGCTCCGAGCGCGGGCGGGATCCGCCTGGGCGGGACCACGATCCGCGGCGTCGACGAGTCCACGGCCGTCGCCTTCCAGGAGCCGCGCCTGCTGCCCTGGCGCACCCTCGAGGCGAACGTCGCCCTGGGCCTCCCGCGCGGCACCGCGCGGGCCGAGGGGCGCGAGCGCGTGCGCCACCTGCTGCAGCTCGTCGGCCTCGAGCACGCCGCGTCCCAGCGTCCGCGCGAGGTCTCCGGCGGCATGGCGCAGCGCGCCTCCCTCGCCCGGGCCCTCGCCCGCGGACCCGAGGTGCTCCTGCTCGACGAGCCCTTCGGGGCGCTCGACGCCCTCACCCGGCTGCGCATGCAGGATCTCCTGCTCGAGATCCACGCCGCCGAGCCCACCACCGTCCTCGTCGTCACCCACGACGTCGAGGAGGCGCTGTTCCTCGCCGACCGCGTCGTCCAGCTGCGCACCCTGCGCCGCGCCGCGCCCGAGGAGGGCTCGATCGCCCGCGTGATCGACGTGCCCAGCCCGCGCCCGCGGGACCGCGCCGACGCCGCCCTCGCCGCCCTGCGCAGCGAGCTGCTCGACGGGCTCGGCGTCCCCAGCCACCACGGCCCGACCACGCGCCCCACGACCTCCCGCCCCACGACCCCCGAGGACCACGCATGACCCGCACCGCACGCACCCTCAGCCGCCGCGGCGCCCTCGCGCTCGGCGCGGCCGCCGCCCCGCTCGCCCTCGCCGGCTGCGTGGCGGGGGAGAACGCCCGGAAGGACAGCGCGGGAGGCGGCGGCTCGGGCGACTGGTCGCTGACCGAGCTCACGATCGACTTCGCGACCTACAACCCGCTCAGCCTGGTCATCAAGGACCAGGGCATCCTCGAGGACGCCCTCGGCGACGGCGTGAAGGTCACGTGGGTGCAGTCGGCCGGATCCAACAAGGCCAACGAGTTCCTGCGCTCGGGCTCCGCCCACGTCGCCTCGACGGCCGGCTCCGCCGCGCTGCTCGCGCGTGCGAACGGCTCGCCCATCAAGGTCATCGACATCTATTCCCAGCCCGAGTGGTCGGCTCTCGTCGGCCCGAAGGGCACCGACCTCAAGGACCCCGCGGACCTCGCGGGACGATCGGTCGCCGCCACCAAGGGCACCGACCCCTACTTCTTCCTCGTCCAGGCCCTCGACACCGCGGGCCTCACGGTCAAGGACGTCGAGATCCAGGCCCTCCAGCACGCCGACGGCCGCTCCGCCCTCGACGGCGGCTCCGTGGACGCCTGGTCCGGGCTCGACCCGATCATGGCCGCCGCCGAGGCCGAGAGCGGCGACGTCCTCTTCTACCGCAACGTCGACTTCAACACCTACGGATTCCTCAACGCCACCGAGGACTTCATCGAGGACCACGCCGACGTCGCCCAGGCCGTCGTCGACGCCTACGAGAAGGCCCGCAGCTGGGCGCTCGAGAACCTCGAGGGCACCGCGAAGCTCCTCGCCCAGGTCGCCGGCATCGACGAGAAGATCGCGAGCACCGTGATCACCGAGCGCTCGAACCTCGACGTCAGCGGCGTGCCGGGCAAGGACCAGACCTCCGTCCTCGAGAAGATCGCCCCCGTGCTCGGCGCATCCGGCGACGTCCAGGGCGGGGAGGACGCCGTGACGAAGGCGCTTGAGAGCATCGTCCACGACGCCTTCGCGACGAAGGCCACGAGCAAGTGAGCAGCGCGACCGCCGTCAGCGAGCTCGGCATCTCGCACGTCGAGAGCACCGCGGGGCCCCGTCGCGGCGGATGGCCGCGCCGTATCGCCCTCGGCGCCCTGGTCCCGCTGCTGATCCTCGTCGCCTGGGAGGTCGTCACCGCGACCGGCCTCGTGCCCGCCTACCGCCTGCCCGGGCCCCTTGCCGTGCTGCGCGCCGCCGGGGAGCTGCAGGCCGCCGGCGAGCTCTGGCTGCACGTCGCGATCTCGGTGCAGCGCGTCCTCATCGGCTTCGCGATCGGCTCCGTCGCGGGGCTCGCCGTCGCCTCCCTCGTGGGCCTCAGCCGCACGGCCGACGCCCTGCTGGGCCCGCTCCTCGCGGCCCTGCGCGCCGTCCCCTCGCTCGCCTGGGTGCCGCTGCTGATCCTCTGGATGCAGATCGGCGAGACCTCGAAGATCACGCTGATCGCGATCGGCGCCTTCTTCCCTGTCCTCACCACGGTCTCCTCCGCGCTGCGGCACACGGACCCGCAGCTCGTGGAGGCGGGGCGCGCATTCGGACTGCGCGGCCTCTCGCTGCTGCGCACCGTGCAGCTGCCCGCCGCCGTCCCCGCGGTGATCTCCGGCCTCCGCCTCGCCCTCGCGCAGTCCTGGCTGTTCCTCGTCGCCGCCGAGCTCATCGCCTCCTCGATGGGGCTGGGCTTCCTGCTGAACGACTCCCAGCAGAACGGCCGCGTGGACCGGATCCTGCTGACCATCGTGCTGCTCGCCCTGCTGGGCACCGCCACCAATGCCCTGCTCGGGCTCGTCGAGAAGAAGCTCCTGAGGAGGTGGGCATGACGACCGCCCCGACCGCGCCCGAGGCCCGACTGGTCGAGAACCGCAGCTTCCCGCCGCTCGCCGCCTTCGCCGCCCAGGCGAACGTCGGCCCCGAGGCGTACGACCGCGCCGATGCCGACCCCGTCGGCTTCTGGGAGGAGGCCGCGCGCCGCCTCGAGTGGCGCACCCCCTGGCACACCGCGCTCGACTGGGCGCCGCCCGCGCTCGACCCCGCGACCGGCGAGCTCAGCGTGCCCCGAGCCCGCTGGTTCGAGGGCGGCACCCTCAACGTCGCCGAGAACTGCGTGGACCGCCACGTGCGCGCCGGGCGCGGCGACAAGGTCGCCCTGCACGTCGAGGGCGAGCGCGGCGACCGCCTCGCCGTCACCTACGAGGACCTCCAGGAGCGCGTCTCACGCGCCGCCAACGCCCTCGAATCGCTCGGCGTCGGCCCGGGCGACCGCGTCGTCATCTATCTGCCGGTGATTCTCGAGACCGTCGTCATCACCCTCGCCTGCGCCCGCATCGGCGCCGTGCACTCCCTGGTCTTCGGCGGATTCAGCGCCGAGGCCGTGCGCTTCCGCCTCCAGGACACCGGCGCGAAGCTGCTGGTCACCTCCGACGGCCAGTTCCGCCGCGGCAAGGCCGTCGAGGTCAAGTCCGCGGCCGACGAGGCAGCCGCCGACCTCCCCGATCTCGAGCACGTGCTGGTGGTGCGCCGCACCGGCCAGGAGATCGCCTGGACCAGCGGCCGCGACCTCTGGTGGGACGAGACCGTGGACCCCGCGAGCCCCGTCCACGAGCCCCGCGCCTTCGACGCCGAGCACCCGCTGTTCATCATCTACACCTCCGGCACGACCGGGAAGCCCAAGGGCCTCGTCCACACCGGCGGCGGCTACCTCGCGCACGCGGCCTGGGCCCACTGGGCTCACTTCGACGCCAAGGAGGACGACGTCCACTGGTGCACCGCGGACCTCGCCTGGGTCACCGCCCACACCTACGAGATCTACGGTCCGCTCGCCAACGGACTCACCCAGGTCATCTACGAGGGAACCCCGGACACCCCGCACCGCGAGCGCCACCTCGAGATCATCGAGCGCTACGGCGTGACCGTCTACTACACGGCCCCCACACTCATCCGTACCTTCATGTCCTGGTTCGGCGAGCAGCTGCCCGCCGGCCACGACCTGAGCTCGCTGCGCCTGCTGGGCACCGTGGGGGAGTCCATCAACCCTGAGGCCTGGGTGTGGTTCCGCCGCACCTTCGGCCGCGACGAGCTGCCCATCGTGGACACCTGGTGGCAGTCGGAGACGGGCGCCGCCATGGTCGCCCCGCTGCCCGGCGCGACCACGCTGAAGCCCGGCTCGGCGACCCGCGCACTGCCCGGCATCGACGTCGCCGTCGTCGACGAGGAGGGCCGCGAGGTCGAGCCCGGCCGCGCCGGCGCGCTCGTCGTCCGTCGGCCCTGGCCCGGCATGGCCCGCACCGTCTGGGGCGACCCCGAGCGCTACCGCGACTCCTACTGGCGCGCCCACGCCGGCCGCGGCGAGCACGGCGGCTTCTACCTCGCCGGGGACAGCGCGAGCATCGACGCCGACGGCTGCCTGTGGGTGCTGGGTCGGCTCGACGACGTCGTCAACGTCTCCGGGCACCGCCTCTCCACCATCGAGATCGAGTCCGCGCTGGTCGCCGATCCCGCCGTCGCCGAGGCCGGTGTCGCGGGCGTCGCCGACCCCGTCACCGGCCAGGCCGTCGCCGCCTTCGTGACGGCGAGCGAGGGCGGATCGACGACCGACGGGGCCCGGTCCGACGGAGCGACGCCCGACGGGGCGACGCCCGACGGGATCGACGCTGCCCGGCTGCGCGCCCTCGCCGCCCGGGAGATCGGCCCCATCGCCAAGCCGCGCCACGTGCTCGAGGTCGCCGACCTGCCCAAGACCCGCTCCGGCAAGATCATGCGCCGCCTGCTCGCGGACCTCGTGCACGCCGAGCGGGACCGTCGAGCGGGCCGCACGGCGGCGCCCCTGGGCGACGTCACCTCGCTCCAGAACCCCGATGCGGTCGACGCCGTCGGCCGCACCCTGGAAGGCCTGCCCGCGGATCACCCGCTCCTGGCAGGCTGACCCGGGCCGCCCGACCCGACCTGACCGCCCGACCCGACCGCCCGCACCGATCACCACAGGAGGTCACCATGACCACGACCGTCCCCGCCTCCAGCTTCGAGACGCCGCTGAAGTTCGCCTACTGGGTGCCCAACGTCTCCGGCGGCCTCGTCGTCTCCACGATCGAGCAGCGCACCGACTGGCAGCTGCCCTACAACTCCGCCCTCGCGAAGACCGCCGAGGACTCGGGCTTCGAGTACGCCCTCACCCAGACCCGCTACGCCGCGAGCTACGGCGCCGCGCAGCAGCACGAGGCCTCCGCCTTCAGCCTCGCCCTGCTCGGCGCGACCGAGCGCCTGCGCGTCATCGCCGCCTTCCACCCGGGCATGTGGCACCCGGGCGTGCTCGCCAAGTGGCTGATCACCGCCGACCACCTCTCGGGCGGCCGCGCCGCCGTCAACATCGTCTCCGGCTGGCTGAAGGACGAGTTCACCGGCTTCGGCCTGCCCTGGCTCGACCACGACGAGCGCTACGTGCGCACCGAGGAGTTCATCAGCGCCCTACGCGGCCTGCTCACCGAGGAGGGCTACTCGCAGGACGGGAAGTACTACTCGATCGACGACTTCAACCTCTCCCCGAAGCCCGTCGACGTCCCCGGCCGCCCCCACCCCGAGATCTTCTTCGGCGGCAACTCGACGGCCGCGCAGAAGGCCGCCGGCCACGTCGCCGACTGGTACTTCTCCAACGGCCGCGACCTCGAGGGCTACCAGGGCAACGTCGAGGGCGTGCTGGCCTCCGCGGCCGAGGTCGGCCGCAGCCCCCGCTTCGGCCTCAACGGCTTCGTGATCGCCCGCGACTCCCGGAAGGAGGCCGAGGAGACCCTGCGCGAGATCGTCGCCAAGGCCCACCGCCCGGCCGTCGAGGGCTTCGCCCAGTCCGTCAAGGAGGCCGGGCAGTCCACGGCCGACGGCAAGGGCATGTGGTCCGACTCCTCCTTCGAGGACCTCGTGCAGTACAACGACGGCTTCAAGACCCGCCTGATCGGCACCCCCGAGGAGATCGCCGAGCGCATCGTCGCGTACAAGGAGATCGGGGTGAACCTGCTGCTGACCTGCTACCTCCACTTCACCGAGGAGGTCGCCGCCTTCGGCCGGGACGTGATGCCGATCGTCCGCGAGCTCGAGAAGGACCTCGCCCGCAAGCACGGCACCGAGCTCGACGCCTCCCAGATCCCCGACGTCCCCGGCGTGAGCGCCGAGGCCGCCACCGCCTCGGCCGATGCGACCCTCCCGTCGACCGCGGCGGCCTCGTCGGCCGATGAGGAGGAGGCTGCGTGAGCGAGGAGCGCACCTTCGGGTTCCGCACCCGCGCCCTGCACGCCGGCGGCACGCCGGATGCCGTGCACGGCGCCCGCGCGGTGCCGATCTACCAGAGCACCTCGTTCGTCTTCGACGACGCGACCGACGCCGCGACCCTGTTCGCCCTGCAGAAGTACGGCAACATCTACTCGCGCATCGGCAACCCCACGGTCGCGGCCTTCGAGGAGCGCGTCGCCTCGCTCGAGGGCGGCATCGGAGCGGTCGCCACGGCCTCCGGGATGAGCGCCGAGTTCATCACCTTCGCGGCCCTCGCCGGCGCGGGCGACCACATCGTCGCCTCCGCCCAGCTCTACGGCGGCACGGTCACCCAGCTCGACGTCACCCTGCGCCGCTTCGGCGTGGAGACCACCTTCGTCCCCTCCTCGGACGCCGCGGACTATGCGGCGGCGATCCGGCCGGAGACCAAGGCCGTCTACGTCGAGATCATCGGCAACCCGTCGGGGGAGATCGCCGACCTCGAGGCGCTCGCCGAGGTCGCGCACACCGCGGACGTGCCGCTCGTGGTCGACGCGACGCTCGCGACCCCGTACCTCGTGCGGCCCCTCGAGCACGGCGCCGACATCGTCATCCACTCCGCCACGAAGTTCCTGGGCGGACACGGCACGACGCTGGGCGGCGTCGTCGTGGAGTCCGGCCGCTTCGACTGGGGCAACGGCAAGTTCCCCGCGATGACCGAGCCCGTCGCGAGCTACGGCGGCCTCAGCTGGTGGGGCAACTTCGGCGAGTACGGCTTCCTCACCAAGCTGCGCTCCGAGCAGCTGCGCGACATCGGTCCCTCGCTCAGCGCGCAGTCCGCCTTCCAGCTGCTCCAGGGCGTCGAGACGCTCCCGCAGCGCATCGACGCCCACCTCGCGAACGCCCGTGCGGTCGCGACCTGGCTGGACGAGGACCCGCGCGTCGCGTACGTGACCTGGGCGGGGCTCCCGGACCACCCGCACCACGAGCGCGCGGAGAAGTACCTGCCGCTCGGCCCGGGCTCGGTCTTCGCCTTCGGCGTGAAGCCGACGGGCGACTTCGCGAGCGACGAGGAGGAGGCCGCCGCGGCCCGCGCCACCGGCGAGGCGGTGATCGGGAACCTGCAGCTCGCCTCGCACCTCGCGAACATCGGCGACGCCCGCACGCTCGTGATCCACTCGGCCTCGACCACCCACCAGCAGCTCAGCCCCGAGCAGCTGCTCGCGGGAGGCGTGGCACCGGACCTGATCCGGATCTCGGTCGGGCTCGAGGACCCCGAGGACATCCTCTGGGACCTCGACCAGGCCATCACGACGGCGACGGGAGTGGAGCGATGAGCGCGGAGAAGGACGGCGCAGGGCAGACGGCACGGACCTGGGTCGGGCCCACGGCCCCGCAGCGGCTCGGGATCCTGCGGCGCACGCGGTCCGTCGCGATCGTCGGCGCCTCGACGAACCCCTCCCGGGCCAGCTACTTCGTGGCGACCTACCTGCTCTCGAGCTCCCCGTACGACGTGTACTTCGTGAACCCCCGCGCGACGGAGATCCTCGGGCAGCCGGCCTACGCCTCGCTCGCCGACCTGCCCGTGGTGCCCGACGTGGTCGACGTGTTCCGCCGCCACGACGACCTCCCCGACGTGGCCCGAGAGGCCGTCGAGGTGGGCGCGAAGACCCTCTGGCTGCAGCTGGGCTCCTGGAACGAGGAGGCCGCCGCCATCGCCGAGGAGGGCGGACTCGACGTGGTCATGGACCGCTGCCTGAAGATCGAGCACGCCCGCTTCCACGGCGGTCTGCACCTCGCCGGCTTCGACACCGGGGAGATCACCTCGAAGAAGCAGCGGCTCGCGCGGTAGGCGCGGGCGCGGCGCCCGGAGGCGCGGTGCCCCGAGGCGTGGTGCCCCGAGGCGCGGTGCCGGAAGGCGCCCGCGTCGCGCTGGACGCAATGGACGACGGCCGGTTCCCCGGATGGGGGACCGGCCGTCGTCGGGCGTGGGGAGCGGTCGATGGGGCGGGGTGGGACTCGGCGCGGTGGGGACCGGCGCGGCGGGGCTGCCGGCGTGGCGAGGAACCCAGGCCGCTCTCGCATGGGGGTGGGCCATTCGGGGGCGTGGGGTGTGGGTGAGAGGTGTTTTGTCGTGGATGTGTTTGTGGAGAAGTGGGGGTTGTGGAGGAACGGATAAAGTTTTCCACAGATTCTCCCGGGCATCTTGTGGTGTCCGTTTCGTCGGGTATTCTTGGGGTATAGAACTTCAGGCCTGATGGAGGGGAGGGGGAATCGTGCTCGCGAATGGTGATGCGCTCGGTGATGGCGATGATTCCCTCACGCCTGAACATGATGAGTTTGTGTCGGAATCCGCGACCGCTCAGAGTGCCTCTGAATCTTCGGGGTCGGGTCGTCCTCCGAAGGCGGCATGCGGTCCGCGTCCGCGGACGCCTCTGTCGCGGGAGACTCTGGCTGAGCGGACGTTCGCGGTGGAGGGCCCTGACTTGTCGGAGGAGCTCCAGGGGATTTGGGATCTCGCGGTCCGGGAGTCGCAGCTCGCGGCGGAGTTGATGCGGCGTCTCGCGCCGTTGTGGGTGGATCGGGATGCGGTGGGTGCGCTGTCGCATGAGGGTGATGTGGAGGATGCGCAGGCGGCGGTGGCGCTGCGCACGACGACCACGGTGTCCTATGGGCAGATCCGTGACGCCCACGAGGCGCTGACTCTGTTCCCGTTGTTGTTCGCGCGGGTGGAAGCGGGGGAGCTGCCGGCCGAGTGGCTGCGCCGGGTGATCCACCGGTCCCGTGACCTGCCGGAGGAGGACCGGAAGGGTTTGGATCGGGTGATGGGTGGTTGGGAGTTCGGGGTGACTCCGGAGACGTTCCGCCGCCTGCTGGGCGAGCTGATCACCTGGTTCACCTCACTCCTGGACCTCTCGCCGGTGGAGCGGGCGCAGAAGCGGCGGCATCTCGCGGCCCCGGTGGTGGGTGTGGATGGGACGGCGTCGTTGACGGTGACGGGTCCGGTCCCGGAGATCCTCGCGTTCGCCCAGTCCCTGGATGCCGCGGCGGGGACGTTGCAGGCTGCCCAGCGTCACGCCCTCGACGATGACGAAGAGGTTCCGTTCGATGAGGACGGGACCGTGCGCGCGTCGGGGAAGCCGATGACTCGTGGCCGCCTGCGGTATGAGGCGTTGCTGCGGGGTGAGGTGAACACGGACGGGCGCGAGGTGGCGGCGGCGCGGTTCGCGATCCTGGTGACCATCCCGTTCCTGACCCTGCTCGGCCAGAGCGAGGCGCCGGCACTGCTCGAGGGGAAGCATCCGATCCCCGCAGGCATGGCACGCGAGCTCGCGGGAGACTGCCCGGAGTGGATGCGGATCCTGACCGATCCCGTCACGGGCGCTTTTCTGCCGTTGCCGCCGGAGCGGTATCGCCCGAGTGCGCAGATGGTGACGCATTTGCGGCTGCGGGGTCCGGAGTGTTCCGTCCCGGGGTGTGGGCGGGCGAGTTGTCGTGGGGTGGAGGTGGATCATATTGAGGAATTCGATCATGATCATCCCGGGCAGGGTGGGGCCACGGAGATCGAGAATCTTCATGTGTTGTGCTGGTCGCATCATCAGGTGAAAACCGCCCGTGATATCGACCCGGTCAGACTCCGCGATGACGGTAAACCATCGAGCGGTGCAACGGAACGTGGTAATGATGGTGGGGTGAACCATGGCGGGAGTCCGTCGAGCCCCGTGGACCCGGGCATCCCTGTGTCCCGCACGCGGGGTCGCACGCACTGGTCCCTCGGGGGAGCGGTCGAGCTGACCGTGGAGGACGAGGGCGATCGAGCCTGTCAATCTGTCTGTGTAAGTGGTGGTGTTCAGAGGTAGGGGTTGATGCGGTCGGGGTAGGCGGCTGCGAGCTGGGCGAGGGCCTGTTTC
>NZ_JBHTSV010000037.1:0-36982 GCF_042794925.1 Brachybacterium sp. NPDC056505
ACTGGTACTAATGGCCGATGACTTATCAACACAAATTTTGAGAATTGTGTGCTGTGCTCGCGTCTACTGTGTGGTTCTCGGGAAACAACCCCCGGGCCCCTTGATTGGGGTGTGGTGGGTTGGTGTTGTCTCGTGGTGTTACGGCGGTCATAGCGTTGGGGAAACGCCCGGTTCCATTCCGAACCCGGTAGCTAAGCCCTTCTGCGCCGATGGTACTGCACTCGGGAGGGTGTGGGAGAGTAGGACGCCGCCGGACGTTTTTTGTGGAGAGGGTTGTGGCTCGTTGCCAGCTGCTCCTCGGGCTCGTTTGATCGGGTTCGGGTGGAGCGCGGTGACGAGCCACGACCCTTTTCTGTATCCATATGTATTATTCTCGCCGCCGCGGTGGTTGGTCCGGCCAGGGCCGGTGTTCTCGGCGGCGACCCCTGTGGCACTCGGACCTGCCTTCCCGCCCGTCGAGCAGGAGCCCGGCGGGGGCGGCCTGGAGACCCGTGGCGTCCGCGTGTGGTGTGGTGCATGCCCAGAGGCTGAAGGTGGTTGCGCAGATGCCCCCGGGGCTAGAATCGTGAGGGTCCTCGCGAGCGTGGGGACCCGTGGCCGTGATCCCGTGCGAGAGGACGAATCGTGGAATCTGCCCTCTCGTCACTCCCGGACGTGGATGAAGAGCTCGCAGGAGCGGTGCTCTCCGGACTCGCGCGCATCGAGAAGAGGCTGACGGACACCGTCGCCATCTCCGACGACATGATGGCCTGGACGTCCCGCCACCTCATGGACGCCGGCGGCAAGCGACTGCGCCCCCTGGTGGTTCTCCTGGCGGCCTCGATGGGCGACATCGAGGACGACGCCGTGATCGACGCCGGGACGCTCGTCGAACTCACGCACCTGGCCTCGCTCTACCACGATGACGTCATGGACTCGGCGCCCACGCGGAGAGGGACCGCGAGCGCGCACGAGGTCTGGGGCAACTCGGTCGCCATCCTCACCGGGGATTTCCTGTTCGCCCGTGCGAGCGCCCTGAGCGCGAAGCTGGGCGCCCATATCGTCGCGCTCCACGCGCGCACCTTCGAGCGCCTCTGCCTCGGCCAGCTGCACGAGACCGTCGGCCCCGCCGAGGACGCCGACCCCTTCGAGCATTATCTCTCCGTCCTCTCCGACAAGACCGCTTCGCTGCTCTCCGTCGCCGGAGAGATCGGTGCGGTCACCTCCGGCGCCGGAGACGAGGTCGCGGCGATCATGCGTGCGTACGGGGAGAAGGCGGGCGTCGCCTTCCAACTCGCCGATGACGTCCTCGATCTCCGCAGCGACTCGCAGACCTCCGGGAAGAGCCCGGGCACGGATCTGCGCGAGGGCGTCCCCACGATGCCGACGCTGCTGATCCGCAGGCGCCTCGAGGAGAATCCGGATGCGCGGACGCGCGACATCGTCGACCGGCTCGACGGGGACCTGAGCGATGACGGGGATCTCGCCGCGCTCGTCGGCCTGCTCCGTGAGGACTCCTCCCTCCAGACGACCCTCGACATGGCCCATACGCTCGTCGGCGAGGCCATCGAGATCCTGAGCGCGCTGCCGGACGTCCCCGCCCGCCGCGCATTGATCGACTTCACACGAGGACTCGTCGACCGCGACACCTGAGCGATCCCTGAGGTCAGCTCGTGCTGCGTCGCGGGCACGTCAGGCTCCGGGCGCACCCTGGCCCGTTCGCCACTCCACATTCATGCCCGGGCATTGGCCTCAGTGCGACCTGCCGGTAGCATCGCTCCGGGCACTCCACGCCGAAGGACGCCGGCACGCCGCGACCGCACGGCGACCCGACCGATCGACTTCGGGAGCTGAGCGCCCTCTTACCGACGGGTCTTGTAGGGGGCTGTCGCGTCCTGGGGCCACCTCGGGCAGCGCGGCATGAGGGGCAGGGGAGCTGCACGTGGCATTCGCGATGAAGGGCCGACGGCGCCGACGCACCCTCGTCTCCAGCGCCGTCCTGGCCGTTCTCGCGCTCGTCATCACCGTCTGCGCCGTGCGCTTCGACGGTCTCGCCTCCGCCGAGGTCACCGTCAACAACGGCGCCGTCTGGGTCACCAACTCCCAGAAGCACCTCCTGGGACGCCTCAACGTCGACGCGCAGGAGCTCGACGGCCGCGAAGCCATCGACGGCGACGACCTCGACGTCCTGCAGGACGGGTACCACGTGATGGTGACCGGTCCCAGGGGCATCATCCCCATCGACACCGCCAGCGTCGAGCGGACCGGCAGCATCGACCTCGGCGTGGACCCCGAGGTCGATCTCGGGTCGGACCGCGTCGGCATCATCGGACAGGGGGGTCGTGTCTGGGTCGCCGACGCCGGCCAGATCTCCTCCTTCTCCGCGACTGGGCAGAAGCCGGTGCTCACCGCGGAGGACGAGAACGCACAGATCGCGGTCACCGACTCCGGGACCGTCTTCGTCCTCGACGGGAAGCAGCTGTACAAGATCCCGCGCACCCTGGACGTCGGCAAGGCGAAGCCCGAGAAGGTCGGCACCATCGACGATCTCTCGAACGCCGAGGACGCCGTCTCCCTCACCACCGTCGGCGAGACGCCCGTCGTGCTCGACACCGGGACCGGGCACGGTCTGGTGCACATCGGCGAGGACGCGAAGACAGACATCGCGCTCGAGGACCTCGGCGCATCGACCGCGAGCGTCCAGGGCGCCGAGCTCCAGCAGCCGGGCCCCGAGTCCGAGGACGTCGTCCTCGCCACCACGGACACGCTGTACCAGATCCCGCTCAGCGGTTCGGCCGGCAAGGCGCAGCACTACGCCTCCGGCGGGAACGGAGAGCCCGTCGCGCCCGCGCAGGTCGGCGGCTGCTCCTACGGGGCGTGGAACGGATCCCTGCGCTACGTGCGCGTGTGCGGCGGGGAGGTGAAGGAGGACACGATCGAGGACGCCCGCGACGAGAGCGATCTCGCGCTGCGCGTCAACGGGGACCTCGTCGTCCTCAACGATCAGGAGAGCGGCCTGTCCTGGATGATCTCCCAGGACATGACACTGGTCGACGACTGGGTCGTCACCCAGGACATCAAGAAGGACGACCGCGAGCAGGAGGAGAAGGAGACCAAGACTTCCACGGTCGCGAACCTCGACTACGACCGCAAGGAGGACAACCGCGACCCCGTCGCGAACCCCGACGAGATGGGTGTGCGCGCCGGATCCAGCACCGTGCTGGACGTGCTGCGCAACGACACCGATCCCGACGGCGACGTCCTCACCGCGAAGCCCAAGAAGGCCGAGAGCGACCTGGGGCGCGTGACGCCGATCCGTGGCGGCACCCAGCTGCAGATCGACGTCCCCGAGGACGCGAAGCCCGGGACGAAGAAGGAGGTCGTCTACACGGTCTCCGACGGCCGGGGCGGCACCGCGGAGTCCGTCGCGACCCTCACGGTCCGGGGGGAGCAGGACAACGCCGCGCCCGAGCTCGCCCAGGACGAGACGCCGAAGATGAAGATCCGCTCCGGGCGCAGCTTCAGCTTCAACATCCTGCCCTATTACCGCGATCCCGACGGCGACGACTTCTACCTCGCCGCGGCGTCCGTCGAACCCGAGGACAGCGTCACCTTCACCCCGGACGGCGTGGTCAGCTTCACCGACGCGGGCCTCGAGGACGGCGAGAAGTCCATCTCCCTCACCCTGCGCGACGACAAGGGACAGGAGTTCGAGAGCGAGCTCAAGGTGGAGGTCGTCCAGGACGAGGACCTCGCGCCGATCACCACCGCCGACCACACCCAGGTCGTGGCCGGCAGCACCGTCGACCTCGAGCCGCTCGAGAACGACCTGAGCCCCTCGGGCGACAAGCTCGAGCTCGCAGAGGTCTCCCTCGAGGGCGGCGGGGACGGTCTCGACATCGAGAAGGACCTCGATGCCGGCACCGTCTCCGTCACCGGCAGGACGGCCGGCACCTACTACCTCGACTACACGATCGTCGGGGGCACGCAGAGCGCCGACGGACTCATCCGCGTGGACGTCGCCGACCCGAGCACCGAGGCCGAGAAGCCCGTCGCCGTGGACGACCTCGGCATGGTCACGGCCGGCGGGTCCACGCTCGTCGACCCGCTCGAGAACGACGTCGACCCGACCGGGGGAGTGCTGGTCGTCGACTCCGTGTCGGTGCCCGAGGGCAGCGGCGTCGATGCGCGCGTGCTCGATCACCACCTCATCAAGATCACCGCGGACCCCGATGCCGAGACCGACGGCGAGCCCGTCCCGATCTCGTACACCGTCTCCAACCAGGCCGGCGAGGTCGAGGGCACCGTCCAGACCATGGTCGTGAAGACCGACAGCCAGTTCGCCGAGCCGAAGACCGTCAACGACGAGGTCACGGTGCGCGCCGGGGACCTGGTGACGGCCGACGTCCTCGCGAACGACACGTCCCCGATCGACTCCGACCTCGCCCTCGGCGGGGACTTCCGCGACGCCGACGACGCGAAGGGCATGGGCACGCTCGAGACCTATCAGGACAAGATCCGCTTCACCGCGAAGCCCGATGCCAAGGGCGAGACCTCCCTGTCCTACACCGCCACCGACGAGACCGGGCGCTCTGCCTCCGCGCGACTGCGGATCACCGTGGTCCCGGACGACGCCAGCAACGAGCGCCCCGCGCCGCAGAACCTCACCGCGCGCACCGTCGCCGGGAGCACGGTGCGCATCCCCGTGAGCCTCAGCGGCGTCGACCCCGACGGCGACTCCGTCATCCTCACCGGCGTCACCGGCGACGCCCCGACCAAGGGACGCGTGACCTCGGCGTCCGGCGAGTGGATCGACTACGTGGCCGACGACGACGCCTCGGGCACGGACACCTTCCGCTACCAGGTGATGGACCGCCAGGGAGCCGTCGGCACCGCAGAGGTGAAGGTCGGCATCGCCGCCCGCACCGAGACCAACCAGTACCCCGTCGCCGAGGACGACACGGTCGAGGCCAAGCCGGGGCGCAGGCTGCAGGTCTTCCCGCTGGAGAACGACACCGACCCCGAGGGGGCGCCGCTCAGCATCGACCGCGACCTCGTGAAGTCCGAGGACGGCTCCGTCGACCTCGACGAGGACCAGGCGAAGGGCTCGGCCTCCGTCGACATGGTGACCCCGAAGGAGCCCGGCACGTACACCATCAGGTACGGCTCGAGCGACGGATCCCTCTCCGACGAGGCCAGCATCCTGCTGACCGTCAAGGACGACGCCGAGGAACGCGCCCCGATCGTCACCGACGACTTCGTCCCCGCCGCGGAGGTGCTCGACGAGAGCAGCGACCACGTGGACGTCGACGCCCTCGCGAACGACGTCGACCCCGACGGCAGCGTCAAGGACCTCGAGCTCGCGATCGACGGCAGCCCCGAGGGCGTGCAGATCGTCGACGAGGACCGCGGGATCGTGCGCGTCACCCCGCGTGAGGAGCCGTTCCGGATCCGCTACACCGCCACCGATCTCGACGACCACTCCGCGGCCGGCTACATCTGGGTGCCGGGCACCTCGAAGCAGGCCCCGACCTGGGTCGGAGAGCCCATCACCGTCCAGGCCGGGACGGAGGCGAAGATCCCGCTCGACGACACCGACAACGTGCGCGTGCGACCGGGTGGCCAGGCCCCCGTCATCACCGATACCGCCACCGTGAAGGCGAAGCACGCGAACGGCGACAGCCTCGTCGAGGATGAGCACACCCTCGTGTACCGGGCGGCCGACGACTACTCCGGCGAGGACACGATCACCGCCGAGGTCACCGACGGGCCGCGCGGCGACGACACCGCTGCCGTGGGCATGCTGTCGATCCCGGTCCAGGTCGAGTCCAAGGACAACAGGCCGCCGTCGATTCAGGGGACCGATCTCGAGGTCGAGCAGGGCGGCGACGCCCGCCAGGTCGATCTCGCCCGGACCACCGAGGACCCCGAGGGCGACGCCCTCACCTTCGAGTCCACCGGCGAGACCGGAGTGGACGGCATCAGCGTCGAGGTCAGCCCCGAGGGCGTGGTGAGCGCCCAGGCCGATGCCGACGTCGCCAAGGGCACGAAGTTCTCGGCGTCCGTCTCCGTCTCCGACGGCACCAACGACCCCGTGAAGGCCGAGATCAGCGGCACGGTCACCGGCTCCCGGGAGCCGCTTCCCTCCGCCCAGGGGGACACCTACGACATCGACGCGGGGGACACGAAGACCGTGCGTCCCACCGCGAACGACACCGAGCCCCTGGGCAAGCCCGTCACCATCGTCGACGCGAAGGCGAAGGCCGGCACGATCGACGTGGACCACACGGACGACGCGGTGACGCTGGCGCCGGGGGCCGACTTCCACGGCGTCGCGACGGTCAGCTACACCATCCAGGACGCCACCAAGGATCCCGACCGGCAGGACACGGGCACCATCCGCGTCAACGTGCGCGGCAAGCCGGAATCCCCCTCGGCCCCTCGCATCCAGGAGACCGGCGACGGGTACGTGGTGCTCGGATTCGAGCCCGGGAACGACAACGGCGCCCCGATCACGGGGTACACGGTGAAGCCCGCCGGCGGCGGGAAGTCCACGCAGTGCGAGAGCACGACCTGCAAGATCACCGGACTCACCAACGACACCGAGTACACCTTCACCGTCGCCGCGACGAACGACGTGGGGACGTCGAAGCCGTCGGCCGCCTCGGCGAAGGCCCGTCCCGACGTGAAGCCGGAGAAGCCCGAGGCGCCGCGCGCGAAGCGCGGCGACGGCAAGCTCCAGGTGTCCTGGACGAAGCCCGTCAACCACGGCTCGCCCATCAGCGAGTACGCGCTGCAGATGATCGGCGCGGACGGTTCCACGACGTCCATCCCGGTCGAGGGCGGGAGCACCAGCACCACGGTGGACGGGCTGACCAACGGCGTCGACTACACCTTCAGCATCCGCGCGAAGAACAAGGCCGACGAGCCCTCCGACTGGTCGGAGCGGTCGTCGGCGGAGCACCCTGCGGGCAAGCCCAAGAAACCGTCGGGCAAGATCACCGCGACGCGCCTCGAGGACGAACTGGGCGGCGCCGTCTCGGTGAAGTGGCCGGCGATGACCGAGGACGAGCAGAACGGCGAGAAGGTCACCTCGTACACCGTCACCGCCCATCCCGGGAAGGGCGGCGGCGCCGAGAAGACCATCACCACGAAGGACGGGAAGACCTCCGGTCGCTTCGACGACCTGGACCGCAACACGGAGTACACGTTCACCTACACGGGCACGAACTCCGTGGGCAAGGGGACAGGGGCCTCGGCGGCCTCGAACCCGGTCACGGCGTACGCGAAGGCGAAGGCCCCCACCGAGGTCGCTGCCTCCCTCCCCGACGCCCACACGGGCGGCGGGCCCAACGGCCGCGTCACGGTCTCCTGGAAGAAGGCGGACGGGCGCGGCACGCCGATCGACCACTACATGGTGCGGTGGCCCGGCGGTGGGCCGCAGACCGTGGACGCCTCGAAGGACTCCGTGACCATCGACGGGCTGGGCAACGGGAAGGACTATACGTTCACCGTGCAGGCGTACAACCGCTTCGCGGGCGGCGAGAGCGAGATCTCGAAGGCGTCCGCGGCCGTGCGCCCGTACACCAAGCCCGATGCGCCGTCGGTGTCGGTGAGCGCAGGGAGCTGCAGCGGAACCTCATGCCCAGTCACCGCGAAGATCTCGGCCCACGTCGGTGGCGGAGTCTCGGTGAGCAAGGTCCAGTACCGCGTGAACGGCGGCGGCTGGAAGGACCTCGGAGCCGGCGGCGGGAACCCGAAGGTCGGACAGAAGGCGGGCACCAAGTACACGGTGCAGGCCCGCGTCGTGAACAGCGAGAAGCTCGTCAGCAGCACCACGAGCGACTCGGCGACCGCGAAGTCGCCGGGCGGCAAGGTGACGAAGCAGTCCACGGAGTGGCTCGACAGCGCAACGGACGAGAAGGGCTGCAGCAGCGGCCACTGCAAGTGGTTCGCCTTCACCATCACAGACCTGGAACCCGGCAAGTCCTATCAGCTCGACTTCAAGGAGCATCGCAACGGCGAGCTCTGGTCGGATGGCGAGAGGAACCTGCCGCGCTCCATCTCCGCCGACAAGAACGGGAAGTTCACGAGCGACCACGAGTACTACTACGGCTTCCCCGGCGACACCTTCGACGTCCTCGTCGATGGCAAGAAGGTCGGAGAGATCACAATGCCCAACGAAGGCTGATCCCATCGCATGCCGGCGGTGCACGCCGCACCTCCGACCGCCCCCATCACACTCATCCTGGAGACACGCGTGAGCATGACCCCCGAACAGGCGAGCTGGTTCGCCGACACCTTCGACAAACTGGTCCAGAGCGTCGGCCAGGCCGTCCTGGGCAAGAGCGACGTGGTGCGCCTCGTGCTCACCTCGATGCTCGCCCCCGGGCACGTGCTGCTCGAGGACGCGCCGGGCACGGGGAAGACCTCGCTCGCCCGCGCGCTCGCCGCGACCGTGCAGGGCACGTCGACGCGCATCCAGTTCACGCCCGACCTTCTGCCCTCCGACGTCACCGGCGTGACGATCTACGACCAGGCCACCAAGCAGTTCGAGTTCCACAAGGGCCCCGTCTTCGCGAACATCGTCCTGGCCGACGAGATCAATCGCGCCTCCCCGAAGACCCAGTCCTCGATGCTCGAGGTGATGGAGGAGGGACGGGTCACCGTCGACGGCGTCACCCATGAGGTCGGCTCCCCGTTCCTCGTGATCGCCACCCAGAACCCCATCGAGCAGGCCGGCACCTACCGCCTCCCCGAGGCGCAACTGGACCGCTTCCTCATGAAGACGTCCCTGGGGTACCCCGACCACGCCTCGAGCGTGCAGATCCTCCAGGGCTCCGCGATCCGCGACCGCAGCAGGCAGCTCAGCCCGAAGATCTCCCTGCAGGCCGTCGACGACATGACCTCCCTCGCCTCCACCGTGCACGTGGACCCCGCAGTCCTCGAGTACGTCTCCCGGCTCATGGAGGAGACCCGCCTGGCCGACGAGGTCCGCGTGGGCGTCTCGATCCGCGGCGCCCTCGCCCTCATGCGCGCCGTCAAGGTCTGGGCCGCAGCCGACGGCCGCCACTATGTCGTCCCCGACGACGTCAAGGAGCTCATCGCGCCGGTCTGGCTGCACCGGTTCGTCCTGGACCCCGAGGCCGAGTTCGCCGGGGCCTCCGCCGCGAGCGTCATGGGCAGGATCCTCTCCGAGGTCGCTCCGCCGCAGGCCCGCCGAGAGAGCGCGTGAGCCCCCAGAACGCATGAGCATCCCTCCCCGCACCTCCTCGACGCCCCCGTCGGCCGCGTCGCCCGCCGCACCCCCGGGCGCGCCCTCGGGGCAGTCGCCCGCGCCAGCGCCCGTGTCCGGCTCGTCGTCGGCGGCTCCCGAGGTCATGGACACCGACGCGCCCGCGCCGGGTCTCCCCGAGCGCGCACGGCGCACGGCGGAGCGTGCGTGGAAGCGTGCGAAGCCCGTGCTCGCCGTGGTCTCGCCCGTGGGCTGGACCCTGCTCGCGGCGGTGCTGGTGAGCGGGGTCCTCGGGCTCTGGCTGCACCTCACCGAGCTCAACGTGCTCGCGCTCGCCCTGCTCGTGCCGCTCGTGATCGCGGCCGTGTTCGTGCTGGGGCGCACCTCCTACGCGATCACCCTGGACCTGCAGTCCCATCGGGTGGTCGTGGGCACCCGTGCCGTCGGCAGGGTCGAGGTCCGCAACCCGACCGAGAAGACCATCCTGCCCTCGCGGATCGAGCTCTCCGTGGGCAGCGCGAGCGCCCAGTTCCTGGTGCCGCGCCTGGGCGCCTCGGCCGCCCACGAGGAGCTGTTCGCCGTGCCCACCCGCCGCCGCGCCGTGCTCGTGGTCGGCCCGGTGCGCTCCGTGCGCGATGATCCGCTCTCGCTCATGCGCCGTCAGGTGACCTGGGCGAAGGCGCAGGAGCTCTTCGTGCACCCGCGCACCGTCCGCCTCGACGAGGCCGCGAGCGGCTTCCTGCGGGACCTCGAGGGCACGCCCTCCTCGGACCTCTCGAGCTCCGACATCGCCTTCCACGCCCTGCGCGACTACACGCCGGGGGACGACCGACGGCACGTCCACTGGCGCACGACCGCCCGCACGGGCAAGCTCATGGTCCGCCAGTTCGAGGAGACCCGCCGCTCCCACGTGGTCGTCGCGCTCGCCGACCGCGCCGCCGATTTCGAGGACGAGGACGAGTTCGAACTCGCCGTGTCGGCCGCGGCCTCCGTCTCCGTGCAGACGATGCGGGAGGAGAAGGAGCTCACGGCCCTCACCACCGCCGGGCGACAGCGCACCGCCACGCTGCGACGGCTGCTGGACGACTACACGGTGCTCGAGGCGCAGCGGGGCCGGCGCCCCCTGCGGGATCTCGGCCAGGCCTGCGCGGACAAGGCTCCCAACGCGTCCGCCGTCGTGCTCGTCGTGGGGTCCCTGACGACCCCGACCGAGCTCAACCAGGCCGCGACCCGCTTCCCGCCCGGGGTGCTGCCCATCGCGGTCCGCTGCGCACGCGGCGCCGAGGTCCGGCGCTCGCGTCTGGGCGGTCTCGAGCTCGTGACCCTGGGGCGCATCGAGGACCTGCCGATGGCGATGAGGACGGTGGGTCGATGAGCGCCGCGCACCTGCCCGGCCCCGGCGGCCGGCGGTCCTCGTCGCCGAGCGCGGACCCGATGATGGGCACGGACCCGGCGCCGGAGGCGTCGACCACGGCCGCGCCCCCGCGGCGGGCGTCGCCCGGAGGGGTCGAGGAGACCCTGGGCGAGCAGCGCCCGCTGCGCGCGAGCGTCGTGGACGTGGTCGTGCTGGCCGCGCTGTTCCTGCTCGCGCTGCTGGGGTTCCATTCGGTCTTCGGGGGTCCCTGGTACCTCGTGACCGGCGTGATGGCGCTCGTCCTCTCGCTGGTGATCGCCCTGTTGGGCGCCCGCTGGTCCCTCGGACCGCTGCTGCTGACCCTCGCGATCGCGATCGTGCACTTCGCGCTGGGTGCGGCGTTCGTGGTGCCGGACCGTGCGCTCCTGGGCGTGCTGCCCACGCCGTCGGCCCTTCTCGAGCTGCTGCGCATGCCCGTGACGACCTGGAAGAGCGCGCTCACCATCAGCCCTCCCATCGGCATCGGGAACGGCGTGCTGGGCGTCGTCTGGCTGCCCATGCTGCTGCTGGGCGTCGCGGGCTTCTCCGTGCTGCTGCGCAGCCGCCGTTGCGTGATCGCGTGGCTGTTCCCCTGCGCGATGCTGCTGTGCTCGGTCGTGTTCGGCACGGCGGAGGCCACCCTCCCGCTGCTGCGCGGGCTGCTCTTCGCGATGCTCTCGCTCGCCTGGCTGAGCTGGCGCTTCGAGAGCGCCCGCCTGCGCACCTCGCGCTCCACCATCATCTCCGACACCGTGCGCGCGGGCTCCTGGGGCAACCCCGTGCTGCGTCGGCGCGTGATCGGCGGGGGAGTGATCCTGCTGCTCGCCGCCGCGATCACCGGTGCCGCGAGCCCCGCCCTGAACCCGCCCTCGGGCACGGCCCGCTTCGCCCTGCGCGACAGCCTCACCCCGCAGTTCGACCCGGCCGAGTACGTCTCCCCGCTCTCCGACTTCCGCGGCTACGTCAAGCACCGCCGCAAGGAGGAGCTCTTCACCGTCACGAACGTGAAGGACGGGGAGCAGATCCGCCTGGCGACCCTCGACGACTACAACCGCGAGGTGTACGACGTCGCCGGATCGGACCGCGCGGACTCGGCCTCGGGCGCCTTCCTCAAGATCGCCGGCGCCGTGGATCTCGCGCAGCCGGGAGGGGACGCGCGCAGCTCGACGGTCACGATCAGCGGCTACCACGGGGTGTGGATGCCCAGCCTGGGCACCACGACCGATCGCGTCGACCCCGATCAGGAGACGACGGCGAAGCGGCCCTCGGGGTCCGCGCGCCTGGGCGACTCCCTCTTCCTCAACCGTCGCTCGCAGACGCTCGTGGACTCGTCCTCGCTGCGCGAGGGCGACAGCTACGACGTCACCTACGAGCCGTACAGGAGCGCCTCGGAGGACGCGCAGCACTCGATGCGCTTCGACGACGGCGTGGCCGAGGAGCTCCCGCCCCTCGAGGGGCTCGACCCGAAGTTCAAGCAGACCGCCGAGGAGTGGGCCGGCGACGCCCCCAACGACTACGCGACCATGAGCAACCTGATGGTCGGCATCAAGAGCGAGGCCGAGTACTCCCACGGCATCGAGGACCAGCAGGCATCGCTCTCCGGGCACGGCGAGTCCCGACTGCTCGCGATGCTCAACGATCCGAGCTTCGACCGGTCCGAGGCGGACGCCATGCCGCAGGGCAGGATCGGCGACGAGGAGCAGTTCGCGGCTCTCACCGCCGTGCTCGCCCGGGAGATCGGGATCCCGGCCCGTGTGGTGATGGGCTTCGAGGTCTCGGGATCCGATGCGGGGACCGCGACCGTCACCGGCGACGACGTCACCGCCTGGGTCGAGGTCGCCTTCCGCGAGCCCGGCTCCGACACCGTCCGCTGGGAGCGCTTCGATCCGGCTCCCGACAGCGACGAGACCCTCACCCAGCCCGAGCAGAAGACCACCGACAAGCCGCAGCCGCAGGTGCCGCAGCCACCGCCGCCGCCCGCGGACCCGCCGACGCCTCCGCCGGGCGCCACGGCCGAGGACCAGCCCGACCCGCCCGATCCGCCCGAGCCCGCCCCGCTGTGGGTCGGGTACGTCTCCGGAACGGGCCTGCTCGCCGTGCTCGTCGCCGCCACGCTCGGCGCGATCGCCGGGGCGAAGGTGCTGCGCCGACGCCACCGCAGGCTGCGCGGAGCCCCCGGGGACCGCATCGACGGGGGATGGCGCGAGATCGTGGACCTGCGCACGGACCTGGGGCGGCGCAGTGCGCCGTCGGACACGCGGAAGGAGACCGCGGAGGCGATCATCGCCGACCTCGACGCCCGTCCCGCCCCCGGCCCCAGCACCAGCACCGGCACCAGCTCCAGCACCGGCGCCGAAACCGCCCAGCCAGCGGCCGACGGCGGCGGCTCCGACGCCGAGGCGGCCGCGGACCTGCGGCGCCTGGCCACCGGCGCCGACCGGGCGACCTTCGCCCCCGACGCCCCGACCGAGTCCGACCTCGAGTCCTACTGGGCCACGGTGGCGGCGGCGCGCCGTCGGATGACCGAGAACCTGCCCTGGCACCGTCGGGCGCGCGCAGCGGTCTCGCTGCGCTCCTTCCGTGCGCGGCGTCGCGCGGACCGGCGCGCCCAGCAGCGGCTGCGAGCAGCCTCCGCCCAGCGCTCCGAGGAGGACTCCCGCAGGGGCAGCGTCGCGGATCGCGCATCCCGGGCGGGCGGCGCGTTCTCCCTGCGCAGTGCCCTCGAACGGGCCGTGCGGAGGCCCCGATCCTTCGTGGACGGTGCCGTGGACCGATACCGTGCATGGCGCAGAACATCGAGCGCACGGCGCGGACAGCGCCGCAGAAGGGACCGATGATGAGCATCCAGGCAGGCCACGGGGGTCCGTCCGAGGCGCAGGGCGGGACGCCCCGCTACTGCAGCACCTGCGGGGCACTGCTGAGCGCCGGTGCGGTCCTCTGCGGCGAGTGCGGTGCCCGGTACCGGGAGTCGCCCTACGAGAAGCGGGCGACCGACACCCCGGGCGCGTGGTCGGCGCCGCCGCGGCGGCGTGCGGAGGCGGCCACGGACGGCGGGCCCTCGGAGGAGTCCGATCAGATCCAGCTGCTGGGCAGCAGCTCCCCGGAGCCGTCCGATCCCGCCGGGACGGCGCTGCGGGCACAGTCCCAGTACGATCGTGGGATGGACGCACAGCAGCCCGCCGGCGTGTGGGGGCAGCCGCCCTCCCCGGCGCCGGACCGACCCGCCGATCCCGGTGGGCCCGCGCCCCTCGAACCGCCGCTCGACGGCTGCACCCCCGCGGGCACCGGGAAGCGCGTGCTCGCCTTCATCATCGACGGAGTGGTCGCCGGCATCGCCGCACTGCCCCTGTGGATCGGTGCGATACTCCTGGCCCTGCAGACCCACCAGACGCTCGCGACGATCCTCACCGGGCTCGGCGTGGCCCTGCCGATCGCGTACGCGCTGCTGATCGTGTGGCTGCAGGGGAGCCGCGGATTCACTCTGGGAGGCCTCATCATGGGCCTGCGGGTCGTGCGCGAGGACACCGGTGCGCCGCTCGGCTTCGGCCGTTCGCTGGCCCGGTACGTCGTGCTCGCACTGCTCACCTGGATCGCGGGACTGACGACCTTCCTCGACCCCGAGCGCCACGGGCGCGGCCTGCACGACCGCATGATCAGCACGATCCTCGTGGACGCGCGCGCAGGGCGCGACCCCTACGCCCCCCGGCCCGACGACTTCGCCCGGCCCGACGCCGCCCAGTACCTCGGTGATCCTTCCGTGCCGGTGTCCGTGCGCGACAACCTCACCACGAAGCCCGGAGCCGCCTGGGCGGAACCGGCCGCGGCCGGTTCCGCGGGCGGCGGCGCCCCGCAGGACGGCGCCGCATCGCCCGCCGCCGCCTCGGCCGCATCCGCGCCGCCCGCGTGGGGGTCTCCGGCGCCCGTGCCGTCCCCGGCGCAGGCACAGCCCTCACCCGCATGGGGCGCGAACCCGCAGCAGAGCGCCGAAGACCCCGGTGCCGTCGCCTCGCCCGCTCCCGCCGCGGGGCAGTGGGGAGCGCCCGCACCCGCGGACGGCGGATGGGGCGCGCCGCCCGAGAACGCGCGTGAGCAGTCCTGGGGCGCCCCCGCGGCGCGTGACGAGGCCTCGCAGGATGCCGCTGCCTCGTGGTCCGAGCCGTCGGGGGAGCCGATCATCACCTCCTCGCCCTGGGCCCCGGCGCCCGAGGCCGCGCACGAGGAGCCATCGGCTCCGGCGTCGGCCGCCGCCGAGGAAGGTTCCCCCGCGGACCCCGCTGCGGCCGACGCGAGCAGCGCACAGGCCGACGAGATCGTCGACCCCTGGGCCCCGCCGTCGGAGGACTCGGCCGGGGCACCGGCCGCGCCCGCCGAGCCCGTGCAGGCCGCCGGGCCTGTGCCGCATGCCGAGCCCGCGCAGCCCGGCGAGGCCGGTCAGTCCCTGTCCGATGACGATCCGAGTGCTGTGTGGACGAGTTCGCCGGCGCCCCGGGCCGAGCCCCCACAGTCCGCGTCGGCGCCGCCCCCTGTTCCGCCGTCAGAACCTGCACCGCCGTCGGAAACTGCGCCGCCGGCGGAACCTGCTCCTGCGCCGGCACCGGCCCCTGCTCCGGGGCCCGCTCCGGCACCGCCCTCGACGCCCGAGCTCGTCGGCCCTCCCGCCGACCTCGACGAGTCGACGCGCCTGTCGCACCCGACGGAGGACCTCGGCGATGTCGAGGAGACCAGGATCGTCCCCGCGCGCCGCGATCGCCGCCCGGGCTACCGTCTGCTGCTCGATGACGGCTCCGTGCACGAGGTGCGCGGCGTCGCACTGCTCGGGCGCAATCCTTCGGCCGAGGCCGGAGAGGAGCGGGTCGTCCTCGCGGACGAGACCCGCTCGGTCTCGAAGTCGCACCTCCGTCTCGAAGCCTCCGTCGAGGGCCTGCAGGTCATGGACCTGGGGTCGACGAACGGCTCGGCGCTGATCCTCGCCGACGGCTCCTCCCAGGATCTCGACCCGCACTCGCCCCTGTCCCTGCCCGACGGCGCCACGCTGTCGATCGGGGACCGCACCCTCACCGTGGAGCGCATCCAGTGATCGACGCATCCCTCACCGATCCCGACCTCCCCGGCACCGTCCGCGTGGTCTCCGCCCATGCGACCGATGTCGGCCGCGTGCGGGAGACCAACGAGGACTCCGTGCTCGACGCGCACCCGATCCACATGGTCGCCGACGGCATGGGTGGGCACAACGCCGGCGAGGTCGCGAGCGCGATCGCCGTCGAGGAGTTCGAGAAGCTCACCGTCCAGGAGAACGTGACCATCGAGCAGCTCGGCGACGCCCTGCGCTCGGCGGGAGCGCGCATCAGCGGCCTCAGCGCCGACGACGAGCGCGGCGCGGGCACCACGGTCGCCCTGGTCGCGACGATGGTGCTGGACGGCGTGGGCTACTGGGCGGTCATGAACCTGGGCGACTCCCGGGTCTACCGCCTCTCCGCCGAGCTGTTCGAGCAGGTCAGCGTGGATCACTCCGTCGTCCAGGAGCTCATCGACCACGGTGACCTCACCGATGCCGAGGCCCGCGTGCACCCCTACCGGCACATGATCACCCGCGCCCTGGGCGTGGGCGCGGAGCCGGATCCGGACTTCTGGCTGATCCCCGCGGAGGTGGGCGACCGCATCCTCGTGTGCTCCGACGGACTCACCAACGAGCTCTCCGACGAGGAGATCGAGCGCCTCCTGCGCAGCGACGCCGACGTCGACGACCTGAGCCGCGAGTTCGTCCGGAGCGCCGTCGACGCCGGAGGCCACGACAACGTGAGCGTCGTGGTCGTCGAGGCGACGGCTCTCGTCGGACTCTCCGCGGGCGATGCCCAGCAGCGGGGGAGCGGTGCGCCGCAGCCGGCCATCGAGGTCGAGGAGGACACCCACCCGCGCGGTGCGGACGGCGCCGGGAGCAGCGGCGACGACGCGCAGCACGAGGCGGGCAGGACGGTGGACGCGCAGGACGGCGACGGGACCGAGGGCCGATCGCAGTGAGCGGGGAGCCCTCGCTCCTGGGCCGCGGCACCTGGTTCAACCCCGGCCCCGCGACGCTCGTCGTGCGTCCCGCGGGCTGGATCCTGCTCGTCCCCGGCGTCAAGAGCTCCCTGATCGCGTCCGCGTGGCGTGTGCTCGGCGAGCCCCCGGCGGCCGACGCCCTGCTGGGAGACCTCGCCTCGGGCAGCGAGTTCGAGACCGAGGACCGCCTGCCGCCGGTGCTGTTCGCGCTCGGCGACGGCACCAGCCGGACGATCGGCCTCACCGGCACGAGTCCCCTCGCGGTCTACACGGCGGAGGGCCGGAGCCTGCTCGCGGGGACCGAAGAGGGCCCCGCCGTCATCACCGAGCTCGCCGACGTGCGCCGGATCGCCTTCGGTGACCTGCCCGCAGAGGACCCGGTCGCGGCGCTGAGGTCGGTCGAGGGCATGAGCCGCGTCCGCGGGTTCGTTCTCATGACCACCGATCCCGCGGAGCTCGAGGAGGCGGCAAAGACACAGCTCGCCGAGCAGGTCGAGGCCGACGGCAGCTCCATCCTCGACCCCGCCGCCAAGGAGCGCGCCGCGCAGCGCAAGGAGGCGCGCGCCAAGGAGAAGCGCGAGCGCGAGGAGCGCCGCGCGCAGGAGGCCTCCGCGCGGGTGGAGTCCTCCGCCGCATCGTCGAACTCGCGGGCCTCGTCGTCGTCCGCACGGAGTGCCGCTGCGGAGGCACCCGCCGGGCCCAGCATGTTCGACGACCTCTTCGCTCCCTCCGCTGACGCCCAGGCCTCACCTCCCCAGTCCGATGCCGCGGTGTCCCCGGAGCGGCTGCCAGAGGCACCCCCGGTGACGGCACCGCCGGCGGCCGACGCGCCGGAGCGGGAGCCGGCTGCCGCGGCGCCGGAGCCGTCGCCGGCGCCGACGCCGACACCGACGCCGATGGAGACTGCTCCCGCACCGTCATCTGCACCCGAGCCGGTCCCCGCCGAGACCGCGCAGGCGCCCGCCACCGCGCCCGCAGGGACCGCGGCGGCGCACCCTCCACAGAGTCCCGGGCCCGGTCGCTCGACGCGACTGGTGACCTCGTCGCTGTTCGATCGCCGGGCGTCACGCAGCGGTCAGCGCTGGACCGAGGGGTCGACGGACCGGACGTCGCAGCCGTCGGCCACGCCGACGTCGACGGTGACCGGTGACGGTGACCAGGCGCCGATGCCCGCGGCGGATGCGGCACCCGTGACGCGCGTCGAACCGATCGACCCCGAAGCGGCCGACCCCGAGGCGATCGACACCGACACGGACGAGTCGGTCGGTGCTCCCGAGGCGGGCACTTCACCGTCCGTCGACGCCGCCCCTCCGCACACGGATCCCGCTGTCCCAGCACCGCCCGGCGAGCCCGGCCCTGCTGCACACGAGGCGGATCCACCTCAGGTGTCCGCCCGGGCCGCCGGGGCGAGCGACCTCGGTGCGGTGATCGGCGAGGGCGGCAGCGCCTACGACGATCTGTTCGGGCGCACCCTCCATCGCAGCATCGAGGCCGCTGCGGTCCGCGCCGCGGGTGAGGACGGGACCGCCGCGGATGGCGAGCGCGCCTCGGAGGCGACGCTCGACGTCGAGTCCCTCGACCTCGATGCCTCCGGTGCCGCGGGCGAGGAGACGACGTCAGACGGTGCGCCCGCCGATCCCGTCGGATCCGATCCCGCCTTGGCGACCACCGAGGACGTGGCGCTGGAATCGTCCGGGGGTTTCATCGACTGGGTGCCCGGAATGGGGCGCACCGCCCCCGAGGTGGCGCACGCCGCGCGCACCTCGGAGCGAGGCGGCGCGGAGCGAGCGCCTGCCGAGCATGCGCCCGCCGCCGCGCTCCCGGGCGCCGGGCGTGCCGATGCCCGGCCGGGTGACGCGGCCCCGCCGCGCTCCGCGACCTCGGCAGGCTCCTCTGCGCAGTCCCCCGCGCAGCCGACGGGCCAGGCGCCCACTGCGCCCGCGCAGGCGGTCACCCTGCCCGGCGCCGTCTGCGAGAACCGCCACGCGAACCCGCCCGAGGCCACGGTCTGCCGCTGGTGCGGCGCCCGCATCCGCGGGGGAGCGCGCACCGTGGCGCGCCCGCCGCTGGGCATGATCGAGGTCAGCACCGGCGGACGGTTCCTGCTCGACCGCTCGGCGATCATCGGCCGCCGGCCCCGCGCCTCGCGCGTGAGCGGCGACGACGTCCCCCAGCTGATCACCGTTCCCAGCCCCCAGCAGGACATCTCCCGCTCCCACGTCGCGCTGCGACTCGAGGGCTGGCACGTCGTCGCCGAGGACCTGCGCACCACCAACGGCACCACGCTGCTGCGCTCCGGCGAGGCTCCGCAGCGTCTGCGCTCGGGTCAGAGCCCCGTCCTCTCCGACGGCGATCGCCTCGACCTGGGCGACGGAGTGGTCCTCACCCTGATGGGGAGGCCCTCGTGAGCCCCCGCCCGCCCGCCCCGCCGCCGCAGCTCGCGGGGTACGAGTACGAGCGGCTGCTGGGCTCCGGCGGCTTCGCCGACGTCCACCTGTACCGCCAGCTGCGACCGCAGCGGAGGGTCGCGATCAAGGTGCTGCTCGCGAGCGTCCTCGACGACGCCGTGCGGGGCCAGTTCGACGCCGAGGCGAACGTGATGGCGACCATGTCGACCCATCCCTCGATCGTCACGATCCACCAGGCGGAGGTGACCAGGGAGCACCGCGCCTGCATCGTCATGGAGTACTGCCCGCGCCCGAACTACGGGGCGCGCTTCCGCCGCGAGCGCATCTCCGTCGCCGAGGTGCTGCGCGTGGGCGTGCAGATCGCGGGCGCCGTGGAGACCGCGCACCGCGCCGGCATCCTGCATCGCGACATCAAGCCCGCGAACATCCTGGTCACCGAGTACAACAGGCCGGCGCTCACGGACTTCGGGATCTCCGTGGCCGCGGGCAACGCCCTCGAGCCGGAGGCCAGCCACGGGCTGTCGATCCCCTGGTCCCCGCCGGAGGCCTTCGAGGACCCGCCGACCGCCGACGAGCGCAGCGACGTGTTCTCCCTCGCCGCCACCCTGTACTCGCTGCTGGCCGCGCGCACTCCCTTCGAGCGCAGCGGCGGCGGGAACACCGCGAGCGATCTCATCGCCCGGATCTCCTCCGAGCCGCTCGCACCGCTCGGCCGCCCGGACGTGCCGGAGATGCTGAACCGGACCCTGTCGGTCGCGATGGCGAAGGACCCCGCCGGCCGCTACGAGTCCGCGCTCGCCCTCGGCCGTGCCCTGCAGCAGGTCGAGATGGCGCTCTCCCTGCCCATCACGCAGATGGACGTGCTCGACGAGCACGGTCCCGATCACCCTCCCGAGCACACGGGGGAGGGCGACCTCGAGGCGCACACGAACATCCGCCGCGTCTCCACCGTCGACCCCGACGCCCCCTCGTCACGGGTCCTGGATCCCTTCGCCGGTGTCGCCCCCGCGCTGGGCGGCGGGCGCCCCGCGCGATCCCGCTCGCTGGCCCCCGGGCAGGGGGACGACACCACGCTCGTGCGCCCCTCGCCGGCGCCGGCCGCGCTGTCCGGCGCCTCCGCCGGCGTCGGGGGAGCGGCCGGGCCGGGTGGGCCCGCGGCGCCGTCCGCGGCCGCGGCGGCGCCCGGAGCCGCCGGTCCCGCGGGTCACGGAGCACCCGTGCGCCGTCGGCCGATGTGGCCCCTGGTGACCCTCGCCGCCGTGCTCGTCCTGGGCATCGGGGTGGGCACGATGGCCATCGTGCGCAGCACCTTCATCGAGCCCGAGGAGCCCACGACCGCCGCCCCCACGACCAGCGAGGACTGGAAGCCGGGTGCGCAGGAGCCCCCGGCGGACATCTCCATGACGGTCCTCGAGAAGGAGCGCGGCACCACGGCGGGCACCGTGAAGATCAGCTGGAGCACGCCCGAGGGGATGACGTCGAACGACGACATCAAGATCGCCTGGCAGAACCTCCCCGAGGAGTACGAGGGCGTGGAGACCGAGCGGCTCGCCCGGGGAAGCTCCAGCATCACCGTCAGCGTGCCGCTGGCCTGGGACAAGCCGTGCTTCGTGCTCACCGTGGTGACGAAGAACGGCGGGATCGGTCCCTCCACGAAGCAGCAGTGCGTCGACACGAAGGAGCTGCGGGGATCATGAGGGACGCGGTGCACGCACGCAGGACCGTACGAAGAGGGAGGCAGGAGCATGGCAGCGTCGATCTCGGTCGAGTTCTGCGGTGAGTGGTACCGCGCGGAGGAGGGCGGCGAGCTGAGCATCGGCCGCGAGGCCGATCTCGTCGTCGACGAGGACAACCCGTACCTCCATCGCCGATTCCTCACGATCTCGCAGGTGGACTCCCTGTGGTGGCTCTCGAACGTGGGCTCGCGGCTCTCCGCGACCATCACCGACTCCGCGGGCGCGCTGCAGGCGTGGCTCGCGCCCGGTGCGCGCCTGCCGCTGGTCTTCGACGTCACCAAGGTGGTCTTCACGGCGGGGCCGACGACCTATGAGCTGGACGTGCACACCGAGACCCCGGAGTTCGAGCGCTCGCCGTCCCCGGAGGACCCGGTCGGCGAGACCACCGTCGGCTCCGTGCAGCTCACCGAGAGCCAGAAGCAGCTGATCCTCGCCCTCGCCGAGCCCATGCTCGTGCGCGAGGGCAGCGGCATGAGCGCGGTGCCCACGTCCGCCCAGGCCGCGGAGCGTCTGGGCTGGCCGCGCACCAAGTTCAACCGCAAGCTCGACAACGTCTGCGACAAGCTCGATCGGATGGGCGTGCGCGGGCTGCGGGGCGGGCCGGGCAAGCTCGCGAGCAACCGGCGGGCGCGGCTCGTCGAGCACGCCGTGTTCACCCGACTGGTCACCGCCGAGGACCTGCCGCTGCTGGACAAGGCCGCCGCCGACGCCGACGAGGACTGACGAGGACACCACCGCATGCGCATCAAGCTCACGCTGCGTCGACCCGAGGACCGGATGACGGACCTCGAGGTCACCGCCGACGCCACGGCCACCGTCGCCGACGTCGCCGGCGCCCTCTACCTGGGGGACCCCCTGCGCGGCTCCACGGAGGCGCCCGAGGGACTGACCCTGCAGGTGCAGGACGCCGGGGCGGGCCCCGGCGCGGCCGGCGTGCGTTCCCTGGACCGCGGCATCGACCTGATCTCCGCCGGTCTGCGCTCCGGCTCCGTGGTCTCCATCGCCCGATCCTCCACGGAGTACGCCACGCGCGCCGAATCGCGCGGCGCCGCCGTCGCTCTGCTGCGCGTGCTCTCGGGGCCCGAGGAGGGACGCGAGTTCCCCCTGCCCAGCGGCTCGAGCGTGATCGGACGCGAGGGCGACGTGGACATCCGCATCGCCGACCCGATGCTCTCCAAGCGCCATGCCCGCATCAACGTCGCCGACGCCGTGGAGATCGTGGACCTGCGCTCGGCCAACGGCGTGGAGATCGGCGGGGAGCGCGTGGGCCGTGCCGTCGTGGGCCCAGCCGACACGGTCGAGGTCGGCGGCACCACGTTCTCCGTGATCATGCTGCACCGCGCCGGCGGCAGCGCCCCGAACTCCCCGGTCGTCGAGTTCAACCGCTCCCCCCGCGTGGTGCCGCGCTTCGAGTACCGCGAGATGACGCCGCCGCAGCCGCCGCGCGAGCCCCAGCCGCAGTTCTTCCCGATCTTCATGATGTTCGCGCCGCTGCTCATGGGCGGCCTCATGTTCGCGGTCACGCGCAGCCCCTACTCGCTGATCTTCGTGCTGATGATGCCGATGATGGCGACCGCCGGGTACCTCAACCGCAAGTACCAGTCGCGCAAGCAGCTCGAGCGGCAGATCAAGAACTTCGAGGAGTCGCTGGCATCCCTCAAGCGCCGCGTCACCGCCGCCCAGGACCTGGAGCGCGCGGTGCGGCTCGTGGAGACCCCCTCGACGGCGGACGCGGTGGACTCCGCCCACCGGCTCGGCCGCCTGCTGTGGACCCACAGGCCCGAGCACGAGGCCTTCACGACCGTGCGCCTGGGCCTCGGCGTCGCCGAGTCCCGCGTCGGCATCCCGATGCCCGGTGAGAACAACGCGATCGCCCAGTACTGGGATCAGCTCGACGACATGCACGAGGAGTACAGGATGATCGCGGGGGTGCCGATCGTCGGCGACCTGCGGGAGTCCGGCGGGATCGGCGTCGCCGGGGGAGGGGAGCAGGCCGACGCCGTCGCCCGCGGCCTGATCACCCAGCTGTTCGCCCTGCACTCGCCCACGGACCTCGCGATCGCCGCGATCACCTCGCGCTCCTCGCGCGCCCTCTGGGACTGGCTGAAGTGGCTCCCGCACACGTCGAGCCCCCATTCGCCGCTGGACGGAGACCATCTGGCCGACGGCGCGCTCAGCGGGATCTCCCTGGTCTCGCGCATCGAGGAGCTCATCGAGGAGCGCTCCGAGGGAGCGCCGGCGCAGCTGCGCCGCGCGGTGCGCGCCCCCGTCTCCGCCGATCCCGTGCCCGCTCCCGACCCGGTCACCCCGAACCTCGTGCTCGTCGTCGAGGACGACGCCCCCGTGGACCGCGCCCGCCTGGTGCGCATCGCCGAGCGCGGGCCCGACGTGGGCGTCTTCGTGATCTGGTGCGCGGCGACGGTCGCGGCCCTGCCCGCGGCCTGCCGCACCTACCTCTCGAGCGAGGACGGCGTGGAGGGGGCGAACGCCGGCATCGTGCGCCGCGGCGAGCGCTACTACCCCGTGAGCGTGGAGACCGTCGGCCTCGACGTCGCCGCGGGCGTGGCCCGGCACCTCTCCCCGGTGGTCGACGCGGGCGTCCCGGTGGACGACGACTCCGACCTCCCGCGCGCCATCTCCTATCTCACCCTGGCCGGGACGGAGCTCGCCGAGGAGCCCGGCGCGGTCATCGAGCACTGGAAGGAGACCGGCTCGCTGACCCCGCGCGACGGGGCGCCGCCGGTCCCGCGCAAGCACGACGCGAACCTGCGGGGACTCATCGGCCACGACGGCCAGGACGCCTACCACCTCGACCTGCGCACCCACGGCCCGCACGCCCTGGTGGGCGGCACCACGGGCGCCGGCAAGTCCGAGTTCCTCCAGGCCTGGGTGATGGGCATGGCGACCGCCCACTCGCCCGACCGCGTGACCTTCCTGTTCGTCGACTACAAGGGCGGCTCCGCCTTCGCCGACTGCATCGAGCTCCCGCACGCCGTGGGCATGGTCACCGACCTGTCCCCGCACCTGGTGCGCCGCGCGCTGACGTCCCTGCGCGCCGAGCTGCACAATCGCGAGCACCTGCTGAACCGCAAGAAGGCCAAGGACCTCGTCTCGCTCGAGCGCACCGGGGACCCCGAGGCGCCCCCGAGCCTGATCATCATCGTCGACGAGTTCGCCGCGCTCGCGAAGGAGGTCCCGGAGTTCGTCGACGGGGTCGTGGACGTAGCCGCCCGCGGCCGCTCCCTCGGCCTGCACCTGATCCTCGCGACCCAGCGCCCGGCGGGCGTCATCAAGGACAACCTGCGCGCGAACACGAACCTGCGCATCGCGCTGCGGATGGCCGACGAGGCAGACTCGAAGGACATCCTGGGCGATGCCATGGCCGCCCACTTCGATCCCGGCATCCCCGGACGCGCCGCCGCGAAGACCGGCCCGGGCCGCATCGCGACCTTCCAGACCGGGTACGCGGGCGGATGGACGACCGACGAGCCCGAGCGCGCGCGCATCGACATCGTCGAGCGGGAGTTCGGCACCGGCGACATCTGGGACGTCCCGAGCCCGCCGTCCCCCGCACGCAGCGAGCTGGGCCCCAACGACATCTCCCGCATGGTGCGCACCATCGGACGCGCCGCCGACGAGGCCGGGGTCCCCGAGCCCCGCAAGCCGTGGCTGTCCGAGCTCGCCCCCGCCTACGACCTCTCTCTGCTGCCCAGCCGCCGCACCGACGAGGACCTCCTGCTGGGGGTCATGGACACGCCGGAGGACCAGTCCCAGCCCACGGTCTCCTACGTGCCCGACCGCGACGGCAACATGGCGATCTACGGCACGGGCGGCTCGGGCAAGTCGACGACCCTGCGCACGATCGCGATCTCGGCGGCGAGCGCGACCGCCCGGGGCGGCCCCGTGCACGTCTACGGGATCGACTTCGGCGCCTCCGGCCTGCAGATGCTCGAGGAGCTCCCGCACGTGGGCGCGATCATCTCGGGCGACGACGAGGAGCGCGTGATCCGGCTGCTGCGGACGCTGCGCGGTCTGATCGACGAGCGCGCGAAGAAGTTCGCCGCGGTGCGCGCGGGCTCGATCGCCGAGTACCGGGAGCTGTCCGGGGACTCCGGGGCCCCGCGCATCCTGCTCCTGGTCGACGGCATGGCGGCCTTCCGCGAGGCCTACGACTTCTCGAACCTCTCCAAGTGGTTCACGACCTTCGTGCAGATCGCGACCGACGGACGCCAGGTGGGCATCCACGTGATCGTCACGGGCGACCGCCCGAACGCCGTGCCGACCTCCCTGGGGTCCTCGATCCAGCGCCGGCTGATCCACCGCATGGCCTCGATCGACGACTACATGAACTTCGGCGTGGCCCGGGACGTGCTCGACGGCGCCTCCCCGCCCGGACGCGCGATCCTCGACGGCCACGAGGCGCAGATCGCCGTGCACGGCGGCGACGCGAACGTGGCGATCCAGGCGCGGGAGGTCGGCGAGCTCGCGAAGGCCATGCGGCGCGCGGGCGTCGATCCCGCACCCGGCGTCGAGTCCCTCCCCGAGCGGGTGGAGCTCTCGCGCCTGCGGCCCGTGGTGGACGGCCGGCCCGTGATCGGCGTCGGCGACGAGGACCTCGAGGCGATCACGATCGAGCCGCGCGGCGCCTTCATGGTCACCGGCCCCGGCAGCTCCGGCCGCACCACCGCGGTGCGCACCATCGCCACGAACCTCAAGGCGCTCCCGCAGGGCATGCGCCTGGTGCGGTTCTCCGCGCGCCGCACGCCGCTGACCGGCCTGGACCTGTGGGACGTCGAGGCCTCGGACGCCGAGACGGTCAAGGAGCTCGCCGGGCAGCTGCGCCAGACCCTCGAGTCGGGGAACCTGGGGGAGGGGCGGCTCACGCTGATCCTCGACGGGATCGCGGACTTCACGGGCAGCGGCACGGAGAAGGAACTCGACGCGCTGGTGCGCTCGTGCGTGCGCGAGGGCCAGTTCGTGATCGGAGAGAACGAGAACTCGACCTGGAACCAGGCGTACACCCTCGCCCAGCCCTTCAAGGCCGGTCGCCGCGGACTCCTGCTGCAGCCCTCGGACATGGACGGCGATTCGCTGCTGGGCACCCCGCTGGGCCGCTTCCGCCGTGCCGACTTCCCGCCCGGTCGCGGGTTCCTCGTCGCCTCGGGCCGCGCCTCGAAGCTCCAGGTCGCCCAGATCACGGAGTGACGGAGCGGGTCCTCCCCAGGGGCCCGTCGTCCACATGGGTACTTGTCCCCATGTCGGATCCGCCGAGCACTCCCTACAGTGGCCGAAGGAGCACGGAGAGCCGTCGTCGGGCCCGGTGGGCACACGCACTGCCGCGGTGACCGGAGGGCCCGGGAGGCTCGAGAACACGAGGAGGAGGAGCCATGACCGAGAAGGGCATGGACGTCGATCAGGTGCTGAAGATGGCCAAGCAGCTGAACAGCGCGGCCGAGGACATCACCACCATGCAGAGCGACCTCACCACGGGTCTCGAGGAGGTCGACTGGACCGGCCCGGACGCCGATGACTTCCGCGGCAGCTGGGAGTCCGAGATGGTGCCGGCGCTGAAGAGCATCCGGACGGCCGTCGAGCAGCTCGGTGCCACTGCCGAGTCCAACGCGAGCGAGCAGACGACCGTCTCCTCGCACTGACGCGCGGCGATGGTGCTCGGCAGCCCTCGGCCCTGCGGCCGGCGCCGACGGGGCGCGTGAGCGGGCCCGGGCCCCCAGGACGATCGTTCGGGGTCCGGGCCCGCTCGTGCGTCCCACGCCGCCCGCGTGCGGCCGACGGGGTGCAGTGCCCGTTCCCGACAGGGGCTCCGCACCCGGGTCTGCACCGCGAGGGGCCCTGATAGATTCGCCGGGATCTTCCCGGCACGGACGGACGGAGCGGCAATGACGGTGCAGATCGCCTACCCCAGCGAGGAGTTCCCTCCGCCGGTCGGCTTCCGTCTCGAGGTTCCGGAGGACTGGGAGACCCTCTCGGTCCCCGGCGTGCAGATGGCTGCCGCCGCACCGCGCCGCGAGGGCAGCTTCCGGGCCAATGTCGTGCTGACCGTGCAGCGCTGCCCGGCCGCGACGCCCATGCAGAGCGTGCGCGAGAGCCTCGAGGCGCGCAAGGCGGCGCTCCCGCAGCTCGAGGAGATCGACACGGGCGAGCTCGAGATCGACGGGGTGGCCTGGCTCGCGAGCGAGTACGGCTACACCCAGCCCGGTCAGCGCACGGTCGTCCAGGCGGCGCGGTACACGATGGTGCCGCGCTCGGCCCACTCCGCCGACATCCTCGAGGTCGTCGCGAGCTGCGGCGCTGAGGATGCCGATGCCCAGATCGCCGTGCTGCGGCGGATCCAGGATTCCGTGCGGCCGGTCGTCTGAGCCGGCCGCTGATCCGGTGACGGCCCCGCGTCGGCGGGTCGAGGGCCCCGCGCCCGTGGGTCGACGGACCTGCGCCGACGGGCCGGCGGAGACCCCAGGAGGGACGCCCGGGTGAGCATTGTGGATGGCGGCCTCATGGGGAGGGGTCATGAAAGGCCGCTGCGACCTGCGGTGATGGTCGGAGGGTGGGCTCGGATGAGGGCGCGGGGCGGGCATGGGTACTTCTCCCCATCGCCAATCCGTGAGGGCCTGCATACGGTTGTCACATCACCTGGAGAACAGGGATGAACGGAACGGGATCGGCCGCCTCATCGACTCTCCGCGGTGCGACCGAAGAACACAGCGACACGAGGAGTGGACATGGCTGAGAAGAAGGGTATGGATCCTGAGGCCGTCAAGCAGATGGCGCAGAGCATCCGCGATGCGGGCGAGGACGCACAGGCGGCCTTCGACGACGTCAAGGGCAAGGTCGACGAGCTCGACTGGACCGGTGAGGACCACGACGACTACATCTCGGAGTTCGAGGACCTCGCGGACAAGGTGAAGCAGCTCAAGCAGAAGGCCGAGGACTTCGCGGAGTCGGCCGAGAAGAACGCCAAGGAGCAGACGACGGCGTCGTCGCGCTGATCCCGGGGATCGGCATGAGCGCCCGGCGCGCTCCCAGCACATCACCCATCACAGAATCCACCACAGAGCACGGGCCGTGAGAGCGGTCGGGAACAGGGGAGAAACATGTCTTTCAAGGGAATGGATCCGGATCAGGCACGCGACGTCGCCAAGGAGGTGACCCAGGCCGGCGAGAAGATCAAGCAGGCCTTCGCCGACGTCGACGGGACCGTCCAGGGCATCGACTGGAAGGGGCCGGACGCGGACACCTTCAAGGACGACTGGCGCAACTTCCAGTCGAGCGATGTCTCGAACATCGCGGAGCTGTTCAAGACCCACGGCGACAGCCTCTCGGACCAGGCCGATGAGCAGGACCAGACCTCGAACTCGAACGCCTGAGCCCCGAGGAGCAGGTGAGCACGGGCATCGCAGCCCCTCACCCTCCACGGAGACGACGAGAACCCCCGGTCAGATGACCGGGGGTTCTCGTGCATGTGCGGAAGGTCGATCGGGCGCGGCCGCTGCGCCCGGGCCCTTCCGCCACGTGGCTGTCAGCGGTAGTTGACGAACTGGAGCGCGACGTCGAGGTCCTCGCCCTTGAGCAGGGCGATGACGGCCTGCAGGTCGTCGCGCTTCTTCGAGGAGACCCGCAGCTCGTCGCCCTGGATCTGCGCCTTCACGCCCTTGGGTCCCTCGTCGCGGATGATCTTGGAGATCTTCTTGGCCTGCTCCGAGCTGATGCCCTCCTTGAGATCGGCGACCAGGCGCACGGTCTTCCCGGACTGGACGGGCTCGCCCACCTCGATGCTCTTCAGGGAGAGGCCGCGTCGCAGCAGCTTGGTCTGCAGCACGTCCAGCACCGCGCGCACGCGCTCGTCGGCGTTGGCGGTCATGACGATCTGCTCCCCGCTGAGTGCCACGGAGGCGTCGGTGCCGCGGAAGTCGTAGCGCTGGGAGACCTCCTTCGCCGCCTGGTTGACGGCGTTGTCCACCTCCTGGCGATCGAGCTTGCTGACGATGTCGAACGACGAATCGGCCATCTGCTGTCCTCCTGCGGGGATGGGTCGATGTAACTGCTGGTCAGAACGCTGTGAGGAGCGTCATGCACGGTGAGGGCCCATCTGGTTGGCCCTGCTCCTGCGCGCCCAGTATGCTAGTCCAGGTCCACGAGCGGACGAGGTCGAGAGGCTCTCTTCCGCACATGGATCGGACTCGGCAGGTTACCCAAGCGGCCAAAGGGATCTGACTGTAAATCAGCTGGCATTGCCTTCGGGGGTTCGAATCCCTCACCTGCCACGCCGAGGATCACCACCGTGTGATTCCAGGCACCGAGTTCCACCAGCGGTTTGCTCGCCGAGCGGGCCGCCGGTAAGGTTCTCGGGGCTTGCCCTGATAGCTCAGTCGGCAGAGCATCTCCATGGTAAGGAGAAGGTCAAGGGTTCGATTCCCTTTCAGGGCTCTGATGGATGGTCGGCCCGGTCTCGGAAGAGATCGGGCCGTTCCATCGATCGCGCCGGGGTAGCTCAGACGGTCAGAGCGCACGACTCATAATCGTGAGGTCGCGGGTTCGATCCCCGCCCTCGGTACCACGCCGGCCCCGCCGGAGTGCACGAACGCAGCCCCCATCGCGGGGACCACGTGGCGCGGCAGACGCGCCTTGGAGAAAGAGGCGAACCATGGCGAGCAAGAGCTCGGACGTGCGTCCCAAGATCACCATGGCCTGCACCGAGTGCAAGGCGCGGAACTACATCACCAAGAAGAACCGTCGGAACACCCCCGACCGTCTCGAGCTGTCGAAGTTCTGCCCCACCTGCGGCAAGCAGACCGCGCACCGCGAGACCCGCTGAACGGTCCGCGTGCGACGCACGCTTCATGACGAGAGCCACCCGGCGCTGCCGGGTGGCTCTCGTCATGTCCGGGGGTGGACGCGGGACAGTGGCAGGATGGTTCCGCAGTTCCCGTCGGGCCCCTCAGCCCTGACGATCCCGTCCGTCCCGTCCGCCCTTCCAGGAGTGCACCGATGACATCCACGCCGGACCCGGCCTTCGCCGGCCGCACCTATCCCAGCGGCCCCGTCCACGTCGTCTCCGGCGCGAAGATCGCCGAGCTCGCGCGGGCCACGGGCGCCATCGACCCGGTGCACACCGATGATGCCGCCGCCCGTGCCGCGGGATTCGCCGGCGTCGTGGCGACGCCGACGTTCCTGGTCTCCCTGGCGCAGTCCGCCGAGACCGCCTACATCGAGGACCCCGAGGCGGGCATCGACTTCTCGCGCGTCGTCCACGGCGAGGAGGGCTTCGAGCTCCACCGTCCCGTGGTCGCGGGCGACCGCCTGATCCCCACCCTCACCGTCGAGTCGGTCCGCGCCGCGGGCGGGCACTCCATGATCACCACCCGCGTGGACGTGGCCGACGAGGGCGGCAGCGCCGTCGCCGCCGTCCGGTCCGTCATCGTCGTGCGCGGCGAGTGAGCGCAGGAAGGAACGCCATGACCAGCACCTCCAGCACCTCCAGCACCTCCAGCTCCCCGAGTGCAACGCGCGGGGGCGCCGCGGGCCCCGCGCTGCGCCTCGATGACCTGGCCAAGGGCCAGGAGCTCGCGCGACGCGAGTACCCGATCTCGCGCGACACCCTGGTGCGCTACGCGGGCGCCTCGGGCGACTTCAACCCCATCCACTACAACGACGCCTTCGCGACGCAGGTGGGCCTCCCCGGGGTCATCGCCCACGGCATGCTGACGATGGGCACGGCGATGAGCGCCGTGCTGGACGTCGTCGGCGACCCCACCGCGGTGCGCGCGTGCGCGACCCGCTTCACCAAGCCCGTCGAGGTGCCCGCGCTCGAACCGACGACCCTGAGCGTGGTCGTCACCGTGCGCGGAGTCGACGCGGAGGCCGGCACGGCGGAGCTCGACGTCACCGCGGAGGCCGGCGGTGCGAAGGTGCTCGGCCGCGCCCGTGCGACCGTCGCCCTGGCACCGCGCTCCGCGGACGGCGGGACCGCGGCCGCCGGCTCGGAGCCGACGGCGTGAACCTCTCCGAGCTCACCACGCTGCGCGTGGGCGGGCGCATCCGCACGCTCGTCGAGGCGCGCACCGACCAGGAGGTCATCGACGCGGTCCGCGCGGCCGACGACGCGGGGGAGACCCTGCTCGTGCTCGGCGGCGGCTCGAACTTCCTGCCGTCGGACGAGCCCTTCGACGGCACCGTGGTGCTGCTGCGCGACCCCGAGCAGCCACCCGTCCTCGACGCGACCTGCGACATCGTCCCGTCGGGCGAACCGGACGCGACGCCCGCCGACCCCGCGGAGCTCACCCCTCTCGAGCCCAGCTGCGGGGGAGCCCTCGCCGAGCACTTCGCCGGAGTGTCCTGGGACCGGGCGGTCGCCTACGCGGTCGCCCGCGGCATGATCGGCATCGAGGCGCTCTCGGGGATCCCGGGCTGCGTGGGCGCCACGCCCATCCAGAACGTCGGCGCCTACGGCCAGGAGGTCGCCGACACGATCACCCGCGTGCGGACCTGGGACCGCGAGGATCGCAGGGTGCGCACCTTCTATGCGGCCGACTGCGGTTTCGGCTACCGCACCTCCGTCTTCAAGCGCACCCCCTACGCCGGCCCCGTCGCCTCCCCGACCGGCCGGTACGTGGTGCTCTCGGTGAGCTTCCAGCACCGGGTGGGGGAGATGTCCGAGCCGATCCGCTACGGCCAGCTCGCCCAGCACCTGGGCGTCGAGGTCGGGGACCGGGTGCCGATGGCGCGCGTGCGTGAGGCGGTCCTCGCGATCCGCGCCTCCAAGGGCATGGTCCTGGACGCCGCCGATCACGACACCTGGAGCGCCGGCAGCTTCTTCACCAACCCCCTCCTCGCGCCGGAGCAGGCAGCGACCCTCCCCGAGGACGCGCCGCGCTTCCCCGCGGAGGGAGATCGCGTGAAGTCGAGCGCGGCATGGCTGATCAGCCATGCCGGATTCCACCGCGGCTTCTCCGTCGGCCCCCGGGCGAGCCTGTCCACGAAGCATTCGCTGGCCCTGACCAACCGGGGCGACGCCCATGCGGCGGACATCGCGGAGCTCGCCCGCGCCGTGCGCGACGGCGTCGAGGACGCGTTCGGGGTGCGGCTCGAGCCCGAGCCCGTCCGCTGGGGAGTGGACATCTGAGGAGGTTCCCGGGCCTTGGCGGCCGCAGTGGACATGCGCCGCGTCGCGGGGCCCCGCGCGCCTAGGATGGACGCGCGGTCCCGCGTCGCCCGACGGCCGGCCCCGCACCCCGGCACCCGTCCACGACCCGTCGCCGATCCCCGCGTGCGACACCGCCCAGGAGGCCCAGTGAACGTCCTCGACCAGTCCATCGCCGACCTCGACCCCGACATCGCACGGGTCCTGGACCGGGAGCTCGACCGCCAGCGCGGCACGCTCGAGATGATCGCCTCGGAGAACTTCGTCCCCCGCGCCGTGCTGCAGGCGCAGGGCTCGGTGCTCACCAACAAGTACGCCGAGGGCTACCCGGGCCGCCGCTACTACGGCGGCTGCGAGGAGGTCGACGTCGCCGAGGAGATCGCGATCGAGCGCGCCAAGAGCCTGTTCGGCGCCGACCACGCGAACGTCCAGCCGCACTCCGGCGCCACCGCGAACGCCTCGGTCATGCACGCCCTCGCGCGTGCGGGAGACACGCTGATGGGCCTCTCCCTCGCCCACGGCGGCCACCTCACCCACGGCATGAAGATCAACTTCTCCGGTCGCCTCTACGACATCGCCGCCTACGAGCTGGATCCCGCGACGGGCCGGATCGACATGGACAAGGTGCGCGAGCTCGCCCTGGAGACCCACCCCAAGGTGATCTGCGCCGGCTGGTCGGCCTACCCCCGCCACCTGGACTTCGAGGCCTTCCGCTCGATCGCGGACGAGGTCGGGGCGTCGCTCTGGGTGGACATGGCGCACTTCGCGGGCCTGGTCGCCGCCGACCTGCACCCGAGCCCCGTGCCCTTCGCCGACGTCACCTCGACCACGATCCACAAGACGATCGGCGGCCCCCGCTCCGGCATGATCCTCTCGACCCAGGACTGGGCGAAGAAGATCGACTCCGCCGTGTTCCCCGGCCAGCAGGGCGGCCCGCTCATGCACGTGATCGCCGCGAAGGCCGTCGCGCTCAAGATCGCCGCGGGCGAGGACTTCGTGGACCGCCAGCGCCGCACCCTCGAGGGCGCGCAGATCCTCGCGGATCGACTGCAGGCGGCCGACGCCACCGCGGCCGGCGTCAAGGTGCTCTCCGGCGGCACCGACGTGCACCTCGTGCTCGTGGACCTCGTCGACTCCCAGCTCGACGGCCAGCAGGCCGAGGACCGCCTCCACGAGGTCGGCATCACCGTGAACCGCAACGCGGTCCCGAACGACCCGCGTCCGCCGCGCGTGACCTCCGGCCTGCGCATCGGCACCCCGGCGCTCGCCACCCGCGGCTTCGGCAAGGACGAGTTCACCGAGATCGCCGACGTCATCGCCCTGGCGCTCCAGGACGCGCCCGACGTCGAGGCGCTGCGCGCCCGCACCCGCGCGCTCACCGAGAAGAAGCCCCTGTACGCGGGCCTGCAGCAGTACTGAGACCGCCGGGCCGCTCGCGAGCAGATGCCGCGGGCGGCCCCGTGGTGCCCGCCCCGCACACCAGCAGCCACCGCACGCACCTCCGCGTGCCGCCCGCATGCCGCCGTGCATGCAGCGAGGAGTCCGCATGACCGCACAGACGCTCGACGGCCGCGCCACGGCCAAGGAGATCACCCAGGAGCTCGCCGAGCGGGTGGCCGCGCTCAAGGAACGCGGCATCACCCCCGGGATCGCGACCGTGCTGGTGGGCGATGACCCGGGGTCCAAGCTCTACGTCGGCATGAAGCACCGCCGCTCCGAGGCGATCGGCATGAACTCGATCCAGATCGAGCTTCCCGCGAGCGCCACCCAGGAGGAGGTCGAGGAGGTCGTCGACCGCCTGAACGCGGACCCCGCGTGCCACGGCTTCATCGTGCAGCTGCCGCTTCCCGACCATCTCGACACCGACGCGATCCTGGAGCGCATCGACCCCGACAAGGACGCCGACGGCCTGCATCCCACTAACCTGGGGCGCCTGGTGCTCAACGTCAACGCGCCCATCACCTCGCCGCTGCCCTGCACGCCGCGCGCAGCGATCGAGCTCCTGCTGCGCCACGACGTCGACCTCAAGGGCAAGGATGTGGTGGTCGTGGGCCGCGGCGTGACCATCGGACGCTCGATCGGGCTGATCCTCACCCGCCGCGCGATCAACGCGACCGTCACCCTCACCCACACCGGGACCACGGACCTCTCCTCGCACCTGCGCCGGGCCGACGTCATCGTCGCCGCCGCGGGCGTCAAGCACCTCGTGCGCGCCGAGGACGTCAAGCCGGGCGCGGCCGTCCTCGACGTGGGCGTCACCCGCGGGGAGAAGATCCCCGAGACCGGGAAGTACAAGGTGTACGGCGACGTCGCACCGGGCGTCGTCGAGGTCGCGGGGCACCTCTCGCCGAACCCCGGCGGGGTCGGCCCGATGACCGTCGCCCTGCTGATGACCAACGTGGTCGAGGCGGCCGAGCGGTCCGCGGGGATCGCGCCGGAGGGCTGAGCAGGACGGGGCCGAGCTGATCCGGCAAGGCGGTGTGCGCACCGCCTGCACGCTCCGACGGGGCGGGTGCATGGGGAGTTCTCCCCATGGACCCGCCCCGTCCGCTCTGCGAGGCTGACCGAGCGCGAGAACGGCCCGCGCGAAGCCGAGCGGAGGAGATGTCCTGATGAGCGGTTTCCTGGGCATGGACACCGCGGCCGTCCGTGATCAGGGCAGTCGCACGAAGGACGCCGCAGTCCGGCTCGAGGAGATCCTCCGCGGGCTCTCGGCGGCCGTCGCAGACGCCGAGTGGACAGGACCCGATGCCGAGGCCTTCCGCGGGCGATTCTCGACCGACGTCACGGCTGCCGGGGCACGCGCGTGCTCGGCACTGTCGACGTATGGGCGCGAGCTCGGCGAGCAGGCGACGGAGCAGGAGCAAGCCTCGTCCACGGACGACGGCGGATCGGGTCCGCACGCCGATCCGTCCGCGCCGCCCCATCCCTGGCCGGACGTGCTCACGGCGACGGCCACGGCGAGCGGGACGAGCGATGCGATCGGATGGGGCAAGGATCGCCTCCACGACGCCGGGAACCTCCTGGGCGGGGCGGCGCACACGGCGTCCGACGCTGTCGGAGGCGCCTGGGACGCGGTGAAGCCCGAGTTCAAGACGGTCCAACCCGTGCGCGAGGACGACATCGACCGCAGCCCGAAGGGGCTCAAGGACCCGCACAGCACCCAGGACCTCCTGGAGAACCTCAGCCGCGCGAGCACAGGCTCCCGTCACACCGACGACCACGCCAACATCACCGTCCAGACGATCCATGGGCCCGACGGCGCAGACCACTACGTGGTCTACGTGCCCGGCTCGAAGGGGCCGATGGCCGCCACGGCCAACCCCCTCCACGAGGGAACCAACAATCCGATGGGCTGGGATCAGAACGGGCCGGCTCTCATGGGCAGGAACACCGATTCAGCCGATGCCGTTCGTGCGGCCATGGAGGCGTACGGCGTGCCGAAGGGCGCGGACGTGACGATGGTGGGTCACTCGCAGGGCGGGATCGCGGCCTCCAACCTGGCTGCGGATCCGCACTTCAACGGCAGCGACGGCTACCACGTCTCGACGGTGGTCACCGCGGGCAGCCCCGTCGAGAACGCGCAGGTGCCCCGAGGCACGCAGACCATCAACTTCGACCACCAGGGCTCCTACGGAGTCGGTGACGACCCGGTCCCCAACCTCGATGGCGACCCATCGATCAGCGCGAGGCTCCCCGGTCCCCTGGATCGGGCGTCCCACCGCCACGAGGTGCCGCTGTACGGACGCTCGGAGTACCTTTTCGCCAACCATGGCGCGGACACGTATGCCCAGAGCGTCGGCGACGAGGTCTCACGGCATCCGCACGGTCCGACGGCGCGCTTCGAGCACGATCACCTCGCGAACGTCGTGGGTCCCGGGACGCGCGCCACGGGCGGTGCGGACATCCCCGTCACCCGTCGCTGATCCGGCGGGGCGTCCTCATCGGGATTGCTGCACGACCCTGCTGATCGGCCCGGCTGCCCGGCCCGCAGCATGCCGCAGCACGGGTGCATCCGCCCTCTCGTCGCGGCCGTCCCTGTCCGTCCGTCCCGGCTGGAATACTGGCGGTCATGACATTCACACTCGCCACCGTCAACGTGAACGGACTGCGCGCCGCGGCCCGCAAGGGCATGGGCGACTGGCTCGCCGAGACCCCCGCGGACGTCATCACCCTGCAGGAGGTGCGGGCGCCCGAGGAGCTGCTCGCGGACCTCGTGGGGGAGGGCTGGCGGATCGTCGGCCTGCCCTCCGAGCTGAAGGGCCGCGCCGGCGTCGCGATCGCCGCGCGCACCGAGCTCGGCTCCATCGACCTCGACGGGGTGCGCGCCGGGCTGCCCGGCCTCACCGAGCCCGCCCACACTGGCCGCTGGCTCGAGGCCGACCTCGCCGATCCGCTCGGCGACGGCCACACCCTCACGGTGATCTCCTGCTACATGCACTCGGGCAACACCGAGAAGCCGCAGACCATGACGGACAAGTACGCCTTCCTCGACGTGATGATGGAGCGCCTCTCGGCCCTGCGCTCCGACGGCCGGCACGTGGTCCTCACGGGCGACCTCAACATCGCCCACACCGAGTGGGACATCAAGAACTGGAAGGGCAACCTGAAGTCCGCGGGCTTCCTGCCCGAGGAGCGCGCGTACCTCGACCGCCTGGTCGGCACTGACGGCCCGACAGTCCGGGCCGAGGGCGGCGGCACCGGTGACGGCGCCGACTGGGTCGACGTGCAGCGGCGCGTCGTCGGCGAGGGCCCCGGCCCCTACACCTGGTGGTCGCAGCGAGGGAAGGCCTTCGACAACGACTCGGGCTGGAGGATCGACTACCAGCTGGCCGATCCGGATCTCGCCGCTCGGGCGACGCGCGCGCAGGTCGATCGGGCGCCGAGCTACGACACCCGCTGGTCCGACCACGCCCCGCTGGTGATCAGCTTCAGCTGACGGGCCGGCCCCGCCGCCTCCTCACCGAGGCGGGACGGCTCCGGAACGGGCAGGACGCGGAGAAGGGAGCGTTCCGTGCCATGGACGCTGGTCCATGG